>JALHDH010000195.1 GCA_022839105.1 bacterium
GCAGATTTAACCGGTAGTAATTGGGTAACCAATGCCAATTCTGGAAGTTCTTCTTCTTCCGGTAATATCTTCACTCTGAAAAATGTCGGTCTCGGCAATTTGACTATTACCTCTATCAATGGACTAAGTGGAACACCCTTTACTTCCAATATTAATCCTGCTATATCTCTGGCTCAAAACCAGAGCCATTCATTCGGCTTTACTTTTAATCCTCCAGCCCGAGGTATCTACTCTACTACCGTAGAAATTGTTACCAATGGCGGAACGAAGACCATTACTTTAAAGGGTTATGCAGATTATGTGGCAGAAGGTTTTGAAGGCACTTTCGCTCCTGATGGTTGGATGATTGTTGATAACGATGGTGATAGTTATAACTGGTATCAATACACTGTTTCAGGTTCAACTGTTGCTCACACCGGAACTTATTGTGCTGCCAGTGCTTCTTATATCAATGATAAAAAAGGCATTTCAGATTTTAGAAACGGAAATTCTACCCGGGGAGCTTTAACTCCCGATAACTGGTTAATTACCCCTCGTCTGTCTATTGTCAGTGGAGATGAACTTAACTATTGGATTGGAGCTCAGGATCCTAACTGGCCTGCAGAACACTATTCCGTAAAGATATCTACTACTAATAATGAACTCAGTTCCTTTACTACAACCCTGTTTAGTGAAACCCTGGCTGATGGTGATTGGCATAATCGGATTTTAGACCTTAGTGCTTATGCTGGACAAAATATTTATATTGCTTTCCAGCATCATAACTGCACTGATCAGTTTATTCTAAAACTGGATGATGTTCTTATGCCTCCTTTGGCGGCTCCGCTTGTTTATGGCAACATAACCGGTAGAGTTCGTAAAGCTGGAAGTGATGAAAATATTGAAGGTGCCGTTGTTTCTATTGCTGGACGCACTTTTACTACCTTAGCTGATGGTAATTATCACTTTGAAAACATTGTTTGCGATACCTATCAGTTAACTGCCACTGCTACTGGCTATAAGAATTATGCTGCTGCTGTAACTATTCCGGAAAATACTACCTTAACCCATAATATATTTATGGATTATGCTCAACTCTATGCTCCGGTTACAACCTACAATCTTTCTGTAGTAACTGGTAGCAGTACTTCTGCCAGTTTAACTTTGCAAAATACAGGAACCGCAGCTATTGATTGGACTGCTGATAGTGGAATCTGGGGTGGAGATATGTTCCCCGATGGACCTTTAAATGAGGATTTTGAAGACCTGGATATTACCGGTTGGACTGGTTCAGTAGCATATTACAGTGATATCTATACAGGTTATGGTTATAACAGTAATCACACTTGGGTTTTTGCTGCAGATGGAGCAAGTTCACCTCAATATATTATAACTCCCCAACTGAGAGTTGATAGTAGCAGTAACCTTGGTTTCTGGTATAAACAATTTAATAACAGCAGTGAATCCTTCTCAGTAAAGGTGTCTACAACTGATAACGATATTGCTTCCTTTACTCAAACTCTGGCATCTATAGGTCCGTTAACAGATACAAACTGGTATCAATTCAGTCAATCTCTTGCGGCTTATGCAGGTCAAGATATCTATATCTGTTTCTATTATCCCAGAGCTGATGGTTATCAATATGGTTACATAATGCTTGATGATATTACAGGACCTACTGCAATTCTTCCTCCTATGGAATGGTTGAGTACAAATCCTGTTTCCGGAACTTTAGCCGCGGGTGCTTCAATGCCGGTAAGTTTACTGGTAAATGCTACTGATATTCCTGTAGGTAGTTACACAGCTCAAACCTGGTTCTTTGGAGATGCTCTTAATACTCCTTACAAGGTTTATGTAAATCTTACTGTTACTACACCGGTAACGCTTACTGCACCCCAAAATCCTGTTATAGAATCCTATCCAGGCATAATAGCTTTAGCTTGGGATCCTGTTCCTAACGCTAATACCTACAATTTGTATGGCTGTGATACTGTAGATGGTACATACATCTTGCTGCAACGCCTGGAAGATAATAGTATAGAACTCTCCGATGCAGAACTAACCTCACACGGCTTAAGCAACCGTGCATTCTTTAAAATTACGGCTGATACAGCTATTCTCAGTACGCGGGTTTCTTCAGTTCAAAGTAAAACTTCATCGCCATTACAACAGAACTATTCACCCAACAGCAAAACAAAAAAATTAAATGTACTGCAATAATCAGCAAAAGCCGTAAATAGTATTTCCTGAAAGTCCGGAATGCTTAACCGGATAAGAAAGGAAACTAAAACTGCAATTTACAATGAACAGCCCGTTTCTAATACGAAACGGGCTGCTTTTATTTCCAGCAACAAAATTAACTCCAAGTACGATTTTATATCAGCGGTTTTCAATTCATTGAACGGAGATTTATATAGAAAGCAATTATTTTAAAGAATTGAATAAAATCCTGACTTTAGCACATCATTGGTTTGTCATATTGAAAAATATTATAGAGGTAGAACTACCATTCCGACAAGGTTTTGGGTTTTATTATATAAAAAGCCCTTTTTTTCATCTATTTTTTGCTTGACAAAGATAGCAGGGTGACTTAGTATATATTTTAGGTAAAGTAGAGTAGTAGAATGAAAAAGC
>JALHDH010000084.1:0-14471 GCA_022839105.1 bacterium
CTTGCGTCGCCTGCCCGCGGCATGACGTCGGGAACGGTTCCCCCGGAAGGGTTCCGGTTCGCATAGGCGCTGGCGGGATCCCCATTGATGTTGACGGAGACCGAGGTCTTGCCGGGAAGGCTTCGGGTGGCCTGGGCCCGGGCATACTGGATGAAGTTGTCATGCTGCGGAAGGCCCAGGGCCGGAGCGTTGGTCTTGAGGCCTCCGGTGAAGATGTCGTTCAGGCTGTAGTCGATGTTGTAACGGTTCGTGATGTTGTCGGCCGAACCGGCCATGGTCACGTCCCCGGTGAATCGCCAGGGAGGAGGATTCTTCTTGGCCCTGTCCTCCTGCCAGAGCTGGATCGACCCGGCCGTGCCCGGGACGTTCCCGCCTCCGTCGATCCGCATCCGCCCGTCCTCGAGGTAGCCCTCGGGGATCCACACGATGTTCCGGGTGTTCACGTTGGCGGGATCCGCCCCGTTGGCATCCCAGGCCCGGGCGTTCTGGATGAAGTGCATGAAGTCCAGGGCCGTCTGCTCGCGAACCCGGGCTTCTACAACCCGGGTGGCCAGGAGCTCGTTCTCGGGGCTGTAGACGCGGGCCACCGAAGTCAGCAGGTAGTGGCTGGGCTGGCCCGAGACCAGGTATTCCGAGACCAGGACCTCGACCTGGGCCCTGGTCCGCTCGTCGATCCAGAGGTCCAGAGGTCTCGCCGCGGCATCAGGAGACATGAAACGCACCAGACGGCACTCGGCCGCCGCGCGGTCGGAGGGGACCAGGGTCAGGGCATCCTCGGCTCCGCTCGTGCCCGGGATCGCGACCCGGGCCAGGGCCGACCCGCCCAGGGCCTCCCGCCGTTCGCTGGAGCCGGTCACCGTCAGGCGATAGCCGACCGGATACCCCTCCACCCGGGAGGAGACATCCCAATGCTGGGCTCCATTGGGGTTCCGACTCATCCCCATGTAGTTCAGCACGGCCTCCACTCCCCAGTTCGCCGCGTGGAGGGCCGCTTCGGCGTTGGAAGAGGAAAGGCCGGTCCGGCCATGGCGGATGGCCAGGCCCACCACCGTCGCGCTCATGGTGATCAGCAGGCCGATGGTGAACAAGGCGAAGACCAGCGCAACACCTCGACGGTTCCGGCGACTTGTTCCCACTCTCATCTTCGGGTCATCCTCCTAGACTCCCGACTGGATCCGGACCTGCGAGCGAAGAACGGTCTCGCTCTTCTTGGCGTTGGCCATCCGGTTGTTGTCCCCCCTGCGGAAGGTGATGGCCCGGACCGTCACGTTGAAGAGATTGCGATCGTAGGTGTTGTGGGTGTGGCCCCGGCACTCGGTCAGGGTGACCTCTGCCCCGGGAACGCCCCGAATCGGATCGATGTACACGGGGTGCTGGACACGGAATTCGAGGATATCGTCCGGGCCGTTCAGGCGACCGACCACCAGGTCCTCGTCGTAGGTCACGCGGACCACGGGGAAGTAGGCGGGCCGAACCAACCAGTGGCCGGTGTCGAAGGTGTGCCCCGGACTGGTGGTCCCCACCGACTTGATCCTGCGGTAGACGCGATTCCATGGGGTCCGGGAGTCAGCAGGGCTGGGGGGGACCATCCACTGGACGTAGACGTAGTTGGTCAGGTCGGCCGGATCGAAGCTCCCGCCGGCGGTTTCGGTGGCAGGGCGGGTGAAGATGACCAGGTTGTCCGCGAAGTGCCCGTCCTCCGGGCTCACGCCCAGCATGAAGATCGCGTCCTGGAAGAGGGCCCCCCGATCGACGGTCCCGTACACATCCGGGTAGAGCACCCCGGAGGGGACCTGACTGGTCCCCACCGAGGTCAGGGGAAGCGTGGTGGCGGTCCGCATCTCGTCGACCAGGCGGTTGAGGACATCCCGGGCCACGACCTGTGCCTCCCGGACGTTGCGGTCGAATTCCTGGGCGCGCAGACCGATCATGATCCAGTAGGCCGCCATGGCGGACAAGGCCGTGAACAGCGCCGCTGCCACCAGAAGCTCGATGAGCGTGAATCCACGATTCTGTCTGTCTGGCTTCATCGGTTCCCGGTCCTGGAGGTATGGATCGTCACGCTGCGCTGGACCATCTGATGGTTCACCGGCTCCGTCCAGAAGACGGTGACCAGGATGTCCGCGTAGGTGAAGGGGGAGTCTCCGATCACCCGGATGCCCCGCTGTTCGCCGTCCTCAGTTTTCAATATCAGCGAGTAGGGCTCGGGGATCTCGGTCCGGGGAAAGTTCCGGAAGCGGTTGTCATTGCCGGTCCATCCCGGGCGGACGAAGTCCTCCAGATACAGGCCGCCCGGCTCCAGCGCAGCGGGCCTGTTGAAGGGCAAGGTCCGAAGCTCCTCGGCCACCGCCCCGGCCAGCTCGGCCGCCTGGACCGAACGATGGGTCTTGCGATTCAACTTGAAGGCTGCCGGGTAGACCGCGGCAAAGGCGATCAGGGTCGTGCTGAGCAGCATCAAAGTGATGAGAACCTCCAACAGGGAAAGACCCTTGTTGGATCCTCGTCGGGTCATGCGCACCTTGTCACTCCGCTGGCCTCTCTTCCCCCCTTGCGTTCTGTACATTATAGTACACGATACAAGGACCTGAATTCCACCTTCCAGGGGAGACTTCCATGAACATTCCGAGAAACCGGCCGGGCCGTCGGCTTCCCGCCAGGGTGATTCTCTTCTCGATGGCCCTGGTACTGGCCTTCTGCATGAGCGTCCAGGCCGCCGTGCTGGAGGGCGGGGCGGTGGAACGGCAGGTGGACACTCCATCCGGAGTCCAGACCCAGAGACATCTGGGCGAAGACCTGAGCACGCCGACGCTCGCGCCCACCTCGGTGCCGACGAGATCGACCGGCACGACGACGCAGCCCACCCCCGCCTCCCCTCAGCAGACCCCGGAACTCCCGGTCGAGTCGGGGGGGCAGGCGCCCGCCGTCGAGGAACCGGCTGAAGGGGGCGGCTTCCTCGGCTTCCTCCTGGTCGGGCTGATCGTGGCGGCCCTGGGGACCTTCGTCGTCCTGATGGTGGCACGCTCCCGGGGGAAGCACTGATGGCCCGCCGCTCGCGCGGGGTGACCCTGCTGGAGATCATGGTGGTGATCGCCATCCTGGCCATCCTGCTGGCCATCGGCACGGGTCAGTATCGCAGGATGCAGGCCAACAACACCTTCAACAACGAAGTCGAGCGCCTGGGGACCGAGTTGCGCAACGCAGGCACCCATGCCCAGGCCGCGGGCAGGCTGCAGACCGGCTTCTCTCCGGGCACCTCCTCTCCGGAGAATCTGTCCAAGAAGGCCAGCGGGCACTTCTTCTGGCAGACCTGGCGCGACGGCCGGGTCCTGGCTCAAGGGGATCTGGGCTCCCAGGGCAGCATCCAGGTGGAGTACAACAACAACTTCACCTACCAGAGAGCCCTGAACCCCGGCGTGCACCTGACCCTCACCCAACGGGACCCCCGAACCGGCAGCCCCATGGGGAATCCCGTGCTGCAGGTGATCTTCACGCCTTCGGGCACTCCGCTCAGTTCCGGCCGGATCGTGTGCTCCTACCTGGGTCGGCCCCTGACGATCAAGCTGAGCTCCCTGGGAGCCATCGAGGGGCCTTTCGAGTAGACCTTCAGCCACGATCCCCCCGAGAGGACTCTCCGGCTCGCCCTGAGAAATCGGGGGGCGAGCCGATTGGCAACGGAGGAAGAGCGTGAAGCCGAAGAAGGGGAACGCCCTGACCGCCCTGAGCCTGCGCCGGATGCAGGAGATCCACCGGCGCCTGAAGAGCGGTGCCCGCTACTCATGCACCCAACTGGCCACCGACCTGGAGGTTTCCGAGCGCACCATCATCCGGGATATCGCATTCCTCCGCGATCGCTTCCATGCCCCGATCCCGGCCCCTCCCCTTCCCCAGGGCTACTACTACGAAGACCTCGACTGGGAATTTCCCAGCGACATCCAGCTCGACGAAGGCGAATTCTTTGCTTTCATGGTAGCCCAGAAGGTGGTCCAGGGCATGGGCGCCGACTCGCCCTTCGCGCGAACCCTGCAGGCCTCCCTCAAGAAGCTCTCCCGACACCTGGCCGGTTGCCTGCCCGTGCGGATCGAGGATCTCTTCCACCGGGGCTATGACTTCGACATGGGCCCGCTGCGCCAGGTGGCCCCGGAGGTCCTCCAGGAAGTGGACCGGGCCCTGGCCCGCAAGGCGCCCCTGGACCTGGTCTACCATTCGCTGCACCGGGGCCTGCAGAGAAGCCAGCGCGTGGTGGAGCCCTACGTCCTGCGCAATTTTCGGGGCGACTGGTATCTGGTCGGGTTCTGCCGGAAGGCCGACGCCTTGCGGACCTTCGCCATGAGCCGCATCGAGAGCTGTCGGGTCCTTCCCAGCCAGACCTTCCGCCCCCGGCCCGAATTCGACCCCGAAAAGCACTTCGAGAACTCCCTGGGCATCTTCGCCACCGGCGATCCCGGGCCGTGCCGGATCTGGTTCTCCGAACAGGCTTCCCGTTGGATCCTGGAGCGCAGGTGGCACGAGAGCCAACGCAGCGAGCGCCTGGAGGATGGCTCGATCGAGCTGACCCTGGACGTCGGCCCCACCCTGGAGGTGATCCGATGGGTCCTGGCCCATGGAGCGGATGCGCGCCCGCTCTCGCCTCCTTCACTGGTCGAGGAGGTCCGCCGCCACGTCGAGGCCATGGCTTCCGGATTGGCCCGGCTGCCGGCCTGACGCGAAGCTCCTCCTCGGCTCTTTCTCCCGAGGCGGCCGAGGCGGGCGCCAGAATCCGGTTCAGGGGACGAGCAGGGCTGGAAGGTTCGTCGCCAGCACCAGGGCCGCGATCCCCAACATGAACCAGGCGAAGAAGCGCTGCAGGAAATCGTTGCGCAGGCGGTCGGCCAGTCCCCCGCCCACCAGCACGCCGACGGCTGCCAGTCCCGCGAAGGCCGCCAAAATCTGCCAGGGCAAGGCGACGTACCCCACATACCCGGTGGCGCTGGCCAAGGCGGTCAAGGCGATCACCATCAAGGAGGTCCCCGCGGCATCCTGCATCCGCATGCCCGGACCCAGCAAGACCAGGGTCGGCACGATCATGAACCCGCCTCCCACTCCTACCAGGCCTGTGAGGACCCCCACCCCAAATCCACGGGACAGAAGCCAGAGCACCGAGACCGGTTGGCCCCCACCGGAACCGGCCGGACTTCTTCGGGCCCGCGAAAGCATCCACAAGGCGGCCAGGAGGACCACCACCCCGAAGAGGGTCAACTGGAGAATCTGGCTGACCTGGCGCCCCAGGAAGGTTCCCAAGAAGCTCCCGAGCACGGCGCTCGAGGCAAAGGTCAGACCGGTCCGCAGCCGCACGTGGCCGACCCTCCAGGCCCGAAAGGCTCCCACCGCGCTGACCAGACAGACTACAACCAGGCTGGTGGCGATCGAGGCTCGCGGCTCCATGCCCATCCCGTAGACCAGGATCGGGACCGTCAGGATCGATCCCCCGCTGCCCAGGGTCCCCATGAACAGACCGACCAGGAAAGCCAGGACCAGGGTCAGCAGACTCAGGAGAGACCTCCACTGCCGGAAGAACGCGACTTCGAGCGGCGCATCGCTTCGGGGAAGTCGTCGTTGTTGAAGGTGACCTCGTCGCGCGGAGAGCGGGCCGTCAGGGTGACCCATTCCTTGGCCACCTCGTCGCCCACCTCGGCCTCCACCTTGTGGCTGCCCAGGGGAACCTCATACTCTTCGCTGGAGCCCTTCCAGATCCGCCCCTGGTTGTATCCCCCGATCACCACGTAGATTTCGAAGTCGCTGTCGTTGCGGACCTTGACGGTGCCGCGATCCCGGTCGGCCTGGGCGGGGAACGAGGTCAACAAGAACACGGCCAGGACGGCCAGAGCCAGATTCCGGATCAACATGGACACCCATCCTTTCGAGGAGACTGGTCGCGCGAGGATCTTCTCATCCCTGAGGGGGGCGGGTCCACCCCCTGCGCGCCCTCCGGTCGCCGGGTTTGTGTACTTTCGGACACGTCTTTTCAACTTCCCTTCAGGGTCCTGGTCCATGGTGGAGTCAGGGTGGGGGCCTTCGGGGGGGGGGCTGGAAGCCAGGGAAGGAGAACAGATGGAAGTCCTCTTCACGCACGGGATGTCCAGGGGGGTCCTGGACCTGATCGCCTCGCCTCCCGGGACCAGTCTTCCCGATCTGGCCACCCGCGCCCAGGCGGCGCTCCAGGAGATCCCCGACGACTCGGCACGTTCGCGTGCCGCGCAGTGCCTGCTGGTCTTCCTTCAGGGTCGGGCCGCCGAAGGCCAGCGCCAGACGGTGGCACATGCCCTCCGGATCATGGCCCGCTTCCCCCACTATCCCCGTCCCCGAGCCGAGGTGGCCCGCCGGGCCCTGGAGTGCCTGGCCACCTCCTGAGCCCGCCGCCGGACCTCGGTTCCCCTCCCTCGTCCTGGACCTCGGCCAGGGCCGCGCGCAGGGCCTTGAGGTGGGCTCCGCGATAGAATTCCCGGGCCTCCTGGGGAACCCCCCCGCAGAATTCCTCGAAGGGCAGCTCCAACAGGAGGTCCAGGCCGGAGCTTGCCGGATCCACCTGGGGATGGGCCCGGGCCGCCTCCCGGACGCGGCCGAAGTAGTCCAGGTTCCGTTGAATCAACCCGGGGTCGCCGTCCAGACCATCATGGCACGCCAGGAGCCGGAGCGGAGCCAGCCTCCTGAAGGCCTCCAGGGTCCCGATCATCTCCTGGAGATGCCCGGGCCCCTGGACGAAAGGCATGGGGTGCTCGACGGCATCGGCGCCCAGCAGGTGGCGGATCTCGGGGAGCCAGACCACCACCTGGCCGGGCACATGCCCGGGAGCGGGCAGCAGGTGCACCAGGAGATCCCCGCAGTCGATCTCCAAGGCCCCCTCGAAGGCCAGGGTCGGCGACACCAGGCTGGCGCCGGCAAAGCGCACCGGCTCGCGAGCCCGCATCGATTCCAGCTCCGCGGCGTCCTCGGCCTGGCGCAGGCGTCGGGCGCACTCCCGGGTCCCCAGCACGGGAGCCGGGAAGGCCGCCTCCGGGCCGGCGAAGACCCCGTTCCCCCAGGCATGATCCCAGTCCGCATGGGTATTGATCACCAGCAAGGGAGGAGCCGGACCTCCATGAAGCCGGGCCGCGGCCTCCAGGGCCCGGCGCGCCAGTTCGAGAGCTCCCGCCCGGGAATACAGGGTATCCACCAGGAGCGTCCAACGCCGGGTCAGGACGGCGAAGACCGTCACCACGTCGGCGCTGCGGAAGGCCAGGATTCGCGGATCCCAACCGCGATTGGGGATCAGGAGCGGGAGCTCTTCCATTCCGGCCTCAGGAGCAGGCCGTCAGGCCCAGCTTCTCGCGCACCTCGACCATGGTGGCCCGGGCCAGCTCGCGAACCCGGCGTGCCGACTCGTGCAGGATCTCGCAGACCTGCGAAGGGTTGGCGGCCAGCTCGGCCCGGCGCTGGCGGATCGGAGCCAGGGTCGCGACCATGTCCTGGCCCAGGGTCTCCTTGAGCTCCTTGTAGCGCAGGTTCCCGGCCTCGTACTGTTCCTGGAAGTGGGCCAGCGTCTCGCCAGGCGAGAAGACCTTCAACAAGGTGAAGAGGTTCTTCACCCCCGGGCTCATCTCGTCGGTCCTGGGGCCGATATCGGTCACGGCACGCTTGACATGCCGCAGGATCACCTCGTCGGAGTCCGAGAGCATGATGGCCGAGCCCTCCAGGGACTTCGACATCTTCCGGGTGGGGTCGTTGAGTGCCATGATCCGCGGAGCCTCGGTCATCCGGGGCTGGGGCTCGGGGAAAGTCTGCCCGAACTGGCTGTTGAAGCGGCGGGCGAAGACCCGGGTGACCTCCAGGTGCTGCAACTGGTCCTCGCCCACGGGAACCGTGTCGGCCTTGTAGAGCAGGATGTCGGCGGCCATGAGGATGGGATAGGTGAAGAGGCCTGCGTTGATGAAGTCCACCCGCTCGCTCTTCTCCTTGAACTGGGTCATCCGGTTCAGTTCGCCGATCGAAGCGCAGCAGCTCAGGACCCAGGTCAGCTCGGTGTGCTCGGGGACCTGCGACTGCACGAAGAGCCGGGACCTCTCGGGATCGATGCCGCAGGCCAGGAGGTCCAGGGCCGCCTCCTGGACCCGCCGCGGCATCTCGGCGGTCTCATAGGGCATCGTCAGGGCATGATAGTCGACGATGGAATACAGGCACTCGCCCTCCCCCTGCATCCGGACCCAGTTCTGGATGGCCCCGGCGTAGTTGCCGACGTGGATGGCCCCGGTGGGCTGGATTCCGGAGAAGATTCTCATGGTCTTGGACTCCTGGTTCGAGATTGGAAGGCGAGGAGTTGGCCCTCGGCGCCGATCTCCCTGCCTGAATCCCAGGATCCCGATCTTCAGGGAACCTGGCGGGTGGCGTAGAAGCCGGCCCGCCAGCGGACCCCGCCGGGCTCCAGGCTCAGGGCCCCATAGGCGTCGCGCCACAGACCCGCATGGTCGGCCTCGGCCCGGAACTCGGCCCCCAGGAAGAGAAGAGCCCCCTTGATCATCGAGTACAGGGCGTCGGTCTTGGAATGGCTGAAGAAGAGCAGCCTTCCCGTCAGGCCCGACCGGAAATGCCGGGCGGAATCCAGGTCCGCCAGCGAGCCCACCTCGCCTGAGAGCGCCTTGAGGGCGTGCCGGGCCAGCCGCAGGCTGGGGCCGACGACCAGAACCAGGGTGTCCCGGTGCAGGGCGTAGGCCAGCGAGCGATCCGCATTCTGCCGGATCTGACCTTCCGGGAGAGGGGGACCCACCTTGAGTTCCAGGCTCTCGAGCAAGGCCTGGCGCGCAGAACCCGGCTTGAGATCCACCAACAAGGTGAAGGGGGGGACGCTTCCCAGGGAGGGACGCTTCGAATCGCCCTCCGCGCCGGAACTCCGATCCATCCTGGCCAGCAGGGTCGCCGAGAGGGCGTCCACCATCTCGACGTTCAAGGCCACCTCACCTGCGCAGGCCCCCAGCAGATCCTTCTCGAGGTCCAGTCCCAGCCGGGTCTGGACCTCGGCCAGCAGCCGGCCCCTGAGAAGAGCCGCTTGGGGCCAGGTCTCTTCGGCGGCCTGCAGGATCTCCCAGAGGGTATCCACCCGCACGAGGTCCAGGGAAGAGACGCTCCAGGGAATCCGGGAGGCCAGGTCCACTCGCTGATCCGCCGCCCCCTCCAGGAGTGGGCGCAGGGGATGCCCGGCGGGAGGTTCCAGGGCCAGGAAGCCCTCCACCAGGACGCGATCGCGGGTCGGCCAGGCGGCCATGAGGAAGCCCCGCGCCGAGCGCAGGAGCTCCAGGGTCGCCGGGTCCTGGACGGGCAGGTCCTTCCAGTGTTCCAGCACGCCGGCCACGTCGACGAAGAACAGGCTCTCGGGACGCTCCGGAACCTGCTCGAGCATCCTGGCCAGGTTTGCCGGGACCCGGGGGGCGCCCTCCAGGGCCGCCCGCATCCTGGGAAGGGTCGCGGGGTTGTCGGTGAGGACCAACCAGGGCCCACGGGTCTCCAGGTGCAGGGGCCGGAGCGCGGCGCTCGGACCGAAGCCCTCATCAAGAAGGCGGCGGACCGAGCGCAGGGCTCGGGCCGGGTCGGTGACGCGGAGGGCCACGGCCAGGTTCCAGGGCAGCGCCTCAGGTGGAGTTCCACTCTCGTTTCCTTCGGCGTCAAAGCCGGGAGGTGTGGAGTGGGCGGCCAGGTCGCTCTTCGCGGGGAAGGAGCACCTCAGGGTCCAGGAGTCGCCCTTGCGGCGGTATTCCAGACCCTCGATGTCGGCCCCGACCTCGGCCAGGAACGAGCCGAGCTCGGACAAGGAGTCCGGCGGCGCGCCCTTCTCCCCGACGTGGGCGGAAAGCGCGTCCTGGACGCGGCGCACCTTCCGGCGCTGTCGATTCCACTGGGAGGTCAGTTCCTGGCGACGGGCCTGGATCGAGAGGGGGGACTCCTCTCCGAGCCGGACGATGGCCGCCAGCGCCGTCCCCTCCAGGCGGGTCAGGATATCCTCCTCGAGGTCCATCCCGGTCTCTTCCTTGAAGAGCTCCAACCCCCGTTCATAGAGCGCGTAACCATGCAGGCGGTCCAGGAGCGCCCGCGTCTGGTCCGGTGGCGAGAGGATCCGCCCCACCAACAGGACCTCGGCCCCCTGCGGAGAGCGGGGAGCCTGGGCCCGGGCAGCCGGAGGGGCCATCGCGACGAGAAACAGCAGGAGAATCGAAACCAGACGAGCCATGGGACCTCCCTGCGTGGTGCCCGCCGCCCCCGTCGGACCTGCCGCCGCGCGATGGGCTACAAGACTGTGCCGATCATAGCACCGAACCCGGGCCGTGGGATACCTTCCGGCAGGAACCTCGGGGGCACAAGGCCAAGGCAGGGGCATGCTCGAGGACTTCCTTCTGGCCGGCCCCGGACTGTATCGAGGGCCCCAGCCCCGCGCCGAGGACCTCCAGGCCCTCCAGGCCCGCGGCCTGCGCCTGGTGGTGAACCTGCGCGAGGAGTCCGACGAGAGCCGCTATTATTGCCGGCACCTGGGCCTGGAGTATCGCGGCATCCCGGTGGTCGACTGGACGGTCCCGGAAGTCCCCCAGGTCGAGGAGTTCCTGGACCTGATGGAGCATCCCCCCAATCGCCCCCTCCTGGTCCACTGTTGGGGCGGGGTGGGACGGACGGGCCTTTTCGTCTCCTGCTGGCGGATTCGGATGGGCATGAAGCCCGAGGAGGCGATCCGCATCTCGGATCTGGAGACCCCCCATCAGGGGATGAACTCGCTGCAGAGGGACTGGATTCGCCGCTTCCGACCCGAGCCTCGCTGAAAGTCAGCGCGAATCCCGCATCGGTCGCCTGCCGGACCTGCCGCAGACCCGCGCCGTCCCACGAAGCCTGACCCGCCGACCAGCGAACGGCAACCCTCCGCTCCTGGCGGGAACCCGATGTTCCCGGTCGAGGCCCGGGCCGCCACCTGGCCTGCTGGCAGGATTCTCAGCCTGGCGCAGGAAGCCGCGCCCCCATGCCCACCCTCGGACTCGGGATCTCGGCTGCTGTTCACGGGCACCGGGCCATCCGTCGCTACGCCGTGAGCCTGACACGGGAGTTGATCGGCCTGGCTCCCGAGACGGATTTCCGCCTCTTCGCCTGGAGATTCCCCAACTCGCTTCCTGGCGGCCTCCCACCCGCCTCCCAGAAGGTGCGCTATTGCCCCGCCCGGATCCCCGGAAGGCTGCTCATGCCGCTCTGGAACCGGGGATTGCCCCCTGCCGTCGAGGCCTTCACCGGCCGGCTGGATCTCTTCCACGCCACGGACCAGGACATCCCCACTGTCCGCAAGGCCCTGCGCGCCTTCACCCTTCACGGCCTGATCCCGTACGCGGTTCCGGAGTTGTTGCCGGTCGAGGCCGCACGCAGAGGCCAGGCCGAGGTCGACCGGGCAGCGGCAATCTGTGACCTCTTCCTGGCCGTCTCGGAGGAGACCCGGCGCACCTTCCTGGATCTCTTTCCGCAGCACGCCGGCCGCGTCTTCGTGACTCCGCTGGGAATCGATCCCGGCTTCTCGCCCAAGCCCGACCCCAGGGACGACGAGAGGGTCGCCTCGTTGGGCGCCCGGCCCCCTTATGTCCTGGCGGTCGGAGCGGTGAGCCGTCGAAAGAACGTGGGAGCCCTTCTGAAGGCCCAGCGGATCCTGGGACGAGACGATCTGCAGGTGGTCCTGGCGGGAGGGGTGGCCTGGCCCGACCCGGAGCTGGACTCCCTGCTCGAGGAGGCTCAGAGCTCGGGACGGGCCCTGGTCACCGGATGGATCGACCCGGATGGAGAGGCCCTTCGAGCCCTCTACCGTCAAGCAGCAGTCGTGGTCCACCCCAGCCTGTGCGAGGGCTGGACCTCTCCTCCCCTGGAGGCCATGGCCTCAGGCACACCGGTCCTGGCCTCCAGCGCCTCATCCCTGCCGGAGACGGTCGGGGACGCCGGCCGGCTCTTCGACCCGCTGAACCCCGAGGATCTGGCCCAGAGACTCCGCGAAATCCTGGAGGACGAGGACTTGCGCCAGGATCTGATCCAGAAGGGCCTGGAGCGCGCAGCCCGGTTCACCTGGGAGCAGAATGCCCGGCTGACCCTGGATGCCTATCGAGAGGTGCTGAAATGACCGAAGCGGCCGAGCGCAATCCACTCCAGGACGGGAATTGCCTGATCTGCGCGGCTCCTGGAAGGGTGCGCCAGAACCACGGACCTTGGGAAATCCGCCATTGTCGCTGGTGCGACTTCGCCTGGGTCTGGCCTCCCATGGCTCCCGAGGAACACCAGCGCTTCCACGGTCCGGAGTTCTTCGAACGCTATTATGCCGAGCCGATCGCCGACTTCTACGCCGGGAAGGGTCCTCTGTACCATCGGGAGCGGGTCAAGAAGCAGTGGTTCCTGCACTACTTCTCGCGCCACGTCCCGACGGGGAGGGTCCTGGATATCGGAGCCGGCCAGGCCATGTTCGACTATCTGGCCCGTGAGAAGGGCTACCAGCCGAGCCTGGTCGAGCTCTGCCCGCCCGTGGTGGAGTATCACCGCAGCCAGGGCCTGGAGGTCTTCGAGGGCTACCCCGAGGCCCTGGGCTTCGAGGACGAGTCCTTCGAGGGGGTGGCCATGTGGCATTCCCTCGAGCATGTCTTCGATCCCCTCAAGACCCTGCGCGAGGTGGCCCGGGTCCTCAAGCCCGGCGGCTGCCTGGTCGGCGCCCTGCCCAACTGGCGGGGCCTGGGGACCTGGTTGCGGCTGAAGGTCGGCAAGCCCCTCTTCGATCCCGAGACGAACCACGAGCTCCACTTCTCGCACTTCAGCCCTCGGGCCATGCGCCGGGCCCTGCTCCGGGCCGGCCTGGAACCCCTCGAGATCGGGGTGGAATGGCACCGTCCCCGGTGTCTTCGCGATCGCGTGCTCCACCACGCCGGTCAGATGCTCAGCCTCTTCCCCGGTCTGAACATGCGCGAGACCATGACCTTCGTGGCCCGCAAGCCGGCCGGAAACCGCGCGCTTTCCCCGCGCCCCTGGGTCCGCTACCGCAACGACGCAGGCATCCCCTCCAAGGTCCACCTGGAGAGGCCCCTGGAGCATCCCGACCCCGAGGTCTCGGTCCTGATCCCCACCTCGGACGGCACCCGCGAGGGTTACCTCCCCGAGCTGCTCGAACAGCTCCGAGGACAGGATCTCCCCAGGATGGAGGTCCTGGTCGTGGTCGGCGAGAACCGCCAGGGGAGGGCCTTGAACACGGCGGCCGACCTGGCCCGCGGCGAGATCCTGATCACCCTGGACGACGACTCCCGCCTGGCCGATCCCTCCACGCTCTCCCGACTGGTGGCCGCACTGCGTTCGGATCCCGCCATCGGCATGGCCGGAGGCTCCAATCAGCCGCCCCCGGATGCCCGAGGCCTGGTCCGGCGGGTGATGGAGGAGATGCCCCGCCGCTCCTCTCCCGCCGTGGACCGGATCACCGATTCGGACATGGCCGAGCACCCCTGCCTGGCCATGCCGCGAGCCGCCTTCATGGCCGTGGGAGGAGAGAACGAGCTGATCCCCCGGGGGCTGGACCCCTATCTGAGGACCGCCTTCCGCGAGGCCGGCTACCGCGTGGTGGTGGTCCCAGGCGTGGTCTATCACCACCTGCCCCCCACCACCCTGATGCGCCTGGTGCGCCAGTTCTTCCGCAACGGCGCCCAGTCGCGCTACTGCTCGCAACTCTACCCCGAGTGGGTCTACGACACCCTGGAGGAGCACGGGGCCGGTCCCGCCCCCCGGGTTCCCGTCGGTGGCCGGGCCCTGCGCCTGGCCCGGGGCGTCGCCCAGGCGGCGATGAAGGGCCACTGGGTCCACGTGGCCTGCCGGCTCTCGTACGCGGCGGGCTGGCTCTGGCAGAGCCTGGGGAGGTCGGGGACTTGCTGACGCGGCACCGCGAACTGGTCTGGAGCCTGGTGTCCCGGGACGTGAAGTCCCGCTACAAGCAGGCGGCCTTGGGAGTCCTCTGGGCGATCCTGGTCCCCCTGGCCATGATGCTGGTCTTCAGCCTGGTCCTGAGCCAGTTCATCCCCTCCCCCGACCCGCGGGTGCCCTACGGGATCTTCGTCTTCAGCGGCCTCCTGCCATGGAACTTCCTGGCCGGCTCGCTGACCTTCGGCTCGATGAGCCTGGTGGGCAACTCCAGCATCCTCAAGAAGATCGCCATGCCCCGCGAGGTCTTCCCCATCTCGGCCGTCCTGGCCGGCCTGGTCGACCTCCTGCTGGGACTGGCCGTCCTCTTTGTGCTGATGCTGTGCCTGGGCCTGCGTCCGGGGCTGGGGGTGCTGGCCCTGCCCGCCGTCCTGCTCCTGGAGCTGACCCTGGCCACGGGGGTGGCCCTGCTGCTCTCCACCGCAAACCTGTTCTTCCGCGACGTGCGCCACATCGTCCCGGTGCTGACCATCCTGTGGATGTTCATGACCCCGGTGGTCTACCCGATC
>JALHDH010000084.1:14490-19305 GCA_022839105.1 bacterium
CCTGGTGCGCCTGAATCCGGCCACCTTCGTGGTGGACACCTTCCGCAGCGCGCTGCTGGGCCTGCCCCTGCCCGGCCCCGGGGAATGGGCCTGGGCCAGCGTCCTGGCCCTGGCCGTCCTGGCCCTGGGCTGGTTCGTCTTCCGGCGCTGCGAGCCGGCCTTCGCCGAGATCGTCTGAAGGATGCGCACCAGCCTGCTGCTGGCCACGCGGAACCGCAGGCCGGATCTCCAGGCCTGCCTGGCGGCGATCCAGGGACTGCGCGTGCCCGACGGCTCGAGCCTGGAGGTCCTGGTGGTGGACAACGGCTCCACCGACGGGACGGGCCCGTGGCTTTCCAGCCTGCCTGTGGACCTGGCCCCGGGAATCCGCCTGCTCGCCCTGACCGAGCCCCTGCCCGGCAAGTCACGAGCCCTGAACCGGGCCATCCGGGCCAGCACCGGCGAGGTCCTGGCCTTCATCGACGACGACGTGCAGGTGCATCCAGACTGGCTGGTCGCCCTGGAAGAGGGCTTCCGCACCGGAACGGGGGCATTGCAGGGGGGAATCCGGCTCGGCCTGGGAGGGCCGGCCCCCTGGTGGATGAGCCCCCGGGTCGAGGCCATCCTGGCCGGGACGGCCCTGTGGACGGAGAAGACCCCGGTCACCTCGATGATCGGCAGCAACATGGCGATCCACCGACGGGGCGGAGTGCCCGAATGGTGCGAGGAGATCGGGCCCGGGGTTCCGCGCTTCCCGTTCGGGGAGGATACCGATTGGAGCTCGCGCTGCCTGGAGACCCGCACGGGACTCTTCTGGCCCGCCATGGCCGCCACCCACGTCCTGAAGGGGCGAGTCCGATGCGGAGAAATCCTGCGCCGGCAGTACTACGGAGGACTCAACCAGGCCATCCGCGACCCGAATCGCCCGGCGCTCTACCTGCGGACCCTGGGTGCGATTCCCCGCGAGGTGGCCCGCCTGGTCTGGCATCTGATGGGCGCTCGCCGCGAGCGGGCCCTGGACGCCCTATGGACCCTGGCCCGCCAGGCCGGAGTCCTGAGCGCGGCCTGGGGACGCGGCCGGGGGCACCCCCTCTGGACCCGACCGAGAACCGCCTGAGAGCCCCTTCAGAACCAGGCCAGCAACTCGTCCACCCGGGACTTGACCTGGAGATCTCCCCGGGTGTCGCGAGGGGCCGGCTGCGCGGTGACCTGCTCGAGTCGGCGACGAAGACCCGGATCCAACTGTTCGGCGGGGACCTCCGCCGCCAGCACCCGGACGGCGGCCAGGCCCTGCCCGACCATCCCCCGGCGCTCGAAGAAGACCACCATGTGCAGTTGCTGGGTGCTATAACCCAGATCGAAGTACCAGCGGCGATCTCCCCCCAGGCTCTCGAGCTCGGCGGCCAGCGACTCCATCAATTCGCGATGGCGGGTCAGCATCACCGCCGGGGCCTCTCCCGAAGAGGCCCAGGAAGCCAGCTCGCGGTACCCCCGGGAGACCCCCACCTCCGAGGTCCCCTCGGCCATCTGTCCGAAGAGTTCCACCAGCGAAGGGCGCAAATCGGGCTGGTGGGGCAAGAAGCCCAGGGCCCAGGTGGCCTGGTTGGCGGTGGTGCCGACCCGGAAGGCCTGCCGCTGCGAGACCGGCAGCGGATGCTCACGGCCCAGCCCGAACTGGTGGACCCCTGCCGGAACCGAAACGCGGACCCCGGGCACGATCTCGGTCCGGGCCCGGGATTCGGAGCGGGAGCGGGAGGCCGGAACCAGCAGGGAGCTGGGCAGGTTCCGGGTCGAGGCCACCGAGCTCACCTCGGAGACCGAGCGTTGCCGGATCCGCGCGCCGGGATCCGCTTGACCTGGCAGGGCGCAGAGCGCTGCGAAGAACAGGAGGATGGCGAAAATTCGCGTTCTCATCGATCGCCTCCAACAGGCGCCCCGAAGCACATCTCCGTCAGGGCCGGCAGGCCCGGACGCCTAGATCCCCCGGGCAGCTTCCTCCCAGGCCTGGGCCAGGAGAGGCGCCACCCTCCTCCAATCATAGCATTCCCGGACCAGTCGGCGCCCATTCTCACCCAGGCGCCGGCGCAAGCCCTCGTCGTGCATCAGGGCCAGGACCTTCTCGGCAAAATCGCGGGGATCGTCGGCCAGGAGCAGGTGCTCCCCGTCCACCACATCCAGGCCCTCGGCTCCGATCCGGGTGGAGACCACGGCCTGCCGCATCGAGAGGGCCTCGAGGATCTTCAGCCGGGTCCCCGAGCCCGCCCGCAGGGGGACCACCGAGATGGCGCAGCGCTCATACCAGGGGCGGACATCGGGGACCTCGCCGTGGACCGTGAGGGAGGGATTGGAGGCGGCCAGGTCCAGGAGGGTGACCGGAGGGGCCATCCCCACCACCTCCAGATGCGCCGCCGGACGGAGCCTCCGGATCGCCGGCATGATCTCGGCCGTGAAGAACTCCACGGCATCGGCATTCGGGGTGTATTCCATCTTGCCGGTGAAGAGCAGGCGCTCGGAGTCGCCTCCAGGGTCCGCCGAACTGCTGAAGTAGTCCGTGTCCACCCCGTTGGGGACCACCGAGACCCGGGCCTGGGGAGCCAGATCCAGCAATCCCTGGCGATCCGCCTCCGAGCAGGTGACGAAGCGATAGGGACGCCGATAGACCTCCCTCTCGAAGGCCCGCAACCGGGCCTGGTTCATCCAGCCCTTCAGGCGAGTCTTCCAGGAGGCCTCGTGCTGGCCCATCCGCTGGGCGACCCGCCAGACCAGGTTGTGCACGTTGAGCACCACCGGGATCTGGCGGGCCACCTCTTCAACCAGGGGCAAGGTCAGCACCTCGTTGATCTCCAGGATCTCAGGTCGAAACTCGTCGAGCCAGGCCCGTGCCGTCCGAGCGAACTCCCCGCGCAGGGGCTCGAGGGCCACCACCTCCAGGGGGGCTCCCGACCAGACCCAGGAGGCCAGGCGGGCCACCCGCCCCCTCCGAGCCGATGGACCCGCCGGAGGCTCGAGAACCCGGACCTCCTGGCAGAAGCTTTCCAGATCCGTCAGGGCGCCGGGCGGGGCGCCTCCCAGGCGGCTCGTGGCCAGGACCCGCAACTCGTGCTGCCCGGAGAGTTCCCGGGCCAGGCAATAGGTCCGGATGCACGAACCGCTCCCCGGGAAGGAAGGCAGGTAGGGGGTCACAACGAGAGTCCGCATGGGAGCGGCCGTTCTTGTCCTCCCGGGGCGGGTCCTGCGCCGGGGCGGGAAAGACCGGAGACCCTTCTCGGGTTCAAGAGCGCTTGCGGTCTCTCGGGGAAGGAATTCAACCCCACAGGAGGAAGCCGCGCGCACCTGCCGTCCCTTCGGGGTGTCCCTTGATCGTCTCGATCCACCAACCGCATTATCTGCCCTGGCTTCGCTACTTCGACAAGATCGCGCGCAGCGATCTCTTCATCCTCCTGGATGATGCCGATTTCAACAAGAACGGCTGGCAGAACCGCAATCGCCTCAAAGGCCCCGCCGGCCCGCAGATCCTGACCATCCCCGTGCAGCACCGGTTGGGACAGCGCCTGGAGGAAGTGACCCTGAGTCCAGGCGCTCCCTGGGCCCGCAAGCACCTTCGGACCCTCCGGCAGGATTATGCCCGCGCGCCCCATCTCCAGGCCTACCTTCCCGCCCTGGAGGAATTCTACTCCAGGCCCTGGACCAGCCTGGTGGACCTGGCCGAGGAGATGATCCTCTGGCACCTGGAGGCCCTGGGAATCCGGACCCCGACCGTCCGCAGCTCGAAGCTGGGCGTCCCGGGCCGGGCCACCGCGCGCCTGGTCGACCTGATCCGCTCCGTCGGGGGGACGGCCTACCTGACGGGGGCCTATGCCCTGACGAGCTATCTCGAGCCGGCCCGATTCGAGGAGGCCGGATTGAAGCTGCTGGTCCACGAGTGGTCCTGCCCGGAGTACGCCCAGGTCTGGCCCCAGGCCGGCTTCATCCCCGACCTGGCGACCCTGGATCTGCTGCTGGCTGAAGGTCCCCGCTCGGGCGAGGTGCTCTCCAGCGGGGGGCGGGTGGTCCAGCCAGGAACCCGTCCGGAGAACGCCCGATGAGCTCCGGATTCATCCCCCATTCCCGCCCGCTGCTGGGTCCGGAGGAAGAGCATGCCGCCGCCGCCGTGGTGCGCAGCGGCATGCTGGCCCAGGGCCCGGAGGTCGAGGCCCTGGAGCGTGAGGCTGCCGAGATCCTGGGCACCCGCCACTGCGTAGCCCTGGCCCACGGGACCGCCGCGCTGCACCTGGGCCTTCTGGCCCTGGGGGCCGGTCCCGGGAAGACGGTGCTGCTCCCCTCCTATGGGTGCACGTCGCTCCTGAACGCCGTGCTGCAGAGCGGGGCCCAGCCGATCCTGGTGGACTGCACGCCCGGGTTGCCGGACGTGGATCTCCAGGACGCCCGGACCAAGGTCCGACCCGACACAGCAGTGGCCCTGATCCCACACATCTTCGGCCGCCCCCTGGACGTGCGTCCCCTGGAAGAGCAGGTCGCGGTCCTCACCGACGGCACCCATGCTCCGGGAGCCACGATCCGCCGGACGTCTGCCGCCCGCCAGGGCGGAGCCTGCGCCTTCTCGTTCTACGCCACCAAGATGCTGGCCGCCGGCGAAGGAGGCCTGCTGGCCACCGACCGGGCCGCCGTGGCCCGCCTGGTCCGGGACCTGCGCTCCTATGATCAGAGGCCCGACTGGCGGGTGCGCTACAACTACAAGATGACCGAGGTCTCCGCCGCCCTGCTCCGGATCCAGTTCCGTCGCCTGGGGTCCTTCCTGGAGGAACGCCGGGCCCTGGCCGCGCGCTACCGCACCGA
>JALHDH010000085.1 GCA_022839105.1 bacterium
GGTCCGCAGCGAGAAGACCAGGCTCAGGACATAGGTCAAAAGCAGGACCACCGAGATCTCGGCCGAGAGATCCTTCACGGTCGCATCGCTCCCGCCGGCCAGGGCGGCATAGGCCGCCGGGACCACCAGGCCGACGACGGCCAGCAGCAACATGGTCGAACCGCTGGAGGCGGCCATGGCGTTGAAGCGCTGGCGCTCCCGCTTCCATCCCCCGGCCAGGATCGACAGGCCCAGCACCAGCAGGATATTGCCGATGATCGAGCCGGTCAGGGAGGCCTTGACGACATCGTGCAGACCCTTCGAGAGGGCCATGAAGGCGATGATCATCTCGGCTGCGTTGCCGAAGGTGGCGTTCAGCAGCCCCCCCACCCCGGCGCCGGCCCGGGCGGCCAGGCCCTCGGTGGCATGCCCCATCACCCCCGCCAGGGGGATGATGGCCAGGCATGAGCACAAGAAGACCACCGCCGCGCTGGTGTGCCAGGCGTATTCCAGCAGCAGGGTGACGGGGACGAAGACCAGCAGCCAGTTGAGTCCGGGCTTGAAGTTGAGTGTCATGATGGCGGGGAATTTTCGAAGGCAGAACGAGGACCCCTGCCCGGGGTCAAGAGGCCCGAACGAGGCGTTCCGCGAAGTCCCCCCCGGTTGAGGAGGACTCTCCGGATGCCGAGGATACCGATCCGTTTCGACACCGTCTGGCGCTGGCTTCTGGCCGCGCTGGCCATCCCGGTCTCCCAGTCCTACCTGGAGGTGGACGGCCCTGAAGTCCACGTGCGGATGGGCTGGAGTTTCCGAGCCACCTTCCCCAGGCACGCCATCGCTTCGGTCGAACCGCTGGGCGGTCCGGTCCTCTCGATCGGAGTCCACGGCATGTGCGGTCGCTGGCTGGTCAACGGCTCCCACCGGGGGATCGCGGTGATCCGATTGGACCCTGAACAACGTGCCCGGGTCCTGGGATTTCCGGTTCGTCTCCGCGAGCTGATGCTGAGCGTGGAGGACCCCCAGGCCCTGCGCCGGATCCTTCTCGACTGAGAAGCCCCGCCGCGAGGGAAGCCGACTCGGCCCGGAACGGCCAGGATTCCACCACGAGGCACGGAATCCTCATGACGGACGCAGGTCTGCCGAACCCCACTTCTTCGAGGTGACCGATGAACGAGCCGCTCTGTCCCCTTTTCCAGAAACCCTGCCTGAAGGAAGAATGCACCTGGTTTGCCGGGGGCATCCAGAAGTGCGTCGTCGTAGCCCTGGGGATCATGGTCGAGCAGATCAACAACATGGGCGTGCAGGCCTTCCAGGCCTACGTCGAGCCTCCCCACACCGAGAACGACTGAAGACCCCGAATCACTCCTGCTCCTAGACCAACCGAGAGCCTGCCGTGATAAGCGCAGTGGGTCTGTTCGGTTGGCACACTCCCGTTTCAGGAGGGGCATCCATGTCGGACATCTTCGGAATCCAGGGTCAGGGTCCGCTCTTCCCGGAGATATCCCGGCCTCAAAGAACCTCCCGGGACCAGGCTTGGAGCCCTTCGGCAGGCCCTTCCGGCCCCGAGAAGGGACGCGGGGACGGGGTCTCCCTCTCTCCGCAGGCCCGCCTGTCCACCGGCTCGGGTGCCAAGATGATGTACGGCATCTTCCCCGTGGCCCCGTCCCCCTACGGCGGCTCGACCTATGGCGCCAGGCCCATGTACGGCATCTTCCCCGTGGCCCCGTCTCCCTACGGCGGCTCGCCCTACGGAGCCAGGATGATGTATGGCATCTTCCCTGTCGCTCCCTCCCCCTTCGGGACCTCGGTCTTCGCCTCGTCTCCCTTCGGCGGCGCGATCTTCGGAGCCGCCCCGTTCGGGGCCAGGATGATGTACGGGATCTTCCCTGGGATGCCCTCCCCCTATGGAGGCTCCATCTACGCGCCCTCGCCCTATGGCGGCGCGGTCTACGGGACCTCTCCCTTCGGCGCCAGGATGATGTACGGCATCTTCCCCGTGGCCCCCTCCCCCTACGGAGGCTCGACCTTCGGCGCCAGGCCCATGTACGGCATCTTCCCGGTGACTCCCCCAGGGCTTCCCGGCGACGGCGACCAGCCCCGCATGATGTACGGCATCTTCCCCGTCGTGGCGTCGCCCACACCCGAACCGGGAGAGGGGGGCGGCCGCGTCCGGATGATGTATGGAATCTTCCAGTAGCCGGCACTCCCGCCCCGAAATCATCATCTGGGAGATCACGCGGCGCTGCAACTTCTCGTGCACCCACTGCATCGTCGATGCGGACGGCCGAGGGGGCGGCCAGGCCGAACTGGACACCGAGGAGGCGGTGGCGCTCCTGCGCCGGCTTGCCGACCTGGGAGTCCGCTCGGTCTTCTTCTCGGGCGGCGAGCCGTTCCTGAGGCAGGACCTGCCCGAATTGATGCGCCGCGGGCACGAGATCGCCCCTTTCACCTTCTCGGCGGTCTCCAACGGATCCGTCCTGACGGCCGAGATGCTGCGCCAGGTCAAGCGGCTGGGCCTGAAGACCATTCAGATCAGCCTGGATGGGGCCACCTCCGAAGAATCCTCCCGACTGCGCAAAGGGCCGCCTCGCGCCTTTGAAAAGGCCGTGAAGGCCATCCGCCTTTGCCACGAGGTCGGCCTGCCGGTCTCGGTGGGGATGTTCCTGCATCCGGGCAATATCGGCTCGATCCCCCGGGTGGTGGACCTGGTGGCCCGCGAGGGGGTCTCCCTCCTGAGGTTCTCGGGATTCGTCCCCCTGGGCCGGGGCGCCCTTCCCGAGGTCCAGGAGTCCATGCGCTACGAGCTCGAGCAGATGGTCGGGTTCTTCCGCGACGTGGCGGCCCATGACCCGGTGAGCACGGGCGTGACCCTGGCCTTCGACCACGCCTTCGGCCCCACCGACGACTGCTTCCAATGCACCGCCGGCGAGCGGAGCTTCTACCTGAGCGCCGAGGGCGACGTCTACCCCTGCCCTTCCTTCCTGCACCCCGACTACCGGATCGGCAACGTGCGCCAGACGGACCTGGACAGCCTGTGGCAGGACCCGCGGATGCGCGATTTCCGCGTTCCCGTCGAGCAGATTCGCGGCCACTGCTCCGGCTGTCCGGACCTGGCCGCCTGTCGCGGGGGTTGCCGGGGGGTGACCTACGCCTATACGGGCGATGTGCGCGAGTCCTTCCCCAACTGCCTTCGCCGCTACCGCCGCTACCTGGCCGAGCAGGCTCCGGATCTGCTCGACGATCCCCCCCCCCGACCCGGTGGCGGCAGCCTCCTCGAGGTTCTGGGCTCCTGCTATGAAGAGCACGCCCGCCGCCTGGACCAGGCCCTTTCGACCCATCCCCTGTCCTATCTCCTGTGGCAGTCCACCCTGCGCTGCAACCTGCGCTGCGGGCACTGTGCCGTGCCGGCCGAAGGGTCGGCAGCCGGACTCGAGATGGACACCCGGCAGGTCCAGACCATGCTGGAGAAGTTCGCCAACGACTTCGAGGTCTCGCGGATCGGCGCCCTGGCGATCAGCGGAGGTGAGCCGACCCTACGGGCCGACCTGGTGGAGATCGTCGCTCGGGCCTCGGCCTTGGGCTTCCGGGTGGGCCTGGACTCCAACGGTCTGCTCCTGGGCCGCCGGCCCGAACTCCTGGACCGCCTGATGGACGCCGGCCTGGCCCTGCCCTGCCTGTCCTACGACGGCCTGGAGGCCACCCACGATTCCAGCCGGGGAGTCCCCTGCCACGAGTGGGTGGTCAAGGCCCTGGAGCACTTCGCCCGGCGCTACCCTCAAACCCCGCTCCAGACGGTCACCGTGGTGACCCGCCGGAACCTGCCCGAGCTCCCCCGCATCCTCTCGAGGCTCGAATCCCTGGGGGTCGGCCTGGCCCGATTCGCCACCGTGGTGCCGATGGGGCGGGCCCCCCAGGATCCCGAGAACTTCCTGCGCCCCGAGGAGCTGCGCCGGATGCTGCGCTGGATCGCCCGCCAGAGGGCGCAAGCCGCCGAAGGCCGGTGGCGCATCGTGGCCGAGTTCAGTTGCGACGGCTGGTGTGGCCGGGCTCTCCATGCCGAGGGCCTGGAAGGCCTGGTGCGCGAGAACATCCACCTCTGCCCGGCGGGCGTGACCATGGCCACGGTCTACAGCGATGGCCGCATGGGCGCCTGCCTGTCCATGCCGGACGAGCTCTCGGTGCAGGGCAACGTGCTGGAAGAGGATCCCGGCGCCATCTGGGAGCGGGGCTACCGGCGCTACCGCGACCGCTCGCGGTACCATCGAGATGAATGCGCCTCCTGCGCCGAGTGGCGGTACTGTCGGGGCGGCGCCATGCACAACCGAGGTCCCCATGGCGAGCTTCTCGACTGCACCTGGCGAAGGCTGGAAGCTTCGGCTCCCGAAGAATTGGAGCAGGCATGAACCTCGTTCCTGAGAAGCCCAGGTTCTGCGTCTGGGAAATCACCCTGGTCTGCAACATGCGCTGCCTGCACTGCGGCTCCTACGCAGGCTCCAGACGCACCGACGAGATGCCCCTCGAGAAGATGCTGGACGTGGCCGACCAGTTGGCCGAGATCGGAGTCGAGCGGCTGACCCTCTCGGGTGGAGAACCCCTCCTGCGCAAGGACTGGGATCGGATCGCCGCCCGCCTCATGGACCGGGGCGTGCGCGTGGGGATGATCAGCAATGGCTTCAAGATGCTGGAAAATCTCCCCAGGATCCTGGAGCTGCAGCGTGCCCACCGCGGCTTCGAGGTGATCGCCATGTCGGTGGATGGCCTGCGCCAGACCCACGACGAATTCCGCCGGGTCCCCGGATCCTTCGACCGCATCGCGGCCGCCTTCAGGCAACTGAATCGCCGGGGACTCTACACGGCGGCCATCACCTCGGTCTCCACCTTGAACCTGGCCGAACTCGACGAGCTGCATGATACCCTGGCCGCGCTCGGGGTCCGGGCATGGCAACTGCAGACCCTCTTTGGGGGCGGGCGGATGCGCGAGCGCCCCGATCTGATGCCCGGCCCCGAGGTGGTGGAGACCCTGGCCCGGTTCATCGCCCGCAAGCGGGCGGCCGGCAGCCCCATGCAGGTCTTCCCGGCCGATTGCATCGGCTACTTCACGGAACTCGAAGAGCCCATGCGCGGCTTCCGCTGGTACGGCTGCCAGGCCGGCCTGACGGCCATCGGCGTCGAGGCCAACGGGAACGTCAAAGGCTGTTTGTCGATGTGCCCCGAGCTTCTGGAGGACAATCCCTTCGTCGAAGGCAACCTGCACCACGAGAAGCTGATCGACATCTGGAACAAGCCCGGGGCCTTCGCCTACAACCGAAGATTCGACCCCGACCAGACGCAAGGCTTCTGCCGCACCTGCGAGCATCTTCGCGAGTGCCGCTGCGGCTGCTCGGCCCAGGCCCACTTCGCGACCGGCACGATCTACGAGAACCCCTACTGCGTGCACCGCCTGCAGGCCGAAAGGAGGACGCCCCCCAAGGGAAGCCCTTCGAATTCTTGACCTTTTCCCCAGGATCGAGGATCCTGGAAGACGTGAAGATTCAGCCCGTCCCCCCGTCCCAGACTCCCCTCCCGGCGGTCCCGAACACTCCTCCCGACCCGGCCGGCCCTCGCGATGCCTTCCAACGCGCGGACCGGGCCTCCTTGCCGGACCTGGCCCGGGCGGCCCGGCTCTTCCGGCCGGGAACCGAGCAGTTGTGGACCTCCCAGCGGGACGGCTACTTCACGCCTCCCTCCACGGCTCCCGACGGGACGGTCCTGGCGGGCCACTCGGATCGCCACTTCTACGGGATCGACCCCCAGACCGGGGCCACCCGCTGGACCTGCCCCACCGGCAGCCTCCTGGAGACCCCCCCCGCCGTCGGCCGCGACGGCCGGCTCTACGCCACCAGCCGCGACCGGTTCCTGCACATCCTGGCCCCGGACGGCGCCCCGCTGCGCCGGGTCGAAATCGGGCTGAGCACCGCCCGCCCCACGGTGGACGCGGAAGGTCGGGTCTTCGTGGCCACGGTGGCAGGCCAGGTCAAGGCCCTGGACCCGGAAGGGGAGCTGATCTGGGAGTTCCAGCAGCCCGGCCGACATGAGCGGGGCTATGGGGTCTCACCCGTGCCGGGCCCGGACGGCACGCTCTTCTGCGTCTCGGAGGGCGGGATCGTGACCGCGCTGGATCCCGCGTCGGGACAGTCACGCTGGTCCAACAAGCCCGGCTTCGGAGTCACCTGCGCCGGAGTGGCCAGCCCCGACGGGCACTTCTTCGTCCCCGGCGAGGACGGCACCCTGCACTGCCTGGACGGAGCCACCGGAGCCAAGGCCTGGTCGGTCATGCTGGACGGGCCCCTGAGCTGCAGCCCGGTCCTGCGCGAGGGCCGAATCTGGGCCCTGCCGCTGGGCGGGCAGTTGACCTGCCTGAGGACCTCGGATGGCAGCGTCGAGTGGACCGCCGAGATGGGGGGGACCATTCGGGAGGACTCCCCCGTCCTGGGCCCCGAGGGCCTCCTCTTCGCCAACGACGAGGAGAAGAGCGAACTCGTGGCCCTGGATGCCAACACCGGACACGAAAGATGGCGCCTGCACCTGGAAGGGACTCCCGGCCCGGGAACGCTCAGCCCGGACGGATCGGTGCTCTACATGAAGGTGGGCTCGAAGGGTCTGGCGGCCATCCCGACCAGGACCCTGGCCCAGCGGATCGAGGATCCCGGCCCCTCGACACCAGGGCCCCAGATCCGCCAGGAGGAGACCCACGTGGAGATCGGCGGAGTTCGCCTGCCCCGCCGCAGCCGGGGCTGAAACCCGCCCCGGTCCTCAGTCCAACCAGGCCACCTTCTCGGGCGTCCTCTGGGCATAGCCGCGCACGGGGCCGTCGGGGTAACCCAGGGCGACCGACAGGACCGGCTTGAACCCCTCCGGGATCCCCAGACGCGCCAGGAGTTCCGGGCCGCGCGACGAGCGGAAGGCGAAGTTGAAGAAGCCGTTATAGCACGAGCCGATGCGCAGGGAGTGGGCAGCCACGCACATGTTCTGGACCACGTTGGCGCAGTCCACCTCGGCATAGAACGAGCCGTCCCCCGAGACGATGACCAGGGCCGGAGCGTGGTAGAAACAGTGGAAGTCGGGGTTCTCAGCGAACTTCATGACCTCCTCGATGCCGGACTCGCGCATCCCCAACCGGGTGGCCTCGGCGATCTCCTCGAGAAGTCCGCCCTGCTGGATGACCAGGATATGCCAGGGCTCGCGGGCCTTGGCCGTGGCCGCATGCTGGCCGCAGAGCACGATGGTCTGCAACTCCTCCCGGGCCAGGGGGCGGGACTGGAAGTTCCGGCAGGAACGCCGGTTGAGAAGGGCGTTCACCACGGGGTTGTCGATCGGCGCCTGGATCAAGGTCTCGGAGATGCTCATCTGAAGGCCTCCTGAATCGGAGTGGTCCACCGGCTCGGCGGCCGGTCTGGCCGGGGCGAACCATGCAGGGCGGTTCGGGCGAACCGGTCCTGCTCCTCCAGGCACTCCCGAGGAGGATTCCCGGGAGCCCGACGCCGAACCGGGGGGGCCTGCGGACAGGCCGCATTTTTTTGTTCCTTCAAGGAGGTCCCCGGTGTTGCACGAGCGCCTGAATCCCACCCTGCGGGTCCCCGCCGGCTTCAAGCCACGGCGATGGGCCACTCAGGCCCATGAGCGCTTCCTCGAGCACGAGGGGATCGACTTCCTGGTCAACGCCTGCCCGGGATCGGGCAAGACGAAATTCGCCGCCATGGTGGCCTGGGACGCCCTTCGGCGGGGCGAAATCGATCGGGTGGACCTGGTCGGGCCCTCCAGCCATATCTGCCAGCAATGGCTGCGCGAGCTGGCCGGTTGGGGAATCCACCTGGACCCCGAGAACACCCGCGAATCGGCCGACTTCCAGGGTCGGGTGATGACCTATCAGCGGCTGGGGATGTCCCCGGAGTCCTTTCGCCTGAGCGACGCGCGTCGCACCCTGGTGATCCTCGACGAAATCCACCACGCCGGAGACGCCCGGACCTGGGGAGATGCCCTGCGCCACGCCTTCCAGGGGGCCAGCCGACGCCTGCTCCTCTCGGGCACGCCCTTTCGCAGCGACAACCGTCAGATCCCCTTCGTGCGCTACACCCACGGCCACTTCGGAACCAGCGCCAGCGACTTCACCTACGGGTACGGCGAGGCCCTGAAGGACGGCTACTGCGCCCCGATCTTCTTCCCCCACCACGACGGGGAATTCACCTGGGAGCGCGCGGGGCAGGAACACCAGGCCGACTTCCGGCAGGTCCTGGGCGGGCGCGAGGCGGCCGACCGCCTGCGCACGGCCCTGGACCCGCGGGGAGCCTATATCCGCAGCCTCCTGGAGGAGGCCAACCGCCACCTGATGGAGTTGCGTCGCCATCACCCCGAGGCAGGGGGGATCGTCTTCGGACGGGACGTGGCCAATGTGCGGGCCCTGGCCGAGGTCCTGACCCGGATCACGGGCCGGGCTCCGGTCAGCGTCACCAACGACGACGCCGACGCCGGAGCGCGGATCCGCCGCTTCCGCGCGGCGGGAACCCCCTGGATCGTCTCGGTCAAGATGGTCTCGGAGGGGGTGGACATCCCGCGCCTGAGGGTCGGCGTCTTCCTGAGCAACATCCGCACCGAGATGTTCTTCCGCCAGGCCGCCGGACGCCTGGTGCGCCTGGTTCCGGGACTCGAGGACCAGGCCGGCTACTTCTACATCCCCTCCCTCCCCCGTCTGACGCGCTACGCCCGCGAGATGCAGCGCGAACGCCGCCATGCCGTGCGCGCCCGCGCGACGGGCTCCCCGGTGCCCGGTCACCATGCCGAGGAGAGCCCCCGGGAGCCGGCGGAATCGGATTACCTGTTCCTGGACTCGCGGGGCCAGCAGATCGGCATCATCGAGGCCGGCCCGGCCGTGGAGGAGAACGGGCAGGGCCTGCTGGACTTCGCCCGGGACATCGCCATGCAGCAGGCCCGCGAACGCCGGGAGCGGCTGCTTCGCCAGATGCGCAACCGGAACCCGGCCCCCCGCCAGGACCCCGGAGTCCTGCACGAGCGCAAGGAGCAGATCCGCAGGAAGGGGGGGCGGATCTCGACCCTGGTCCGGGAGGTGCACGCGCGCCACGGGATCCCCTACGGACAGATCCACGCCAGCCTGAACCGCTGCCAGGGCGTTCTCTCGCAGAAGCAGTGCACCCTGAACCAGCTCGAGGATCGCGAACGCCTGCTGGAGCACTGGGCCAGCCAGGGCCGCCTGGGGGCCTGAAGCCCGAACCCGGAGGAAGGCTCCGACACAGGACGCGCTGCCCCTGCAGAGAAATCCCTCCTGGAGCCGTCGGGAGGTGAACGCCCTTGGGGAGCTCGGAGCCCGAGAGAGCCAGGAGATTGCGCCGGGTCGCCCCCTACGCGGCGGCGCTGATCCTGCTGGCCTGCACCGCCGCCGTCTGGTGGACCTGGTGGCAGGCCGCGACCCGCCGGGAAGCCGCGCACTTCCAGCAGCAGATCGCCCGGATGACCGCAGCCATCGAGGACAGGCTGACGGATTACACCCGGCTGGTCCTGGCCGGGGCCGGACTGGTGGCCACCACCGAGGACCTCACCGCCGAGACCTGGAAGCGGTTCTACGAGGACCAGGACGTCCGACGCGAGTTCCCGGGGGTCCTGTACGTCGATTATGCCCCTGCCATCCCGGCCGAGAAGCTGGATCGGCATGTCCAGGAGGTCCGCCGCCTGGGAAAACCGGACTACTCGGTCTGGCCCGCCCAGGATCGCGACCTTCATGTCCCGATCCTGTTCCTGGAGCCCTTTGACGCCGGAGCCCGCCGGGTGGTGGGCTTCGACGAGGCCTCCGAGCCGGTGCGCCGGGCCGCGCTGGAACGGGCGCGGGATACCGGAAGGGTCATCCTCTCCGGGAAGGTGGAGCTGCTCAGCGAGGAGGTTCCAGTGGCCAGACCGGGCTGCCTCCTCTTCGCGCCGGTCTACCGGGGCGGCAGTCCCCCCGCCGACCTGACCGAACGCCGGGACAGGATCCGCGGGTTCGTGCTCCTGGCCTTCCGCGTGGAGGACTTCGTCCGCTCGACCCTGTGGACCGAACCCGAGACGGTGGCCCTCCGCATCCTGGACGAGTCCCAAGGGGTCCTCTACGAGGGGGAACCGGGCTGGACCGACCCGTCCCCGAAACGGCGACACCATTTCGAGGAGTCCATCAGGCTGGGTGCGTGCGGTCGTCGCTGGATCCTGGAATTCCGCTCGGTCGAGGATCGCGACGCCCTGGCCGACCGCTGGGCCTCCAACGGAATCCTGGGGGCGGGCTTCCTGATCAGCCTGCTCTGCTTCCTCTTCCTCTGGGCCCTGGGTCGGACCCAGGAGCAGGCCCGGAACCTGGCCCACGAGCGGACCTCCGCCCTGCGGGAGAGTGCCAGCCGCCTCCGGGCCATCACCGATTCGGCTCACGACGCGATCCTGATCCTGGACCACGAGCTGCGGGTCTCCTATTGGAACCCGGCCGCCGAGAGGCTCTTCGGCTTCATCGGCGAGGAGGTGATCGGCCGCGAGGTGGGCGAGCTCCTGGCCGCCCAGCGCTTCCGCCACCGGATCCTCCGGGTGCTGCGCGAGATCTCCGAGACCGGCTCGGCGGGGACCTTCGGTCCGGTCTTCGAGCTGACCGGGCTGAAGAAGAACGGCGAGACCTTCCCGGCCGAGGTCTCGATCTCGGCCATCCCGGTCGGAGGGCACTGGCACACCGTCGCCGTGGTCCGGGACCTGACCGAGAGGCGCCGGGCCGAGGACGAGCGCGTGGCGCGCGAGGCGGCCGAGGAGGCCAGCCGGGCCAAGAGCGGATTCGTGGCCAACATGAGCCACGAGATCCGGACGCCCCTGAACGCCATCCTGGGCTTCACCCAGATCCTCGAGAAGGACCCCGACCTGAACCCCCGACAGGCCGAGAGCCTGCGGACCATCAGCCGCAGTGGCTCGCACCTGCTGGGCCTGATCAACGATATCCTGGACATGTCCCGAATCGAAGCGGGGCGGGTCGCCCTGACGCAGGCCCCCTTCTGTCTGGCCGACCTGCTGGCCGACCTCGAGACCATGTTCCGGGTCCGGGCCGAGGAAAAGGGTCTGGAGCTCCGGGTGGAGATCGACCCCGACCTGCCGAGGCAGGTCGTCGGAGACGAGGGCAAGCTGCGCCAGGTCCTGATCAACCTCCTGGGCAACGCCGTGAAGTTCACCGAGAAGGGCCTGGTGACCCTGCGGGTGCGTGCCCGGGCCGCCAGGAAAGAATCGCCGGAAGGGCCCTCGCTCCGCCTGGAGGCGGAAATCGAGGACACGGGCCCGGGAATCCCCGAGCAGGACCAGGAGCGGATCTTCGACCCCTTCGCCCAGGCGGCTGCGGGTGCCCGGGCGGGCGGCACCGGCCTGGGCCTGGCCATCAGCCTGCGATTCGTCGAGATGATGGGCGGTTCGCTGCGGGTCGCCAGCCAGCCCGGCCAGGGAAGCTGCTTCCGCTTCGATGCCCTGGTCTCACCTGCACTGGAGGCCGAAGAGGAGCCCTCCCCCTCGCCGCGGAGGGCCGTCGGCCTGGACCCGGCCCACAGGCCGTGCCGGGTCCTGGTGGTGGACGACATCCCCACCAACCGGGCGCTTCTTGGTGCCATGCTCAGGCCCCTGGGTTTCGAGGTGGCCGAGGCCGGAAACGGAGCCGAGGCCCTGGAGGTCTTCCAGGACTGGTCGCCCCACGTGATCCTCATGGACATGCGCATGCCGGTCATGGACGGCTACGAGGCCACCCGCCGGCTCCGCATGACCGAGAGCGGACGCAATACGCCCATCATCGCGGTGACCGCCAGCGCCTTCGAGGACCTCCGGCAGGACGTCCTGGCCGCCGGGGTGGACGAGTACCTGCGCAAGCCCTTCAACCTGGAGGACCTGCTGGAGATCCTCCACAAGTGCCTCGGCCTGCGCTACCTCTACGCCGAGGAACCGCCGGCCGCCCCCCCGACCGGGGCCGAATCACCCGCCTCTCCGGGGGATCCCAGGCTTCTGGGCGAACAGCTCTCTTCGCTGCGCGAGGCCCTCGCCGACGGGGACATGGCCCGAATTCGACTGTTGCTGGCCGACCTGCCCGCTGAACCGGAGGCGACCCGGACCCTGAAGAGCCTGGCCGATCGCTACGACTACGAGGGGCTGGATTCCCTGCTGAAGGAACTCGAGTCGGGCCTGGACCCGGGAGGGTCCTGAAGAGACCCGGACAAGCTCCAGTCGAAATCGGAAAGCCCTCGGGCGCTTCTGGGAGAAAGGAGCCGGGGGACGGGGTGGGAATGAGGCTCCAACGCCCCTTCGAGAGGATCCCCCGTGAACAAACCCGAGTTCAGCATCGAGAACCTCTTCTTCAGCGTCTGCGTGCTCAGCCTCTTCCTGCTGATCGGCAAGTTGATGCGGGTGAAGATCCGGCTCTTCCAGACCTTGTTCCTGCCCTCGTCGATCATCGCCGGGTTCGTGGCGCTGGCCGTCGGACCGTTCATGCTGGGGGCCCTGACCCAGAAGCACCTGGGCTTCCCGATCATCCCGGACTGGATGTTCGAGCAATGGTCCCGCCTGCCGGGGATCCTGATCAACATCGTCTTCGCCTCGCTCTTCCTGGGGGTGGCCATCCCCAGGCCCAAGGAGCTCTGGCGGGTCGGGGGGCCCCAGTTGTGCTTCGGGGTGGTCTTCGGGATGGGCCAGTACCTGGTGGCCCTTCTGGTGACCCTTCTGCTTCTGGCGCCTCTCTTCGGGACCCCCGCCATCTTCGCCACCATCCTCGAGATCGGGTTCTCGGGAGGCCACGGCACTGCGGCCGGCATGGCCGAGACCTTCGATAAAATGGGCTTCCCTGCCGGAGGGGCCCTGGGCCAGATGTCGGCCACCGTCGGGATCCTCTTCGCGGTGGTCTTCGGCATCGTCCTGGTGAACATCGCCATCAAGAAGGGCTATTGCGCCTGCCTCAACGAAGAGAAGGGCATCCCGATCTACAAGCGGACCGGGCTGATCCCCGAACCCCACGAGCGCTTCTCGATCGCCACCGCCACCGTGGCCGCCGAGGCCATCGAACCCCTGACCTTCCACTTCGGCATCATCGGGATCGCCGTGCTCCTGGGCTACGGCATGCTGGCCATGGTACAGGGGATGCACGAGGTCCTGCACGCCTTCCCGCTCTTCCCCCTGGCCATGATCGGGGGGATCCTGGTCCAGGGTGTCTCGATGGCCTTCAAGATGGACCACTACTATGACCGGGACACCTTCGATCGGATCCTGGGTCTCTCCCTGGACATGCTGGTGATCTCGGCCATCGCCACCATCCGCATGAACCTCTTCTACGAGAACCTGGGCCCCTTCCTGATCCTCATGGCCGCCGGGCTGCTCTGGGCCATCTTCTGCACGGTGGTGATCGCGCCGCGGATGTTCCCCGAGTTCTGGTTCGAGCGGGGCATCACCGAGTTCGGCATGCAGACCGGCGTGACCGCCATGGGGCTGCTGCTGCTGCGCATCGTCGACCCCCTGTACCGCACGGGTACGGCGACGGCCTTCGGCTTCAAGCAGATGATCTACGAGCCGTTCCTGGGGGGAGGGCTGATCACCGCCCTGGCTCCCATCATGATCGCCACGGTCCTGGGGCCCTGGCCGGCCGTGCTCACCGCAGCCGCGCTGATGTCGATCTTCTTCCTGATCGCCTGGTTCAGCGGGTGGGTCCGGCTGAAGCCCAGGCTGAAGTTCGAGGACTGAAGCCCGTCCTCAATCAACCGGACATCGATCCTGGGCAGCATCCTGCCCGTTGCCGGGGCCACGCAAGGCAGAGCCCCGGTGGGCGGAAAACCCGAAATCCGCCTCGGTCCCGTACCCCGGGTCCTGCCCGAAAGGCCGCGCGCCAGGGAGGCGGACCCCGGACGAGGCCCCATTGCGGACTGGGATCGGAGCCCGAAAAAATCGTTCATGGCCTCCGTTGACGAGCCTGGGCACCATGAGTATACTGGTCAGGCCCGGGCGGGCTCAAACGAGACGGAGCGTGGCGCAGCCTGGTAGCGCACTTGCTTTGGGAGCAAGGGGTCGCCGGTTCGAATCCGGCCGCTCCGACCAGCGCGCCACCTTCCTCGGCCGGCAGGGAGGGTTCAAGCTGCGCCCATAGCTCAGCGGATAGAGCAACTGCCTTCTAAGCAGTGGGTCGGAGGTTCGAGTCCTCCTGGGCGCGCCAATGGCTGGCCCGGGCAACAAGTGAAGACGCGGTGAGTGTAGCTCAGTCGGTTAGAGCGACGGTCTGTGGAACCGTAGGTCGTGGGTTCAAGTCCCATCACTCACCCCAACGAAAAGCCCGCCAAATGGCGGGCTTTCTTACTTCTCG
>JALHDH010000196.1:0-2562 GCA_022839105.1 bacterium
CTGCGACCGGAAGTTCGCCAAGCCCGAGATGATGTCGGCCTTCCTGGACAACCACGACACCAAGCGCTTCCTGACCAAGGCCGGCGGCGACCGCGACCGCCTGAAGCTGGCCCTGGCCTTCCAGATGACCCTGAACCGCATCCCCAGCGTCTACTACGGCACGGAAACGTCGATGGAGAGCGATCACGAGGGCTGGAGCGAGACCAGTCGCAGGATGATGGACTTCGACAACGATCCGGACATGCTGGCCCACTTCCAGAAGCTCGGGGCCATCCGCAAGGACTCGATCGCCCTGCGTGAAGGCCGGCTCTTGGAGATGTGGCAGGACGACCAGATCTACTCCTACGCCCGCGTCCATCCCCAGGACGAGGCCGTGGTGGTCCTCAACAACAGCCCCCACGAGCAGACCCGCGAGATCCCGGTCCGAGCCGAGAGCCGTCTCCGAGAGGGGATGGCCCTCAAGGAACTGCTCACCGGCGAGACGGTGACCATCCAGAACGGCCGCATCCACAGCAAGCTGGGGGGCAAGAGCGCCGCCATCTACATGCCCATGGACAAGCTCTAGAGGCTCCGCCTCCCCCGAAGAAGGGTCCCGGCCGCCCGTGAGATCGCCTCACGGGCGGTCTTGCTCTGTTTCGGGCCTTCTCGCGGCCAGGCCCCGCGAGTTCTTCCCTCGTGTCGGATTGGAAACATCCTGTTCCCGACTCGCTCCCCCGGGATCCGTCAGCCTCATGGTGGGGGGACCTTCGAGTTCCCCCTTCGCCCCCACCGAAACCTTCCTTGGAGGCGCTTCCATGATTCCTGGTCTTGGCGAATCCCGACCCCTCGCTCACCCCACCCCCTCGCGCGCGGCCCTCCCCGGCGAGAAGGAGGGCCAACCAGTCGAGAAACCGGTTCGAGCCGAGGCCGGGTCGCAACCCGGCCTGATCCCGGCACCCGGCCGGCCTGGGCGGGATCCCCTGCTCTCCCCGGACGCGGTTGCGCGTCCGCCCGAAGCTGGAAAGGTCCGGGGCATGCTGCCCGTGGAGACCCCGGCCGCCGAGCCGGACTCCTGGAAGAAGACCTGGTCGCCCCAGGTGATCTACTTCCCCTTCACCGATCGCTTCAACAATGCCGACCCGACCAACGATTTCCGCGTGGACCCCTCCAACCCCGTCGGCTTCCATGGAGGAGACCTGCAAGGGATCGTCGAGAGACTCGACTACCTGCAGGACATGGGCGTCACCACCCTGTGGCTCTCCCCCCTGTACGACAACGTCGACTTTGAGCGCATCGGCAACTACGAGGGGACCGGGTACCACGGCTACTGGATCCGCGACCACTACCAGGTGGAAGAGCACCAGGGAGACCTGGACCTGGCCAGGAAGCTGGTCTCGGAGGCCCATGACCGGGGGATGAAGGTCCTGCTGGACGTGGTCCTCAACCATGTGGCGCCGGGCCATCCCTGGGTCGGGGACCCTTCCAGGAAGGACTGGTTCCACACCCATGGGGGCATCCGCGACTGGAACGATCCCTACGAGCTGGAACACGGCGAGATCGGCGGCCTTCCCGACCTGAAGCAGGACAACCCCGAAGTCTACAAGTATCTCCTGGAGAACACCCTGTGGTGGATCGACAAGACCGGGGCCGACGGCATCCGGCTGGATGCCGTCAAGCACATCGGCCGTGATTTCTGGCGCAGGTTCTGCGCGGACATCAAGGCCAACACGGACCCGGACTTCCTGATCCTGGGCGAGGTCCTCCACGGCGACACCCGCAACGTCGCCTCCTACCAGCGGGACGGCCTGGACGCACTCTTCGACATGCCCCTGTACTTCACCATCCGGGACGTCTTCGCCCGCGACGCCAGCGCCCGGCTCCTGGGGGATCGACTGGCCGAAGACCGGAACTACCAGGACCCCGACAAGCTGGTCACCCTGCTGGACAACCACGACTTTCCCCGGTTCATGCACTCAGCGGGCCCCCACCGGGGCGAGGACAAGCTCAAGCTGGCCATGGCCTTCCTGATGAGCGTCCGGGGAATCCCCTCGATCTACTACGGAACCGAGATCGGCATGCAGGGCGACGATGACCCGGACAACCGGCGCATGATGGAATTTGGCAAGAACCCGGAACTGACAAGCCACTTCAAACGCCTGGGCCAGATCCGCGGCGCCCTGCCCGCCCTTCAGATGGGCCGGCAATTGGAGATGTGGCAGGACGACCAGGTCTATGCCTTCTCCCGCCGCCTGGAGGGCCAGGAGGTCGTGGCGGTCTTCAACAACTCCTACCAGCAGCAGCACCGCCGGATCCCCTTGAGAGAGCAGAGCCCCCTGAAGGAAGGCGAGATCCTGATCGACATGCTCTCCAATGAGCGGTTCCGGGTCACCGACGGCGCCCTGAACCTGGACATGGCGGACAAGCGGGCACGCATCCTGGTCCCCGAGCGCTTCGCCTCCGAGGTGCCTGACTGAAGAACCCGCCTCAGTGGATGCCGCTGGCCAGCCGTCCCAGACCATCCGGGTCGGTCACCCGGACCCTGTGGCCCTCGTGTTCCAGCAGACCGCGCTGACGAAGGACCGC
>JALHDH010000196.1:2588-4907 GCA_022839105.1 bacterium
CATCGAGGAGCGGAGCGTAGTTGGAAACTACGTGAGCACCGCAGAGGTGCGCCTGACGACGCAGACGGGCCCGGATCGGCGGCCGAATGCCACGGTAGGCGGCGGATTCAGGGCAGGGCCCGGCGGTTGACCTCGCGGGGCAGCAGGACCCCGTGGGCTCCGACCTCACCTCGAATCGCGGCGGTGCCGATTTCAACGAAGGCTGCATCGAGCGCAGCGACCTCTACGCGGTCGAGGTCGCCGGGGGGTCTGAAGGATCGACTCAGAAGGGAATGTTGTCAATCTCAACCCAGTCTTCGAGACTCAAAGAGCGGTACTCGTCGTCCGGGTCGCCGACCAGGAACTTGACCGCACACTTTCGTTTCAACAAGAAGCCCAGCATGGTCTGCAGACGTGACAGGTTGTGTTGCACCGTTGTCGCGGTCTGGTCGCGGAACTGAGGCTCGGGAGGACCTGTGATGATGAAGGATCCCTTGGTTCCCCAGCAGTAGGTGCAGCGCCTGAGGGCGGCAGATAGCCTGGGATCCGGGATCCTGACCTGCTCTTCAATCCACTCGGCGATTGCATAGGGGTCTGAGACTTCAAAGTCCCGTCCCATAGGTTGCGGTGTGATGAAGGCATTCTGAGAGAACTCGGAGCGAACCACCTGGAGGAAGGAAGCGTTGGGGATCTTCTCCCGGACTTGCGGCCAGATCGAGCGCTCTCCACAGGACGAACAGTGATTCGCCCCCGGTGGAATGATGACACCGCAAGGCTCCGGCCCGGAATCACTTTGAACCCACCCAGAGCAGGTAGAGTCCCATAAGGACTCCCCACAGGTCTCACAGAACCTGGCGCTCCGCTTGTGGCTCGCATCAAGGCAGTTCAAGCAAATCTCGACACGCCCGGTTGAGGGGTCCCAAGGGATCAGGAGGTCCTTCGGCAGTTCCCTGACGACGGGTTCATCGGTCTCGCCGAAGAAACTTGCCACTGGAACCCCCAACGCAACCGCCAGGCGTGCGAGGATCTCTGGCTTCGCCGAGCGACGCCCACCTTCCCAAGCAGCCACAGCATCCTGCGAGTAGCCGATCTTGCTCGCGAGCTGATCCTGCGTAAACCCCGCCATTTCTCTCGCCTTGCGGAGATTCTGTCCAAGGACCTGGTCGCTGAACTCCATCATGAATGGACATTTTGTCATGGCATCGTCGGGACCCTCCCGCGAAGACGACGACAAGCATTGATAAAACAGGCATCGGTGTCGTAACATACGACAAGTCGTCAGCCAACATGAGATACAGGTTCGACCGTCGCTCGTCTTGGGACCGATTGTCGTAGGCTTCAGGGAACGGAGAAGGTACAAGCGGTTCCTTGCGTGACGGCAGGCAGAACCTGGCCCATATCGAGGGCCCCCGCGGGAATGGCCGGTCGGTGGACAGCCCAGCGGGACAAATCAGGGCTGGCGACCAGTTGGAGTCTCCAGAGAAAGTGAGGACGGGGCACCCCGCTCATCTCCGAGCAAAAGAGAACCCCGGTCAGGACGGAGTTTCGCAGGCCCAATCCTGACCAGGGCGACCGGAGCCAGCCGACTGGGCATGGCGCCCAGCCTTAGCCGTTCCCGTTCCCTGGCATCCTAGCAGGCCACTGGACGGCATACAAGCGCCAAACCCAAAGCTGTATGTGAGGGGAAGAGCCCCTACGAACAGTGCAGACCGCTTGTCGCCACTCAACACGGCCTCGAGCCCTCCCCGAAGGGTGGGCGCCTGATGGCCTCTTCTTCCCCAATGATGGGGATGACCCCCATGTATAGCCCCCTACTTCTCGACCACGCGGCCCACCCCCGTAATACGGGGCCGCTGCCCGGGGCGACCCACGTAGGCGAGGCCCGCTTCGAGCGCTGCGGCGACCGGATGCGCCTGGAGTTCCTGGTGGCGGACGGTCGGGTGCGCGAGGTCCGTGGCCAGGCCTTCGGTTGTGGCGCGGCGATGGCTGCCGCCAGCGTGGCCACCGAACTCCTGCAGGGCCTCACCGTGGCCGAGGCCCGAAGCGTCGACGCCTTCCGATTGGATCGGGCCCTGGGTGGCGTCCCCCCGGCCAAGCGCCACGCCCTGCTCATGGTCCTTCAATGCTTTGCCGAGGCCCTCGGGCCCCGACTCGGAGCGGCCCCTCCACGGGAGATACCGCTCCAGACCAACCAATCCCAAGCGAAACGGATGAAGGAGGAACATCATCATGTCAACCAGCTACCCTGAGGCCATCGACCAGTTCACCACCAAGACCGACGGGGTGTCCGTCGTCGCGGCGGCGGACATCAACGACCTGCAGGACGCGGTGGTCGCGATC
>JALHDH010000197.1 GCA_022839105.1 bacterium
AGGACCCCGTTGTTGGCCGCCCCCGTCGCGCTGATGAAGAAGGACCTGGCGGCGGCGGTCTGCTGGGCCACCGAAGCGCCGGGATCCACCCCGACGCCTCCGGTGGCGAAGTGGAAGGCATATGAGAGGCACCAGGCCTCGATATAGGTGTAGTAGAAGCTGATGGCCAGGGGGATCAGCACGCCGATCACGCCGAGGTAGCGCATCAGGCGGCTGGAACTGATGGCCCCCAGGATCGCGGGGGCCGAGTGCAGGCCCTTCTTCCCCCCGTAGCGCCCTATGGTCCACTCGGCCCAGCCGATCGGGATCCCCAGCAGGATCAATGCGATGAAGTAGGGGATCATGAAGGCGCCGCCGCCATTGTCGGCGGCCTGGCCCGGGAAGCGAAGGAAGTTTTTGGTTCCCCACTCCTGACCCTTGGACGATTGCGGCACGCCGGACCCCCTGCATCCCAGATCTCGCGCGGGGCCTCCACAAGGCCACGCCTTTGAGGAAAAGAGATGCGCCGGAAAGAGGCAGTCTCCTTCAGGAAATGGAGAAAGACTCCCCTTCTGGCCTGTCGGACCGGTTGATCACCTCACAAGGGGACCATCTCCGCCACGGGATAGTCCTCCTCGGCCAGGACCTGGCGGATCCGATCGGCACTCAGGAGGGAGTCGTCAAAGTCCAGTTCGACGGTGCGGGCCTCCAGGTCGACGAAGAGGTCGCGGAAGCCCGGCAGGGTCAGGAGGGCCTTGCGGATGCGGACCTCGCAGTGCCCGCAGCTCATGTCAGGGATGCTGAGTCGGGTGCGCGCCATCGCTTCCTCCGGGTCGGGTCATGGGTGCATGATTCCCAGAATGTCCCGGGGGTATCCATGCCAGGGCCAGGGCGGCCACCAGCAGGGCCACCGTGGCGATGCCGCCGAGCCAGGCCCATTCGGCCAGCCGCGTCTTCAGGCGGGGATGGACGATCTCCCGGGCCCTGGCCGGGGGGGCAAAGCGGCGCAATCGCAGCGCGTTGGTCACGACGCTGACGCTGCTGGCGGCCATGGCTCCGGCGGCCAGGACGGGGCTGAGCATGGTCCCCAGCCAGGGGTACAGGGCTCCCGCAGCGACGGGGATCAGCACCGCGTTGTAGGCGAAGGCCCAGAAGAGGCCCTGGCGGATGGTCCTCACGGTGGCCCGGGACAGGGCCAGGGCCGTCACCAGGCGGCGCAGGTCCGGGCTCATCAGGGTGATGTCCGAGGCGGCCATGGCCACGTCCGTGCCGCTCCCGATGGCGACTCCCAGGTCCGCCTGGGCCAGGGCGGGGGCGTCGTTGACCCCGTCGCCGACCATCGCCACGGCGTGTCCATCCCGCTGCAACCGGGCCACCTTGAAGGCCTTCTCCTCCGGCAGGACCCCCGCCAGGACATGGTCGATCCCGGCTTCGGCGGCCACGGCCCGGGCGGCCTCGAGGCGGTCGCCGGTGACCATCCAGACCTCCAGGTCCATCTCGCGGAGTTGGCGGATGGTTTCGGCGGCTTCGGGCTTGAGACGGTCCGCCAGGCCCATCCAGCCGGCGAGCCGACCGTCCACCGAGAGATACAGCGCGGTCAGGTCGTCGCGTTCGGGGGGCGGCCCGTCTCCCACCAGGGTCCGGTTGCCGACAAGCACCTGCTTCCCGTCGATCCTGGCTCGCACCCCCCGGCCCGGGAGGGCTTCGAACGCTTCGGCCCGGGGCAGTTCCAGTGTCTCTTCCCGGGCACGTCGGACCACAGCCTCGGCCAGGGGGTGCTCGGAGTGCCTCTCCACGGCGGCGGCCAGGCGCAGGACCTCCTTCTCTTCCCAGCCTGACGCCGCGCGGATCAGGTGGACCTCGGGGCGCCCCACCGTCAGCGTGCCCGTCTTGTCCAGCACGACCCGGTCGATCTTCAGGGCGGCCTCCAAGGCCTCTCCGCCCCGTATCAGGATTCCCAGGTTGGCGCCCCTCCCGGTTCCCACCATGATCGCGGCCGGGGCGGCCAGCCCCAGGGCACAGGGGCAGGCGATGATCAAGACCGAGATGGCGGCCTGCAGGGCCAGCGGCACCCGAGGTTCGGACCCCGAGAGGAGCCAACCGGCGAAGGTCAGGGCCGCCAGGGCCATCACTCCTGGCACGAACCAGGCCGAGATCCGGTCGGCAAGCCTTTGGATCGGGGCCTTGGAGCCCTGGGCCTCTTCGACCATCTGCACGATCCGGGCCAGGACGGTCTCCCTTCCGACGCCCCGGGCCTCCATCACGAAGCTGCCCGAGCGGTTCAGGGTGGCCCCCACCACGCGGTCACCGGGAGACTTCTCGACCGGCAGGCTCTCGCCGGTCAGCATGCTCTCGTCCACGGCCGAGGCCCCCTCCAGCAGCACCCCATCCACGGGAACCTTCTCGCCGGGCCGGACGAGAAGGAGGTCGCCTGGTTGCACCTGGTCCAGGGGAACGTCCACCTCGGAGCCTTCCTGCAATCGCCGGGCCGTCCGGGGGGCCAGGTCCATCAGCGCCCGGATGGCCTCGCCGGCCTGGTTGCGGGCGCGCTCCTCCAACCAGCGGCCCAGGAGGACCAGGGCAATGATCCAGACCGAGGACTCGAAGTAGACGTGGGAGGGCAGGCCCCACTGCCTGGCCAGGCCGGGCATGAGCACGACGAAGGCCGAGTAGCCGTAGGCCACGCTGGTGCCCACGGCGACCAGGGTGTGCATGTTGGCAGTTCCATGCCGGGCCGCCGCCCAGGCCTGGCGGTAGAACGAGGCCCCGGCG
>JALHDH010000086.1 GCA_022839105.1 bacterium
ACGGCCGACATCGGCAGCGAGCGGTCGGTGCGGACGTGGGTGCTGGTGGTGGCGTTTCCCTTGAGGATCCGGGCGATCTCGCCGAAGGCCTGGCGCAGGGCGCTGACGATGACCGGCGACATCTTGGCGATCGAGAGCAGGCCCGCGGCGAAGATGCCGCCGATGCCGATCGGACGCACATACAGGGAGAAGATGTCCTCGGCCGCCATGGCCACCAGGGGTTCGGTCCCCGGCGGGATCGGGGCGGCGACGAACTGGCCCATCCAGGCGAAGAGGGGGACCAGGACCAGGAACGAGACGAGCGAGCCGGCCATGATGATGGCCGCGTAGTCCAACCCCATGATGAAGCCCAGGCCCATCACCGCCGCGGAGGTGTTCATGGTGAAGACGGCCTTGTACTTCTGGGTGAAGCCGTTCATCAGGCCGATGCTGGCGGTGGAGAACATGTCCGACCAGGCGCGCATGGCCGGCCCCAGGAAATCGAAGGCCGCGGCCAGCAGGGCGGCGTAGGACAACACCGCCGCGCTGTGCCCGCCCTTCTTGCCGGCCACCAGGATCTCGGTGGTGGCCCGGGCTTCGGGGAAGGGGAGCTTGCCGTGCAGGTCGCGCACGAAGTAGCGGCGGAACGGGGCCAGGAAGAAGATCCCCAGGATGGCCCCCAGCAGGGGCACGATGAAGATCTGGAAGAACGAGGAGCGGTCCTGCAGGTTCAGGATGTGGATGGCCGGCATCGTGAAGACCGAGCCGCCCGCGACGATCCCCGAGGTGGCGCCGATGGCCAGGACGTTGACGTTCTCCAGCAGGCTTGAAGCCCGGGTCTTGAGGACCTTGACCAGCAGGGTCGACACGCCCACCGCCAGGATCGAGATGGGGATGGCCGACTCGATTCCCTGCCCCAGCTTCAGGGCGATATAGGTGCAGGCTGCCGAGAACAGGAAGGACCAGATGAAGCCCTGGACCACCGAGCGGACCGTGACCTCGCGGACCTGGGCCTCGTCCGGGACGACCGGGCGATAGACCTCCCCCTCGCGCAACTCGCGAAAGGCGTTCTCGGGCAGGCTCTGGTCGAAGTCGGATTCGTCGGGTGGGGCGCTGAGCTCAGACATGGGGTTCTCCGGCAGGTGGGATCTCCTCGCCTGGGGCGCGAGGAGGCGTCCGGCAGGACGCGGGGTGAGGAGGCATTCCAGCGCAATCCAGGGCCTCCTGCGTCAAGACCCGAGGCACTCAAGGAGGAGGGGGGGGAGGGGGCGGGCTCTTGGGCTTGCGAGATTGGCGCGGGGTGGTGTGGGAATTCGCCGAATCCTGGTGCAGGAGCATCAGCGGGAAGAGGGCCAGGATCGGTGAGAAGTACAGGGCCAGGGCCCCGGCCCCCAGGAAGACGGTCAGGATCACCAGGTCGGCGGCCCGTCGGCCCAGCCACCGGGAATAGTCGTCCAGTCGAACGGAGAGGATCGCGGGTCGCCCGCAGTGCGGGCAGCGGTCCGTGCCTCGGGGCAGGGTCTGGCCACACCCCGGGCAGGGAGCCAGGGGAAGCCAGAGATCTCGTCTGCCCTCCTCATCCCAGGGCATCCCGCAGCCTCCTCAGGAAGCCTTTCATGGCCATCCTCCGGCTCATCAGGCCCCTCACCCCGCCCCGACGGGGATCCGGGGTCGCGGCCCTGGCCAGGAGCACCGCCCCGGCGGCACATGGCAGCAAGGGGGCGCGCCAGGAGACCTCGGGAAGGAAGCGGTAGACCTCCTCCGAGAAGAGGTCGGGCAGGGGAGGGGCCATGAATCCGCCCGTCCAGGACCCGGGCGGGGCGGCGACCCCCAGCATCCGGGACCGGGCCTGGCGGACGGTCTGGACCAGGCGCCGGGCCTGGGTCAGCAGGAGCCCGCGCAGATCCGGGTCCGGACCGGGCCAGGAGGCCAGGTCCAGGCAGGCGGAAACCAGATCCTGGCCGGATTCGCTCCGCCTCCGCAGCCGGCATCCCGCAGGGTGATGCGGATCGGCCGCAAGGGCCTCGAGACGTCGCCGCAGGAACTCCAACCCGATCTCCTCGGTCGGTTCCGTGACCCGGAACGTTCCGGAGGCATCCAGGGTCAGGACCCGGACCAGCGGGTCCGCGTCGATCAGGATTCCCGGATTTCCGCCCAGGGCTCCCGCGAAGAGCGCGTGGTCGCGCAGACAGCCTTCGAATCCTGCGGGGGGCTCGCGCCCGGCGGGGAGGGCGCTCAGCCTTCGGATGGACCTTCCCTGCCCGGCCTCCAGGCAGGGGGGCAGGACCTCATCGAGCCCGGCCCCCCGGCTTCGCGCCAGCACCCGGCCCGAGTCCTCCACCAGCCAGGCCTCGAGTTCTCCCGGGGCCTGGTCCAAACCCAGGTACAGCATCGTCTGATCCCTTCCCCGGCCGGGCCTCCGGGGCCTCCCTGGGTTCAGAGGCGCAGACCCACGGGCAGGGATTCGCCCAGGAGGCGGGCCTTGTCCTCGGCCTCGACCTCGACGATCTCCTCCACCATCCGGGCAGCTTCCGGGAGGTCCTCCGCGCGGAGCCTGCTGGCCACGGCCCGGCGCCTCTCTTCGGCCAGGTCCAGGCGGCGGTCCCCGGTGAACCGGGCGATCTCGGCCAGCGCGAAGCCCACGGCCCGGGAATCCCTCCAGCGGGAGGCCAGGAAGTCCTCCACCCAGGGGGTGACGAACTCCGGATCCAGGACGTGCTGGGGCCCCCCCCCCAGAAGGCGCCGGGCTCCCAGCCTGGCCAGGAGCCAGCAGTCCTCCGGGCGGGCCTTGAAGCGGGCGCGCAGCACCGTGCCCAGGGCTTCCTTCTCGGCAAGGGGGAGGCGTTCCAGGCTGGCGGCCAGGCGCAGGAACTCGGTCGTTTCCGAGGCCAGGAGCGACTTGACCCGGGTCTTGATGTGGCGTCGGCCGGGCAGCAGATGGGGGGACATCTGGGCCCAGAGCTCTTCCTGGGGGGTCGTGCTCAACCCGGCCGCCAGGCGGCGCCAGAAGACCCACCATTCCCGGCGCACCCGTTCTTCTCGGGGGAACTGCAGCCACTCGGGCCCGAGCGCCGCCATCTGCCCGATGCGCCAGGCATCCAGGGGATAGCCGAAACCCGGGCGCAGGCAGAATCCGGCTCCGTTCAGCCAGGAGGACTCCGATTCGGGATCGGCCCGGCGCCGGTTCATGACCTCGTAGAACCCCTCCCACAGCGAGCGCAGCAGGGAGGGAGGCCAGGAGTCGCGGTGCCCCAGGTCGGCCTCCAGGGTGGCCAGGAGGGTGCGCGGCCGCAGGTTTTCGGGGTGGCTTCGCCCCGGGCGCTGCAGGAAGGTCTCCCGGATCCGGGCGCGGGCCTCTTCGACCCTCTCGGCGGGGACCTCGGGAAGGGAGGGGACGCTCCGGCGTCCGCGCAGGGGAAGCTCCAGGGCCCAGCGGCGCGAGCCGTCCCGCAGGGTGGCCCACAGGGCCAGGGTTCCCACCTCGGTCACCTGGGCCGAGAGGTGGACCGGAACCTCGCCGGAGCCCTGGCCCGCGCCGGCCACCACGGTCTGCAGGGTCCCCAGGGGGGAAAGGCGTTCCTGCTCGACCACCTCCCCGGGGCGATCCCCCGGGCGATCGGTGGCGGCGAAGAGGGGAAAGGCCACGGGACGATCCACCACCAGCCGCAGCTCGGGCTCCTGGAGCTCCACCCGCTCGCCCTCTTCCTGGTTGCGGTGGATCACGCAGACGGTCCGGTCCTGGCCCACCCCCAGATAGTAGGAGCGGGCGATGCCTCCCCGGATCCTCTCCCGGCCATGGGCCTTGAGCCAGCCGAAGGCCGCCGCGCCGCGGGCCACGGCCAGGTCCGAGGCGGGATTCTCCAGGATGCGGACGGCCCGCCCGCTCCAGTCCTGGAGGATCTCCCGAAGGCGTTCCCGGATGGCGGCCGGCCTGCAGGCTCCTCCGTTGAAAAGGACCGCGTCGGGGGAAAGCGAGTGGCGCCGCAGGAAGGCCGCCAGGTGGCGGGGGACGGCCGGATCGGCGGCATAGGGCAGGCCCCATTCGCGCAGACCCGTCCGGGCCTCGGCGTGCAGGGGGGCGTCCAGGGCGACCCGGGGGAAGAAGCCTTCCAGGACCAGTTCCTGCACCTCGGTGCGCCCCAATTCGGCGGTGCGCGCGGCGCCCAGAAGCCGGGCGCCGCTTCCGGGTATGGTGAGGGTGCAGCTTTCGGGCGGGTCCTCGCCCAGCAGGGTCTCCTTGGCCCGGCGGCATTCGTGGCGCAGGACCCCCCACTGCAGGAGGTCGAGATTCCCTCCCAGGCGGCCCTCGACCAGGTGGGCCAGGGCGATGTCCAGGTTGTCGCCCCCCAGCATGAGGTGTTCGCCCACGGCCACCCGCTCCAGGGCCTCCTCGCCGACCCGGATCACGGTGAAGTCGCTGGTTCCGCCCCCGATGTCGCAGACCAGGATCTCCCGGACCTCGGCCAGCTCCTGCCTCCATCGGCCCTGTCTTGCCCAGAGCCAGGCGTAGAAGGCGGCCTGAGGCTCCTCCAGGAGGGTGATCCGGTCCAGGCCCGCCTGGTCGGCTGCCAGGACCGTCAGCTCGCGGGCCACCTCGTCGAAGGAGGCCGGCACCGTCAGGACCAGATCCTGAAGAGCCAGGGGGTGGCTCGGGTCGGCGTGATCCCAGGCCTCCCTCAGGTGCGCGAGGTAGCGGCGCGAGGTCTCGACCGCACTCACCCGGGGCGAGTCGCGCAGGGCCTCCCAGGGAAGAAGCGGCTCGGTGGGATCGGCCCGCCGGTGGGCCAGCCAGGACTTGGCCGAGGAGACCACCCGTCCCGGCACCCGGGAGCCCTGGGCGCGCGCGTATTCCCCGACCAGGAAGGGTCTCTCGGCGTCCCAGGGCAGAGCCGTGGCGCCCTCGGGCAACTCGTGCGCACCCGGGAGATAGGTGAAGCTGGGCAGGGTTCGGCGGGTTGCGACTTCCGACTCGGAGATCCGCTGCAGGATGGGGAAGTCCTCCAGGCGCTCCTCCTCCATGGGGATCCGGGCCACCGCCGTGTTCGTGGTGCCCAGATCGATGCCGACCACCTGGTTGCGCCCGCGCTCCGCTCTCATCGGGCCCCAGGTTATCCAGGCGGGGGCATGGGTCCTCCCCCGGGCGACTCAGAACCGGATCGGGATCCGCCTTCGTCCCCAGCCTCCCGGCGGCCCCTCGAAGCGTCCGGCGATCTCGTGGCCGCAGGCCGCGCAGCGGTTCTCCTTCAGCGCCCAGGCTCCCAGTTCGTACCAGTCGCGCTCGATCAGGGCCTGTCCGCAGCCCGGGCACCAGGTGGTCTGGCCCGCGGGGTCGACGACGTTGCCGGTGTAGACGTAGCGCAGTCCCCTCTCCATGGCCTGGCGACGGGCCCGCTGCAGGGTCTCGGGCGGCGTGGCCGGGTGGTCCATCATCTTGAAGGCCGGATGGAAGGCCGAAAGGTGCAAGGGGACATCCACCCCCAGGTTCTCGGCGATCCAGTCGCACATGCGGGCGATCTCGTCGGGGGAGTCGTTCTCGCCGGGGATCACCAGGGTGGTGAGCTCGAACCAGACCTCGGTCTCGCGCTTGAGGTACAGCAGGGTGTCCAGCACGGGTTGGAGGTGGGCGAAGCAGAGCTTGTGGTAGAAGCGTTCGGTGAAGGCCTTCAGGTCCACGTTGGCCGCGTCCATCCCCGAGAAGAACTCCGGCCGGGCTTCGGGGGTGATGTAGCCCGCCGTGACCGCCACCGTCCGCAGGCCCGAATTCCGGCACTCGCGGGCCGTGTCCAGGGCATACTCGGCCCAGGCCACGGGGTCGTTGTAGGTGAAGGCCACGCTGCGGCAGCCCAGACGCAGGGCGGCCTGGGCGATCTGCCCGGGGGTGGCCTCTTCACAGAGGGTCTCGACTTCGTGGGCACGGCTCATGTGCCAGTTCTGACAGAAGCGGCAGCCCAGGTTGCATCCGGCCGTCCCGAAGGAGAGCACGCTGGTGCCGGGCAGGAAGTGGTTCAGGGGCTTCTTCTCGATGGGATCCACGCAGAAGCCCGTACTGCGGCCCCAGGTGGTCAGGATCATCCTGCCGCCCTGGTTCTGGCGCACGAAGCAGAAGCCGCGCTTTCCGTCTTGGAGCCGGCAGGCCCGGGGGCACAGGTGGCACTCGAGGGCGCCGTCCTCGAGCGCCGTCCACCAGCGGCCGGGGTAGGGGGCAGGCTTGCCGGGTTCTCTCATCGGAATCGCCTCCGCCCCCAGTCTACCACGCCCGGGCCCCCTCTTGAGGGCGGATCCGGACGAGGGGGGAGGCGGTCCAGAAATATTTCCGGAGGCGCGAACTTAAACCGGGTCAGGCTGTCTCTGTCCTTCGAGAGTTCCAAGAACCAGCGCCTCGCCCGGCCTCCCGGCCGGCCCGGCGAGAAGGAAGGCAACCGTGAACCGCATCCGCTTCTCCGTCCTGATCCTCCTGGCCCTCGTGGCCTTCCTGGGGCACGCCCTGCCGGCCCGGGCCCTGGCCCCTGCCGAAGTCGTCGAACCCTGCTGTGCCGGACACCACGTGCACGCCGAGTCCAGCCCCGCCCTGGCGGCCGAGGAGGCTCCCCTCCAGGTAGCCGGCGGCGAATGCTCGCGCTGCCAGGGGTCCAAGAGGTGCTCGGTGTGCAGCGGCTCGGGCAAGAACGGATCCGGGGACGCGTGCTCGATCTGCAGCGGCTCGGGCAAGTGCTACTTCTGCAACGGAAGCGGCAAGAGCTCGTGATCGGCGGGAATCCGGCCCTCGAGGAATCCACATCCTGGGTGCGAACCTTCCGCATCGGGGAGCGGCCCGGGGGCAAGCCGCTCGGATGGAGGAAGGCGGCCATGGGAGTGCTCGGGGTTGCCCGCAGGATGATGAGACCCGAGGTCCAGGCCCGGGTCCTGCGCACGATGGCCAGGGATCTGGCCATCTATCAGGAGCTTTGGGGCGGCTTGGAGGCGGGCGGGCTCCTGGGACGGATCGATGCGGACGAGTTCTGCGCTTTAGCGGATCGGTTGGACCCCCGTCCCGGTCTTTCGGAGTCCGAGTTGCGACGGCGCAAGGCCTTCCACGAGGCGGGGCATGCCGTCGCAGGCCATCTCTTCGGAGCGGGGATCTCCGACCTCACCTTGGACCGGGACGATTCCCAGCGCCATGCGATCCCCTGGTTCTCTTCTCGGGGCGAGGCCCTGGAGGGCGGCGTCGGGTCCTCGCGGGTGCAGGACCTGCTGCAGCGTCGGACCCAGGTCCTGCTGGCCGGAGAGGTCGCCCAGGAACTGGCCGGGTTCCATCCCGAGCTGGGGACCGAGGCGGACGAGGAGGCCATCCTCCAGTCCGCCATGGAACTCGGCGCAGACCTGGACGTCCAGGCGGCCTACGTGACCTGGATGCGCTGGTCCACCCGTCAGTTGCTGGCCTCGCCCGAGCACTGGTGGAAGGTCGAGGGGGTGGCCGAGGCCCTGCTGGAGCGCACTTCGCTGACTCGAAGCGAGCTCCAGCAGTTCCTGGATTCGCAGGCCGGCTGAAGTTCAGCGTCTGGCGAGCCAACTGCGCCAGGACTTCTCCACCGCCACCACCGGCAGGATCGTCGCGCCGACCAGTGCCGCCTTGATCAGATCCGCCATCTTCAGGGGCACGGTGTCGAAGATCCCGTTCATGGGCGGAGAGTAGATGAACAAGGCCTGCAGGACGACCAGGATGGCGATTCCCAGGTAGAGCATGGGGTTGCTCCACATCCCGACCGTCAGGATCGAGTGCTTCAACGAGCGGCAGTTCAGAAGGTAGAAGATCTGGAACATGACCACGGTGGTGACCGCCATCGTCTGGGCCTCGGAGACGGCTGCGCCGGCGGCAAGGCCCGAGGCCAGGGCGTCGGAGCGTTCGTCGAGGAACATCAGCAGGGCGCCGACGGTCATGAGAACCGCCACCATGACCGTCCGGTACAGCACGAAGGGGCCGAGGATCGGTTCGCCCGGTCGGCGGGGAGGTCGGTCCATGAGGTCCTTCTCGGGGGCCTCGAAGGCCAGAGGGGTGGCCAGGAAGAAGGCGGCGATCAGGTTCACCCAGAGCAACTGGGCCGGGAGCATGGGCAAGAGCAGCTCGCCCGTGACGGGATCGAAGGGGAAGAAGGCCACGCCCCAGGTCAGGATCAGCGCCAGGCCCAGGTTGGTGGGCAGGATGAAGGCCAGGGACTTGACCAGGTTGTCGTAGACGCGTCGGCCCTCTTCGACGGCGGCCCGGATGCTGGCGAAGTTGTCGTCGGTCAACACCAGATCGGCGGCCTGCTTGCTGACCGAGGTGCCCGTGATCCCCATGGCCACGCCGATATTGGCCTGCTTCAAGGCCGGAGCGTCGTTGACCCCGTCCCCGGTCATGGCCACCACCTCGCCCTGGGCCTGCAGGTTTCGCACCAGGCGAAGCTTGTGCTCGGGGGCCACCCGGGCGAAGACGTGGCAGCGGCGCAGGGATTCGGTGAGGGCCGCGTCGTCCATCCGGGCCAGTTCCCGGCCCGCGATGGCCGGGATTTCCGAGTGCAGGCCGAGTTGCGCCCCGATGGCCTGGGCGGTGGCCTGGTGGTCGCCGGTGATCATCTTGACCGTGATCCCGGCGTGGTGGCAGGCTCGGATGGCCTCGATGGCCTCCGAGCGGGGCGGATCGATCATCCCTTGAAGGCCCAGGAAGCGGAATCCCGATTCGGTGTCCTCCAGGGCCAGCTCGCCGTGGTCTTCAGGCAGGGCCTTCCGGGCGAAGGCCAGGACCCGGATGCCCCGGGAGGCCATCTCCTCGACCTGGCCCAGGACTTCCCGGGCAGCCGTCTCCGGGCAGCGCGCCAGGATCACCTCGGGGGCTCCCTTCAGGAGCAGGACCGTCTCCTCTCCCATCCGGTGCAGCGTCGCCATGAACTGGTTCTCGCTCTCGAAGGGGATGGAATCCAGCCGGGGGGACTCCTGGCGCAGGTCCGGGACCTTCAGGCCCGCCTTCTCGGCAGCCGTCAGGAGCGCTCCCTCGGTGGGATCTCCGGTCACGCTCCAGCGACCCGCTTCCTCCTGGAGCGAGGCGTCGTTGCACAGGGCTCCGGCCACCAGCAGGTCGCGTCCGGCCTGGAGGAGATCGGGGCTGAAGCCGCCCACCGGCTGGTAGCCCACCCCGTCCACGGCGACGGTCCCCTCATTCGGCGTCCACAAGGCCTGGACGGTCATCTCGTTGCGGGTCAGGGTGCCGGTCTTGTCGGTGCAGATCACCGTGGTGCTGCCCAGGGTCTCGACGGCGGGCAGCTTGCGGATCACGGCCTGGCGCCGGGCCATGCGCTGGACTCCGATGGCCAGGGCGATCGTCACCACGGCGGGAAGGCTTTCGGGGATGGCGCCGACGGCCAGGGCGATGGCGAAGGTGATGGTGCCCCTCAGGGCTTCGAAGAAGGCGGATCCGTTGCCCAGCATCTCGCGGGCGGTGCCGACGGCCAGCATGACGGCCGAGAGGGCCACGATCCCAACCGTCAGCTTGCCGCCGATCTCCTGCAGGGCCCGGGTCAGGGGGGTGACCAGGTCCGTGGCCTCCGTCAGCAGGGTCGAGATCCGGCCCAATTCGGTCCTGCCCGCGGTGGCCACCACCACTCCCGTCCCGGTGCCGTAGGTGACCAGGGTTCCGGCAAAGGCCAGGCAACTGCGGTCTCCCAGGGCGGCCTCGGGGTCCACCGCCCCCGTCGACTTCTCGACGGGGACCGATTCGCCCGTCAGGGCCGCCTCTTCGATCTGGAGCGTCCGGATCGCCAGCAGGCGCAGGTCGGCCGGGACCTTGTCCCCGCTGGCCAGCATCACCAGGTCGCCGGTCACCAGGTCGGCGACGGGCACCGAGAGGCGTTGTCCGTCGCGCAGGACCACGGCGAATTCGGGGACCATCCCCGAGAGGGCCTCGATGGCCCGGCTGGCCCGGAACTCCTGGAAGAACCCGATGGCTGCGTTGAGGATCACCACGGCCAGGATCACCAGGCCGTTCTTGATCCCGTCTCGGGGGTCCGCCAGCAGGGCCACCACCGAGGCCACCAGGAGGACCCAGATCAGCGGGTTGTTGATCTGCCTCCAGAGGATGGTCCACAGCGAGTCCCCCTGAGGGCGTGGAAGCAGGTTGGGGCCGTTTCTGTCCAGGCGGACCCTGGCTTCCTGGCTGGAGAGGCCTTCTGAAGAGGACTCCAGGGCTTCCAGGGTCTCTTGAGCGGTCCGGGAATGCCAGGGGAGGGTCGGGTTCGGTTCGCTCTGCATGGCGGTCGGTCTTCCTTCTGGGTCTTGGTGCCCATCGCCGGTTGTGGTGCGGCGGAAAGGCCACCCTTCCGTGCACCGGGAATCGGGCTTGAAGGGGAGGCTTCCCGTTTCTGCCCGGGTATATGCCTTGCTCCCAGGCAGGGCGCCTGGGAGCAAGGCCGGATGGTTCTTGCAGGGTCCCCCCCGGGATCCGGTGCGTTTCCGGTTCAGCCGACGGCCACCGGGGAGGGCGGAAGCAGCCAGGCGTAGTCGGTCAGCACGGCCCAGAGGATCTTCTCCAGGGCCGGGTCGATTCCGGGATCGGCTTCTTCCAGATCCACCTCGCGGGTCTGATCCACCCGCAGGCGGAACCTCTTGTCGCCCAGGTGGTAGAATCCCGGCACGACGCTCTCCTCGAATTCCTTCTCGGTCGAGAAGAGGGTCAGCTTCTCGAGGTAGGGGGAGCTGTCGTAGGGACAGAAGGTCGTGCAGTTCCCGCACTCGTTGCACATCCGGTCGATGTGCAGGATCTGCGGGTTCTCCAGCCCCTTGACGATCAGCGACAGGTAGGCCCGGTTGGGGCAGACCTGGACGCAGTTCTCGCAGATGTCCCCGCACTGCAGGCAGCGCTCGACCTCCTTGGAACTGTCGTCATACAGGCGAAGGATGCCGTGCTTGGCGTGGCAGTCCCCGGTGCAGCCGGGAATCGGGTGGTGCCAGGCGCCGGCGATGGCGTCCACCGCCTTGCGCGCGTCGGCGATGGCCTCCACGATGGTGGCCGGGCCCAGGTTCGCATCCCCGATCACGAAGACTCCGCTCTGCGAAGACTCCAGGGTGGCCGGATCGACCTGGACGCGACCCCGCTCGGTCATGGCCAGACCGTTGGCCTGGAAGAGGTGGGGGTCGACCTTCTCGCCGACGGCGGCGATCAGGGTGGTGCAGGGGACCGAGACGGTCTGGTCGGTCTCGACCGGGGTCCGCCGGCCGCTGGCGTCGGGCGGACCCAACTCCATCTTGCGGCAGAGCAGCCTTCCTTCCTCCCAGGAGAGCGGAGCCAGCAATTCCAGGAATTCCACCCCATCGGCCAGGGCCAGGTGCAGCTCCTCCTCGTCGGCGGGCATGAAGCGCCGGGTCCGGCGGTACACCACCCGCGAGCGCTGGACTCCCGGCGTCCGTCGGGCGGCCCGGGCGGCATCCATGGCGGTGTTCCCGCCTCCGATGACGAGCACGTCGGTTCCCAGCTCCGGGAGGGTCCCCGCCCGGTGACGCTCGAGGAACTCGATCACGTTCAGGGCCTCACCCTTCTCCAGGCGCAGGGTTCCCTGGGCCTGGGCGCCCACGGCCAGGATCACGTGGGTGAATCCCCGGCTCTTGAGCTCCTGGACGCTGGGGGCCTCCTGGCCGGTCCGCACCTCGACGCCCATCTTCTCCATCAGGGCCACGTCGCAGTCCACGCTCTCTTCCGAGATGCGGAACTCGGGGACCACGTAGCGCACGATGCCGCCCAGGCGCTCCCGCTTCTCGAAGAGGGTGACGGGGACTCCCTGGCGGCCCAGGAAGAAGGCCGCCGAGATCCCCGCCGGGCCTCCGCCGACCACGGCCACCCGATGTGGCGAGGTCTTCGGAGGGGTGCCCAGCTCGGCCATGAGGGCCTCGAATCCGGCCTTGGCGGCCTGCAGCTTGACGTTGCGGATGGACACGGGCTCTTCATAGAAGTTGCGGGTGCACTTGTCCATGCAGCGGTGATTGCAGACCGTGCCGGTCATGAAGGGGAGGGGGTTCTTTTCGGTGATCAGGCGCAAGGAGCCCAGCGCGTCGCCCTTGCCGAAGAGTTCGATGTACTCCGGGATGTCCTGACGGATCGGGCAGCCATGCGTGCAGGGCGCCGTGAAGCAGTCGACCAGGGGGACCTTGCCGTCCAGCTTGCGCCGGGGGGCGGGCTTGAGGGCCTTGAGGTGCTGGGGGTCGTGGCGGGCCTGCTCGGCCAGCCGGGTCACCCGGCCCACCGACACGCCCTGGAAGGCAGGGATCTCCAGGGTGGACAGGGATCGGGCCATCTGGGTGAAGCGCCCGTAGCCGCCCGGCTTGAGCAGGGTGGTGGCCATGGTGACCGGCCAGATCCCGGCCGAGACCAGTCCCTCGAGGTTGAAGGCCTCCACGCCGCCCGAGAACGACAAGCGCATCTGCCCGTCGAATTCTTCGCTGATGCGGCGGGCCAGCTCCATGGTCAGCGGGTAGAGCGACCGGCCGCTCATGTACATCTCTTCGCCCGGCAACTCGGCCCGGGCGATGCGGACAGGGAAAGTGTTGGTCAGCTTCAGGCCGAAGGTCACCCCGTGTTCGCCGGCCAGGGCCTGCAGGCGCCGGAACATGGGCACCGCGTCGTGGAACTGCAGGTCGTGCTTGAAGTGGAAGTCGTCGAAGACCAGGTAGTCATAGCCCATCTGGTCCATGGTGCGGCGGGCGAAGTCGTACCCCAGCAGCGTCGGGTTGCACTTGACGAAGGTGTGCAGCTTCTTGGTGTGGATCAGGTACTCGGCGATCCGCTCGATTTCCTCGGGCGGGCACCCGTGCAGGGTGGACAGGGTGATCGACGTGCAGACCCGGGGCGAGATCTCCCGGAGGCAGGCCTCGTCCACGCGCTCGAAGCGGTCCAGGTTGGCCCGGGCCCAGGCCAGGCATTCCGCCCAGATGGGGGTGGCGCTGGCGTCCTTGAGACCCTCGATGAAGGAGTCGATCTTCTCGGAGGTGATGCCTTCGTAGTTGTAGCCCACGCTCATGTTGAACATGAATCCGTCGGGCCGCCCCCAGCCGAACTCGTGGCTGAGCAGCTTCAAGGCGAACCAGGCCTTGACGTACTCGTCGAAGGCCTCGGGGACGCGCAGCTCGGTCGACCACTCGACGTTGTAGCACTCGTCCTCGGCCAGGATGCAGGGCTTGGAGACCGGCAGATCCTCGCCGTCCAGGGTCTGGACGGTCTTGAGCTCGAAGAAGCGCGCTCCGGCATGGTAGGCAGCCAGGATGTTCTGGGCCAGTTGGGTGTGTGGGCCCGCCGCGGGGCCGAAGGGGGTCTCGAGGTGCTCGCCAAAGAGGTCCAGCCTCTGCGTCGAGGGAGCCACGAAGCCATGATGCAGGGCGAAGAACGTGCCTTGCTTCTTCTCTTCGAGGATCCACTGCATCAGTTCATGGAACGGGATGGGCGTCATTCGGTCGGACATCAGGGTTCTCCTCAGCCGTTGATGGAATTCCAGAGTTTCCGGGCGCTCTCGCGGCAGCGGGCCATCAGGTCCGCCTCGTCGGTCACCAGGA
>JALHDH010000087.1 GCA_022839105.1 bacterium
GGAATCCGGGCGGGAATACGAGATCCGGGCCCGGGTGGTCCTGAACTGCACGGGAGCCTTCTCCGACGAGGTGCGCCGGATGGACGATCCTCAGGCCGAGGCGCTGATCGCCCCCAGCACCGGGGTGCACATCGTCCTGGACAAGTCCTTCCTGCCCGGCGAGACCGCCATCATGGTGCCCCGCACCACCGATGGCCGGGTCCTCTTCGCGATTCCCTGGCACGACTGCGTGGTGGTGGGCACGACCGACAACCCGGTCGACCAGGCCGTCCTGGAGCCCATCCCGACCGCGGAAGAGGTGGAATTCATCCTCGAAAACGCCCACGACTACCTCAAGCGACCGCCGACGGTTCACGATGTCCGCAGCGTCTTCTCGGGGATCCGCCCCCTGGTCAAGGCCTCTGAGGACGGCAACACCGCAAAGCTCAGCCGGGACCACACGATTTCGATCAGTCGCAGCGGACTGGTCACCATGGCGGGGGGGAAGTGGACGACCTATCGTCACATGGCCGAGGACCTGGTCAACCATGCCGAGACCCTGGCGGACCTCGAGCCCCGGCCCTGCGTCACCCGCAGCCTGAGCATCCACGGCTTCCACAAGAACGCGGCCAAGTTCGGGGAGCTGGCGGCCTACGGGAGCGACGCTCCCGCCTTGTCGCATCTGTTCCGGGCTGAAGCGGGATGCGACGAGCTGGTTCATCCCCGGTTGTCGGTTCGCGTGGGCGAAGTCGTCTGGGCGGCCCGAACCGAGATGGCCCGGACTGTGGACGACTTCCTGGCCCGGCGGACACGGGCCCTGATCATGGATGCCCGGGCCGCCTCCGAGGCGGCTCCCGTCGTGGCCCGGGTCCTGGCCCGCGAACTGGGGCGTGACGAGACCTGGCAGCAGGAGCAGGTCCGCGAGTTCCAGGCCCTGGCCGCCGCCTACCTGCCCCGGACCTGACCGGGCCTGGCCTGGACAGGCGGGGGGCTGCCCGGGGTCAGTCGGTCAGGCGGGGGAGGTTCTCCATGAAGACGCTTCCGTTGGAGACGATGGGGATCCGCGGATCGAGCTTTCGGACCAGGTCGCAGAGCTGGTCGGCGATCTCGTAGAACAAGACCCGGGAGAGCCTCAGGGCCTCCGGAGCCAGGGCCACTTCGGAGAGGGGCTCGTTCGGGTCGAAGAGGATGTGGTTGCGGTTCACGCCGGCTGCTTCTGGCAGGACCGTGGCCATCAGGAGCCACAGGTCGAAGAGGCGGTGGTCCCGGGTCTGCCCCTCCAGATGTCCGCCGGAGCCCAGCAGGCCCCAGGGTTCGGCGGAGCGGTTCTCGATCACGAAGTTGTCGAAGTATCCCCTTCCCTCGGGCTCGGGAGCCAGGAAGGCGCGGATCTTCTCGATCTCCTGGGGATTGAGGGATCTTGAGACGGTGGGCATGCGGTCCTCCGGAGTTGTGGCGCGCTGGCTGGTGGCAGCCCATTCGCTCAAGGTTCCAGGGGGCCCTGCCCGCGGAGCGGAGCTTCAAGAAGGGCGGGATCCGGGGCTTCTCACGGCGAAACAGGGGTTCGTGTCCACGTCCTCCCGACCCCTGCAGAACACCCCTCAGGCCTTCGCCGCGCAGTTGCGGGACGGGCACTACAACGAACTGCGCGTGGCCCTGCATCTGATGCTGCGAGGCTGCCTGGTCCGCATCGGCTTCTCGGACGGGCGCTACGACATCGAGGCCCGCACGCCCCGGGGGCGGACCTGGCATGTGGAGGTGAAGTGGGACAAGCGGGCCGCCGAGTCGGGACGGCTCTACTTCGAGGTGGAGAATACCCGCCAGGGCAAGCCCTCAGGGATCATGGCCACCTCGGCGGATCTCTGGTGCCACGTCCTGGGCGAGGGGGACCAGGCCTTGATGGCTCAGGTGCCTCGACTGCGCGAGTTCCTGGAACGCGGAGGCTTCCGCTCGGTGCGCACCGGCGGGGCCGACTCCAACAGCCGGGGCCTGCTGGTCCCTCGCGAGAATCTGGACGTGCCCGGCTTCGGGTGGGTCCGGCTGCCCACCGTGCAGGACTACTTCGGCGAGGTCTTTCGACGAGGGAGTTGAGGGGGTCAGGCCCGGCGCACGGGCAACTTCACGTCCCCGATCACGACCCAGTCCTCTCCCTCTGACGAGATGCTCCCCGCGGGGTCTGGACTGGAGGAGGAGCCTCGGCCCAGGTCGGCCTGGATCCCACCCTCGCGCAGCGCCAGAACCTGCCGGCCCCCGGCGGCGTAGACCGTCCCATCGTTGGAGACGGCCAGGGCGTCTCCGCCTGCAAAGGGAAGAGGAATCTGCCACTTGGGTTGACCCTCGGGGGTCAGGGCGTGCAGCACCTTCTCGAAGGTTCCGACCAGGAGTGTGCCATCGGCCATGCGCTCGATCCGGCTCTCGACCATGCCTTTCAGGTCGACCTCCCAGGCCTTGGTCCCGTCGGGTTCCAGGCAGTAGACCATGCCCTTCATTGTCCCGAAATAGACCCGGCCATCCTCTTCGATCCGGGGCATCGCGCGGATCCCTCCGCGGGCCTGGAAGACCTGGTCGGCCTGACCCTCAGGAGAGACCCTGAAGAGCCCGCCTGAGTCGTTGCCGAGCCAAACCGAGCCATCCTGGGCCAGGGCCGGCCTGCCCTCCACTCTTCCCGGGATCAGGGCCTGGTGCAGCTTCTGTCCCTGGGGGCCGTAGGTGGCCAGGAGGGTCTCCTCGGCCAGATCCACGCGTACGCTGACCTTGCCGTCGGGATGAACCACCGGGGGGGAAGAGGCGTGCATGTCCAAGGGAGCCGACCAGCGGGTCTGGCCATCCGAACCCACGGCATGGAGCTTCCACCCCTCGTCCCGGACGCAGACGTAGGCCGTGTCGTCGGGGCCGAGCGTCGGCTGGATGGTCTGCATCTGCAGACCTTCACCCCAACGCCATCGGGGGCGGCCCTGCGGATCCAGGCCGACAAGTCCGCCGTTGCCGGGAGACCACACGCATCCGCCGTCCGAAGTGCTCTTCGGACGGGCATGGGTCCAGGCCTCGCGGGGGTGTCGCCAGGCGATCCGGCCATCCGGAGCGATGCTGGCCAGGCCTTGATCGTCCGAAACCAGAAGATTTCCCCGTCCGGTCACTTCCGGCCAGCCCAGCCCGTCCGAACCCGTCTCGATGCGCCAGGCGATCAGGTCGTTCTCGCGGCGCGAGCCGAAGACCGTCTCGGCCAGTTTTCGCCCGGTCATCTCGGGAGGGACGGAGGACGGAGTCGAGCGTTCGGCCGCAGGGGGATCCGCGGGCGGTCGGGCCGGGGGCGCGGCCGGGCCCCTGGTTTCGGGGGCGGCGGTCGGGGTCATGGGGCGCAATGGGGAGATCATCTCCATTGGATGATGCCATGCCGAGATCAGGTGGTCGAGGCTTTGGGAAAAGGTTCAAGAAATGTTCGGATCCCCGGGCGCGGGTCCGGGCGATTCCTCGAGAGGCTCGCGGGTGCCCAAGGCCAGGAGGCGCATCTCGGGACGGGTCAACTGAGCCAGGGCCGAGTCCAGGAATTCGGCCAGGTCCAGAGGCTGGCGAGCCTCGTACCAGGAGGCCTGCAGGGCCATGTCCAGCTTGTCGCAGGCCTGGACGAAGAGTCCTTCGGCTGAGGAGGGCTGGATCGATTCCCGGGCCAGGGCCAGCAGTTCCTGTCCGTGAGGCAGGGTGCCCAGCATGTCCTGCAGGGCCTCCCTCTCCAGGGCTCTCTTGCGATCCTTCGGGACCCGATCGCGGGGTGTGAGATCTCCGACGCGGACCTCGGCCAGGTCGTGCAGGATGGCCATGGCCAGGGCCCGGCCCCGGTCCAGTTCGGGCGGGCACAGGGCCAGGACCAGCCAGGCCACTCCCCAACTGTGCGCCGCCACCGATTCGGGCGCGTCCACCCCCGCCCGGATCCAACCGGCTCGGGGCAGGGCCTTCAGGGCCAATGCCTCCAGGAGCAGCTCGCGCAGTCTCATGAGCCGGGATGCGCTCTCCGGGAACCTGGGTCCTGCCGGGAGCCTCCCTGGAGGCCGTCCCTTTTTGACCCGGCTGACCGGACAGGGCGGACGGCGAGAGCGAGCGGCCCGGGCCGGCCTGGCTGACCGGACACAGGGTGGAGGGCGAGGATTCAGGTGCCGGGAGGATCTGGACTCCAGGCGGAGGATCCCCTATAATAGCCCGTCATGCAAAGAAAAGACCTGCGCAATCTGGCCATCATCGCCCATATCGACCACGGCAAGACCACCTTGGTGGACGGCCTCTTGAGACAGGCCGGGGTCTTCCGGGCTGGTCAGGAGGTGGTCGAGAGGGTCATGGATTCCAATGACCTGGAGCGCGAGCGGGGCATCACCATCCTGGCCAAGAACACCTCGGTGCGCTTTGGAGAGACGACGCTCAACATCGTCGACACCCCGGGGCACGTCGACTTCTCCAGCGAGGTCGAGCGGATCCTGGGGATGGTGGATGGAGCCCTCCTCGTGGTGGATGCCTTCGAAGGCCCCATGGCCCAGACGCGGTTCGTGGTCAAGAAGGCCCTGCAGACCGGCCTGGTCCCCATCCTGGTCGTCAACAAGATCGATCGGCCCGATGCCCGGCCCCAGGCTGTGGTGGACGAGGTCCTCGAACTCTTCATCGACCTGGATGCCGAGGATCACCAGATCGAGTTTCCCGTGATCTTCGCCTCGGCGCGTCAACAGGTCGCTTCTCTCTCGCCGGACGGTCCCTTCGAGAGCCTTCAGCCGCTCTACGAGACGATCCTGGAGCATATCCCGTGCCCGGAGGGCGATCCCGAGGCCCCCCTGCAGTTGCTGGTCAGCAACCTGGATTACGACGAATACGTCGGGCGCCTGGCCATCGGACGGGTGGTGGCGGGCGAGGTCCGCCCCGGAAAGTCGGTCTGCTTCGGTTCTGAGGGTGGAGCCCTGCGCAAGGGGCGCATCGGTCAGGTCCTGGGGTACTTCGGTCTGGAGCGAAGGCCCGTGGAATCCGCGAGCGTCGGAGATCTGGTGGCCCTGACGGGTCTGTCCGAGGTCGGTCTGGGTGAGACCGTGACCGAGGTCGACAACCCCTGCCTTCTCCCGGGGTTGGAGGTCGAAGAGCCGACCCTGGCGATGACCTTTCTGGCCACCGACAGTCCCCTGTCCGGTCGGGACGGTCGCTACGTCACCTCCCGCCATCTGCGCGAGAGGCTCTTCCGCGAGGCTGAGCGCAACGTCGGCCTGCGCGTCCAGGAGACCGATTCGCCCGATGCCTTCGAGGTCTGCGGGCGTGGCGAGCTGCATCTGTCGATCCTGCTGGAGACCATGCGCCGTGAGGGCTATGAACTGTCCGTCTCGGCGCCCCGGGTCCTGACGCGGGTCGTGGATGGGGTCCTGCACGAGCCGATCGAGGATCTGACCCTGGACATCCCGGAGGAATACCTGGGGGCGATCATGGAGCGGGTGGGCGAGCGCCGGGGTGAACTGGTGGCCATGACCGGTTCGGGGACCGGTCGGCTTCGCCTGGAATTTTCGATTCCGGCTCGCGGGCTGGTGGGCTTCCGCTCGGAGTGCCTGACCCTGACTCGGGGCTATGGCGTCATGAATCACCTCTTCTCGGGTTACGGACCTTTCCGAGGCGAGATCGCCCGCCGCAATCGGGGCTCCATGGTGGCGGGCGAATCCGGCCCGGCCACCACCTATGCCCTGACCAACCTGCAGGATCGCGGGGTCTTCTTCATCGAGCCGGGCGAGCAGGTCTATACCGGGATGGTTGTCGGTGAGCACTGCCGACCCAACGACCTGGACGTGAACGTCTGCAAGAAGAAGCATGTCACCAACATGCGCTCTTCGACCGCCGAGGAGACCGTCCGCCTGGACACCCCCCGGAGGATGACCCTGGAGCAGGCCCTGGAGTTCATCGGTGACGACGAACTCGTGGAGGTCACGCCGTCCCATGTGCGCCTGCGCAAGGCGATCCTGGACCCCCACATGCGTCTGAAGGCCAAGAAGGATCGCCAGCGCCTGGAAGAAGCCGGCTAGAACACCGCCGGGGTCCCGTCCCGGTCGAGAGACCTGGAGCCTCGTCCCCTCAGGGAGTCGGGGTTTTCTTGTTCCCTCTGGCCCGACGTGCTACCATCATGGTGACAACTCCTTTGCCTGAAGGATGGGAAAGCTTATGTTCTGGGCAGCCATCGGCGTCGGGATGCTGATCAACACCGTCGGAGGGATGGTCGGGGGTGGTCCCAGCCGGGCCAGCATGCAACGGACTCACGAGCAGTCGATGCGTTCGTTGCGCGAGACCCTCAACGACACCTCGAAGCTCATCACCTCCCGTCAGCAGCCCCAGGTCCAATCGCGTTTCAGCTTCGACTTCGAACCGCCGCCCTTCCCCCAGAAGAACTTCGAGAACCTTCAGCAGATGCAACAGGGGCACGCCGCCCAGCGTCAGGCGCAGACCGATGCCATGAAGAATCAGGTCGCCCAGATGAAGGACAGGTTCTTCGCCGAGAACCACTACGAAACCGCCGAGGGACCCGACGGAAAGCAGCACGTCCAGACCGACCAGGAAGGTCGGCCCCAGGTGGCCAAGGGCCCTGAGACTCCCCAGCAGAAGCTGGTCCGCGAGGAGTTCGATGCCGGCCGGCGCCAGCAGCTCTCCGAGCGTCAGGATGTCCAGAAAGATGCCTTCCTGGGCAAGGAAAAGCAGGATGTGCAGAAGTTCCTGGCCCAGCACCAGGACAACCTGACCAACCCCCAGGTTCAAGCCGAGTTGACCCGCATGATGCTGGATACCCAGAAGAGGGCGTTTGGTCTTCAGCAACAGCATGAGGACGAACGTTGGAAGGTGGACCTTCCCCCTTCCGAGGAGATGGCCCTCGCCATCGAGGCGGACCTGGCCGAGCTTCGTCAGATGGAGGGGGAGCAGGCCGCCCGGGAAGAACAGTCCCCGGACATGTTGGCCTTGATGCAGCACGAGCAGGACGTGGCCATCCTGCTGGGAGAGCAGAAGCAGGTGGCCCAGCGCCAGAGGCTGGAGGAGAACTTCCTGATGGATCCCCGCAAGGCCATGGCGTCAGCCAGCCCGCCAGTGGATTTAGGTGAGGTTCTTCCGTCCTACCTGAGCAACTCTCTGTACAACATGGGAATCTATACCGTCTGAGGCGTCCTCGGCGGATTCTCGAGAAGCCTCCGGGTGCGGGGGCTTCTTCGCGTCCCAGGGGGGCGCCGCGATGGCTTGAACGTGCCCCACCAGGGGCCGTGAACCTGAAGAACTGGGAGGTTCTGTGTGATGTCAGAAGTCGGGAAGGGAGCGGGAACCTGGTTCTTCCGGGTCACCCTTGCGCTGGCGCTGATCGGACTTCTGTATGGTTCCTACGAGTTGGGGGCTTCGCGTCGAGAGGCCGCCGTGGTGCCGGTCACCCCGGCTTTGCGGTTGGCCTCGGCAGAAGGCAATGCCCGGGTGGAGCGTGAGCGAGGTCTCTTCTCAGAACTGGCCCGCCAGCTCTCGCCAAGCGTGGTCCACATCAAGGTCCGCAGTCGGCAGGCGACCCCAGAGCAGGATCTGGGCCTGCCGCCCGGTCTTCCCGAGGAGTTCCGCCGCTTCTTCGGAGGTCCAGGCGGACGGGCCTTCCCGCCTCGCGAGACCCAGGGACAGGGCAGCGGCGTGATCATCAGTCCGGACGGCGAAATCCTGACCAACAACCACGTGATTCGAGGCGCGACCGAGATTACGGTTGTCCTGGACGACGAGCGCGAGCTTCCAGGCAAGGTGGTCGGGGCCGACCCCAGGACGGACCTGGCCGTGGTGAAGGTTCATCCCTCCACCCCCCTCAAGGCTGCGACCCTGGGTGATTCGGACGCGATCGAGGTGGGCGACTGGGTGATGGCCATCGGGAATCCCTTCGGCCTCTCCCACACGGTCACCGTCGGGGTCATCAGCGGCAAGGGGCGGGTGCTGGGGGGGGCCTATGATCAGTTCCTCCAGACGGACGCCTCGATCAACCCTGGCAACAGCGGAGGCCCTCTTTTCGATACCAGTGGCAGGGTCGTCGGGATCAACACCGCGATTCTGTCCGATGGGCAGGGGATCGGCTTCGCCATCCCGATCAACCAGGCCAGACAGGTGGCCGAGCAACTGCGGACCAGCGGAAGCGTGACCCGAGGGTACGTGGGCCTGGGCATCCAGCCGGTGACGCCCAGGATGGCGGCGGCCCTGGGCCTGCCCGAGGGCACCCGGGGAGCGTTGGTGGGCAGCGTGGTCCCCGGCGCTCCGGGGGACCGAGCCGGGGCGCGTGAGGGCGATGTGATCGTCGAGTTCAACGGCCGTCCCCTGGCTGACGAGCGCGACCTGCTCAACTCGGTGGCGGCCGCCCCCGTGGGAAGTCGCGCGAAGCTGGGCATCCTCCGCGAGGGGCAGATGAAGACCCTGGAACTGGAGATCGCCCGCAGACCCGGAGAGGAACAGGCCTTGCGCGAAGCCCCTGTGGCTACGGCGGAGGAGGCCCTGGGACTCTCGGTCCGAGACCTGACCCCTGAGGCGGCCAGGCGCCTGGGATTGAGTGGCCAGGAAGGGGTGGTGGTGACGGCGGTGAGGCCCGGCAGCCCGGCAGCCCAGGCAGGCCTGGTCTCCGGAGACGTGGTCCGCCGCGTCGGGAATCGTCCGGTCCGCAATGCCGAGGAGTTCCAGCGCCTGGTGGCCGGGAAGGGAGATCTGGCCCTGCTGATCGTCCGCGGGGGCAACCAGGTCTTCATGCTGGTCGAGCGCGAAGCCGGATAGGCGGGACCCGGGGGGGACCTGGGCGCTGCCCGGGCCGGGAAGGCCCTTCTAGCCGGTGATGTCCAGGTTGCCTCCCAGATACCGCTTCCCAGGGCCGCCGCCAGGGTCTCCTCTGGCAGCAGCGCCCGGCAATGGGCGCAGGCCATCCTCTGGATGGGTTGGATGTTCCCGAGTTCCGACATCGGCACCTCCGTCTGGTGGGAGAGTGAGGATCTCGCGCGCTTCGAGGCACCCGCAGGCGGTGACCGGATCAGCCTAGAACCATGTCGGGTGCGCAAGATCCCGTTGCTGGTCCTCTTCTCCCTCCTGCTGGGGGCTCCCGCCCTGGCCCAAGAGTGGTTCCGTCCGGCCCATCGGGGCCCGGGAATGACCAATGTCGACCTGACGCCGGTCCGGGCGCTGCGCGGATCGGTTCCCGAATCCTGGGACGGACAGATGGTGCTCTGGGAAGGGAGGGTCCGTCGTCACGATCTCGTCGCTGGCCGGGACCGCCTGCTCCTGGCCACGGAAGCCGGCGATGTCCTGGTCCTGTTCAGCCGGCAGGCTCGGAACCTGGAGTTCGACCGCTCGGGCTATCGCGTGGCGGTCAAGGGGATCCTGCGGGTCGGATCCGGCCGGACCAGGTGTCTGGATGGGCTTTCGGTGATCCTTCTGGCCCCCCCTCAGATCTGGGGATTCCAGGAATCCACCGCGGGTCGCCCCCCCGATCTGGTGCAGTTCCTGACCTGGGTCATCGGGTTCCACAACCCTCATGTTCCGGGTCATGAGGCGGATGGAATGGCTCGAAGCCTGGTGCGAGCCGCCTCCGAGAATTCCCTGGACCCGTTCTTGCTGGCCTCGCTGATCCAGATCGAGTCGGCCTGGGATGTCGATGCAGTCTCCTCTTCGGGGGCCGTGGGCCTGGGACAGTTGATGCCCTTCACAGCCCAGGGGCTGGGCGTGGACCCCACCGATCCCGACCAGAACCTGCAGGGGGCGGCCCGCATGCTGGCAGGCCTGCTGCGGGAGTGGCAGCACCTGGAGAATCCCAGGGCTGCCGCTCTTTCAGGCTATAATTCCGGCCCCAATCGCGTGCGCCGCCTGGGGGGGAGGGTGCCTGCCCTGCCCGAGCCGACCAACTACGTCTTCTTCATCGGCTATGTCCATCGCAACCTGGTGCGTCTGGCACGGGCCTTCAGCGTCGGCGGCCCGGAACCGGGCTCAGGGGCTACCAGCCGACCGCAGCCTGCTCGTGTTCCTCCCGGTAGCTGACGACGCGGAACTTGGCGATGCTGGGGAAATAGGGGGGCGGGTTGTTGGCCAGGTGGGGGTCGTAGCGGCTCTCCAGGGTCATTCCGCTGTATTGACTGCCGCCGCTGTACTTGCCCCAGGTGTCCTTGTCTCCCATCATGAGGCCCCCGAAAAGCCGCACCCGCGTCAGGGGGCCATAGACGTCCGTGGGCCCGACGTAGCCGCTGACCTTGCCGTCTGCACCGCGGCGCCCCCCCAGAAGGGCTGCGTAGATGTCCAGCGGGTTCGCCTCGGTGAAGCTGGCGCTGTTCTGGATCCAGATGTTGTGGCCGACCACGCCCATGCTGTCTCGCGAACCCGAGGGCGCCTGACCCACCGCGGTGTCGGCTCGGGTCAGATCCCCGGTGATGGTGATGTCCTTGTCCCGGGCCACGTCCACGGCAATCGTCCGTTTGCCCCGGTTCACCCCCGAGAGGCTCTTGATGTCCCCCGTGCAGTAGACCAGGCCGTTGGTCAGCCCGCTATAGACCTTGAACTCGTCGCCGGCCTGGATCATGGTGGAGTCCTTGGGGATCACCGAACCATCCGGGGCGAGGGCGGTCCCGCTCAGGGTCTCCAGCACCTTGACGGTGGTGCTCCCCTGGGTGATGCTCAGCGTGCGATTGCCGCCGGAGACCCCCAGGGTCATCTTGTTGACGTCCCCGACGATGTAGAGCCCTCCCTCGAGGCGGTTGGATGAGGAGCCCAGTCCGGGGTGCACGCCCACCTGGGTGGGCGGGGGCAAACCGCTGCCCCAGGCTTCTGATGCCAGGTTCTCGGCTCCGGAGGGGAGTTGGATCTTCTTGGCGCGGGGGAGGACATTCGAACTGCCCCCCTCGCCGAAGAGCTTGCGGTAGCGATTCTCGATGGGGCGGCCCTGGGAATCGTAGGGCGGGTTGTTCGTGCCGAAGGGGCAGTTGTAGTTGATGCCATCCGGCGAGTTCGGGGCAGCCCCGGCCATGGTCACCCCCTGGGTGAAGGTCGGAGGCTTTCCCGAGGAATAGAATCCGCTGGGGACGTTGATCTGGATGAATCGGTTGGTGTGGAAGGGCCCGTCGATCTGGAAGCTGTCGGCGCCGATCCACAGGCCTTCCGAGCCGCTCTCCTCGAACCAGGCGAATCGGGACATCGATTCCTGGCAGAGCGCCACACTGACGGAGCGATACCGGGTCTTGTCCAGGAAGGCCGTGGAGCGGACCGTGAAGGCCGGACGAGAGTCCTCCGGGTTGGAAGGGTTCACGGGAATCTTCTCGATCCAGGCCTCCCACTTCCAATTCGCCAAGCTGCCCGAGAGTTTGTGTTTGTCCGAGCTGGAAGGGATGGCGGGCTGGCCCTTGGAGGCTCGCGTCTCCATCCATGCCAGGGCGTGCAGGACCCCGGCTTCGGCCGCATAGAAGGCCTCGGTCTCCAGTTTCTGGCGTCCCGTCGCCCGCATCTCCAGGGGCAGGACCGCCAGAAGCAGCAGGCTGAGGGTGAAGAGCGCCGCCAGGAACATGATGGCCATCAGGAGGGCCACACCCTGACGCTCTGTGCGGATTCTGGACATCGGCTTACCTCATGGCCTTGAAGGGGAGCTGGACCATCGTCTGCAGTCGCGATTCGTGGAATTCGCCGCTCCTGAAGTGGGGGATCCGGGCTTTGGCGGTGATCTGGATGGTGCTGTCCGAGAGGACCAGGAACTCCAGCGAGTCCAGGCCCTGGGACAGGATCCTGTCATCCCGGGGATCTGAAGGGGTGTTCTGATCCAGCCGGACCGTGCCGTCCTGCAACCAGATTCTCTGGACCCGATAGACCGGAGCCCGGGGATCGACGGGGTGCACCGGGACCTGGAAGCGGATTTCGCTGCGCGGGGCCGAGCCCACCGCCGGGTACAGGATGGCAGGCTGCAGATGTCCTGTGCCGGAATCGGCGGTTGGGATCGCGGCATAGAGGATCGGGGTGATCCGCTGGAGTGTCGTCCTGGTCCTCTGCTGAACCTCCAGTTTTCCCGTGTTCATCTGGTAGGAGCGATAGGCCAGGCTGTAGGTCCTGAGCAGGATGGTGCCGAGGAGGGCCATGACGGCCGAGGCCACGAGGGTCTCCCCGAGGGTCAGTCCGGCCAGCGAGAGGCGTCTCATGGGCGGCGATGGTGCGCCGTGGTCGTCACCTTGCGGAGCCTGTGCTTGTCCATCCAATACACGGTGACCTGGATCTCGGCGATCTGGGAGAGATAGTTGTTCTCGTCGGTGCTGAGAAGAAGCACTCGGGTCTTCCGGCGGAAGTTCGGATCGGCGGGCAGGTTGGTCAGCGGGGAGGCGTTCAGGAAGTGGAGGCCTGAACGCGGGTCCGTGGTCCAGGCCTCGGAGCGGTTCTCGTTGAGCGCCTGGCGTGGGCCATCCTGGAAGGGCAGGTTCCGGGAGCGGATCTCTTCGATGGCCTGCCGGCCGAGGCCGACCGCTTCGGCCGTCCAGGCCGCGTGGCGGGTGGACTCCAGGCTATAGGAGAACACCGAAAGGACGCCCAGGACTCCGATGGCCAAGACGAAGATGGCCAAGCCGACTTCGAGGAGGTTGAACCCAGCCGGCCGCCGGCCGCAGGTCGCAGCGGTCCAGTAATACAAGCAGGGCCTCCTTCAATTCTTCTCACGCGAGAGGACCCGCTCGTCAACCCCATTCAGGCTTTAAAACAGGAAACCCCGCTGGCACGGGGTTCCATTCTTTGGCTGAGGCGCCAGGATTCGAACCTGGGAATGGCGGATCCAAAGTCCGCTGCCTTACCGCTTGGCTACGCCTCAATGGGGCCATTATAGGCGGAGGAACCGGGATTCTGCAAGCAGCTCGGATGGCCAGGGTTCCGAGGGCCTGGGCAGATGGCGCAGGCCCTCGGCGCCCACGGACCAGATCCCCCCGGTCTCGCCGGACTGGATTCCGGCTGTTTGAGGGGCGATCTGGTCCGTGAAGCCTGGGCCTGGGGTTCCGTGTCGGCCCTTCCCGGGCCTGACCCGGGAAGGGGGATCAGCCTTCGCCGGGCGGATTCTCTTCCGCCCCGGGCTCTTCGGGTCGGGCGGCGGGGGAGGACCGGCGCCTGGGCTTCTTCTTCGCGCGAGGGGGAGCCGGGCGCTTCACGACGGGTTCCGGAGCCGATTCGACGGCAGGCTCGACCAGGGAGGGGTCTTGAGAAGGAATCTGCGTCTGGGCCCACCAGGCTTTGAGGTCCTGGATGTTGGAGAAGCGCAGCCCCTGGTTGCGGGCTTCCCCCCAGATCCGGCGCAATTCTTCCTGCTCCGCGGTCTTGGCGACCCGGGGCAGGCCTTTGAGCCAACCTCCCTTGCGGCCCTGGGATTTGCGCTTTGAGCTTCTTGGGGCAGCGCTGGGACGACGACGCGGGCGTCTGGTCTTGGCGGGGGGGGGCTCGGGGATCTCGATCCCGTTCTGGCGACCCCATTCGACCAGGGCCTCCAGGGATGGAGGGATGAATCCCTGTTCCCGGGCCAGTCTCCAGAGATCGCGGAGCGCCAGTTGTTCGGGGGTCCGGGGGGTGCGGGGCAGGCCTTTGAGCCAGCCTCCCTTGCGGGGGGAATCTTCCTGTTCCGGCCGGAGGCGTGCCTTGGGAATTGCAGCGGCAGCGGCGCGGATTTCGGTCATGAGACCTTGCAGTTCGCGCTGTTGCTGCTCGATGAGGAAGGAGGGGGAGGGCGGCAATCCCTCGACCAGGAAGAATCCGACGGGCAACTCGTAGCGCTGCATCAGGCTCAGCAGGACCGAGGCGGGGACTCCATCCTTCGAGGTCTCGATCGCGGCGATTTCGGCAGGGCCGAGGTTCAGGGCCTCTCCCAGGATGGCACGTTGGAGCGTCCGGCGTTCTGCCGCCTTCAATCGGGTGGGTTCGGCCAGGCGGATCGACTCACGAAGCATCTGGAAGCGTTGCTGGACCCTGCGCTCGAGGGAGGCCAGTTCGGGGGAGAGCCGCCGGGTTGAGGAGCGCTTGCGAGGGGCATCAGAAGAAGTGGGCATGCGAATGACTCCTTGGTTCCGGTCAGGGCAGCATTCCTGTCTGGTGGAAGGTGAAACGGACCTTTCCCTTTGACTACGGGATTTTCTTCCCGAAAGGGTCCTGATCGGAGTGATTCATTCCCCTAATTGGGATCGTATCACTGCGGGGATCTTCGGTCAAGGGGATGTCCGGCGAATTTGAGGATTGTCGGGCATTGTGGAAGGTGCCTGTCGTCACGGCTGCTCGCGGACCGAGGACGGGGAGGGCAGGCATCCGGGGAAAAACCTCCAAAGGCGCCTCGAGCAGGCGTCTTGGCCTTCCTTCCAAGGCCCGGGAGAGGCGCGGCCCCAAGGCTCAACAGGTTGGATCCTTCCCCATCCGAGAGCCCTTCAATCCTCCGGGACCGGTTTCCGGGAGATTTTGATGGGCATGGGGCCTCGGCGGCCGAAAGGGGGCGAAGAGAGGAACAGGAACAGCCACCCGAGCCAGGCAGCCAGGCTCAGGCGGACCCCCCAGGCGAAGGCCGGGGATTCGAAGCTGAAGCGCACCAGGTGTCGGCCCGGCCCGACCCGGACCGCGCGAAAGGCCACGTCGGCACGCAGGACCGGGGCGGGAATTCCGTCGACGGAGGCTCTCCAGGCGGGATGCCAGTTGTCCAGGAGGACCAGGAATCCACCTCCGGGCGAGTCCACCTCGATCTCCTGGATCGGTCCGTCGTCCCGGAGGATCCGGGCCTGCCCGGATCCGAAAGCCCCCACGGTCCGGTCGATTTCCAGGAGGGTCGAGCCGCTCGGATCGAAGCCTTCGGAGGCCAGTCGGTCCAGTGCGCTGATCCGGTCGGGACCGGCCGGCAGAGCCTGTCCCACCATGCGGACTCGGGGGACGGGGGCCCGGGTTCGATACAGGTAGAGGGGACCGGGCAGGTCGGGATGCGCCTGGTGGGTCTCGAGGAACTCCAGGGTGGAGCCTTCCAGGGGGAAGAAACTCAGGAGGACCGAGACGTTCTGGCGCTCCAGCAGGCGGATGGATTCCGGGCTGAGGGCCACGCTCCCGGAGAGGGGGAGCAGGCCCTCCCGAAAACGCCTCTGGAGGGCGGCATAATCCAGCAGTTCGATTCCTCCCTCCTGGAGAATGCGGTCGGAATGGTGGGAGACGCCCCAGTGAGCCGAGGCATCCGGGGCCAGGACCTCCCGGTGGGCCAGCAGGAGATCGGTCCGACCCTTCCAGCCACCGGCAAGCTGGCAGGTCCTCTGCCAGGTCTGGTCGGCGGTGGGCGTCGAGACCCGACCAGGGTGGTGGAGGAGGCGGTCCACCGTGGCCGGGGGTTGGAACCACTCCGAGGGCAGGTAGCCCTGGTAGCTGGCGCTGAAGCGGAAAAGGTCCAGGACCGTCAGCGCGACCAGGAATCCACCGAGAAGCCGGGCCTTGGGAGGATCCAGGCGCCGCAGGAGCTTCTCGGCTCCCAGTCCGGCCAGGAGGGCCGCGAAGGCTGCAAAGAGGATCAGGAATCGGGCCGGAAAGCGAAAGAGGGAGAAACCCGGAAGGAATTTCCACATCAACCAGTAGAGGCCGCCCGTCCGCCCCAGGGCGATCCCCAGGCACAACAAGGCCGCCCCACCCAGCCAACCGACCCGTCTTTCCCGCCAGAGCAGTGGGGCGGCCAGGGCCAGGATCAGGGGGACCAGACCGATATAGGGGTGGCTCTCCCAGAAGACGCCCGTCTCGGCAATCCGCTCCAGTGGCAGGCTGGCGTCGGCGGGATTCCCGCCGGCGAAGGGATGGACCAGGCGCACAAGATCCGTGGGGCGGAAGGGGTAGGCGCTGGCCTCCTGCCAGGTGAAGGCCCGACCGCGGAGCGCGACGGGCACCAGTTCGGCTGTGGGCAACCACTGCACGGCGGCCATGAAGAGGGACAGAAGCCCCGCTCCGGCCAGGCCGAGAGCCGCCCGCGCCGGTCGCCGGATCGGCTCGCTGGCCAGACGGACCAGGGTGTACAGCACGACTCCCAGGGCGCACACGACGCTGGCGTGGGGGTGCCCGGCCAGGATCTGCAAGGTCCAGACCAGGCCGGCAGCCAGCGCCCAGGCCCTCCGACCCGAGCGCAAGAAGAGTTCGATGCAGGCCAGTGAGGCGGGAAACCAGGCGATCACCTGGACCAGGTTGACATGCTTGAGCCGCAGGACCATCGCGGCTCCCAATCCGAAGGCCAGCGCCGAGATCGCCGCGGCGGCTGGCCGGGCCCCATGGACCCGGGCCAGGAGATAGCTGCCCAGAAGGGCGACCGCCAGCGTGGACAGGAGCGTGAGGTTGCTGGCCAGGGGAAGAGGCAGGGCCAGAAAGAACGGGAGGGTCGTGGGGTAGAAGATGCCCGACTGGCCTTCGGCAAGCAGCGGATACCCGTTCCCCAGCAATGGGGTCCAATGAGGAAGGTGGCCCTGGCGGATCGCCTCGGCGGCCAGGTGCCGGCGGGGGATGTTCATCTCCAGGAGATCCGACCCGGAGAAGTCCGCGGTGTAGAGGATCTGTTGGCCCGAAAGGGCGGGGGCGAAGAAGAGGGCCAGGATCACCAGGACCCCGCCTCCGGCCAGGGCGGCCTCTAGAAACCAGGACCTGGTCCGGCTTTCAGTCGGCATGGTCTGGCGAGGTTCCCTCTGGGGGACCGGGTCTCCTGGAGGACCCGGAGGCGGTGCCGCGGAGGCGCTCGCGCAGGAGGCGGAGGGCCTCCCGGCTCCTGTCGCAATCCTGTTCGGTCGGCTCGATTCCACCGTAGCGGGACTTCTCGAAGGCCTCCAGGATGGCATCCACCTCAGGCCAGTCCTGTCCGGTTCGGATGGCCCGCGCGTGCTCCCGGGCGGTGGTCGGGGGCCGACGCTCCCATCCCGCCCTGCGCAGGAGTCGTTCCATCTGATGGTAGAGGTGCAGGATCTGCTCACGGGGGGAGCGGGCCGGTTCGTGGACCAGTTCGGTCAGGGCTCGGGCCACCCGATCCAGCGAACGGGTCCAAGGGGACCATCGGCCGCTCCGGCGAGCTCGCCACAAGGCCAGGAGCCCGAGCCAGAGAGGGATCTGCAGGGGGACCAGAAGCAGGAGGGCGAGCGCTGCTGAAGAGGGGAGCCCGGCGTTCTTCAAGATTCCGAGAAGGTCGCCCAGCCAGGTACGGGCTTGAGCCAGACCTTGTCGGGCGGCAGCCCGGCGGGATTCCGGAATCAGGCTCCGCAGGTAGTCCAGAAGTGCCCCAAGCATCCAGCGTTGGCGTGGGTGGACGCGCTGCCCCGGCGTGGGATCCCCGTTCCCGGTGGGAGTGGGATCGAAGGACATCCAGCCATGCCCCGGCAGATAGATCTCGGCCCAGGCATGCGCCTGGGAGCCGCGCACCTCGTAGAATCCCGTGAAGGGATTGTAATCGCCTGGGAGGTAGCCGGTGACGTAGCGAGCCGGAAGACCCAGCGACCTGGCCATGACGACCAGGGCCGTGGCGAATTGTTCGCAGTGTCCGCTCCGAGCCTCGAAGAGGAAGTGATCGCTGACCTCTGCGTCGGCCGGATAGGGGGGCGGCGGGCTCTGGTAGGCGTACCGGTTCTGGAGGTGGAGGGTCAGGGCCAGGGCCTTCTCATAGGGGCTGGGATGGTTCTGCGTCAGGCTCTGGGCCAGGTCCCGCACCCTCCGAGGCACCCGGTCGGGAAGACGGGTGCTGGCGCTTCGGGCCAGTCGGGGGAAGTTCTCCAGCGGAGGCAGCCGTTTGAGCCGCTCGGCGGAGAGGGGACGAGCCAGACCGATCACCGAGTAGATCATCCCCTCCTCCAATGGGAAGGGGGCACGCATGCCCAGGGCCTGGTCCACATAGAGCTCTTCGGAGGGAAAGAAGACCTGGTAGGGCTCGAAGGGGGCGAAGAGGACGTTGGGCAGTTCCCTCTGGATATAGAAGACCTGGACCAGGCGCTCGGCCCTCCGATCCGCCTGTCGCAGCGGAAGGGTGATCGGAGGGGTCCGCGAGGTGACCCTCTCGGGTTCCTCTTCGGAAAGAGTCCAGTAGCGGCCGTCATATTCAAGGAAGGCCAGGCCCCGGTAATAGGACCAGCGACTGCTGCGGACCTGCATGACCAGCTCATCGGAGAGGGTCCCACGCAGGTTCAGGTCGACGATGGGGTTGAAGCCGGAATAGTTGTCCGGCGAGAAGACCAGGTTGGGCTGCCCGCGAGACATCTGACCGGGATAGGAGGGATTGAGGACCTCACCGCGGGCGATTCTCGGCAGGGTCAGGCGCATCTCCCAGGATACGGGCAGGCTGCGCAGCCGCAGGCTCTCGTAGCGGGGCATCAAGGCAAAGGCGACCAGTCCGGCCAGGACCATGGTCCCGACCGCCCGCGCCAGCATGCCCGCTTCCCGGGCAGGGAACCGGCTTCGGGAGGACTCCGGAGTGGGGAGGCGGACGATCCGGGCTTCCTCGCTGGCCTGGGACCGGTAGAAGAGGTGCATCACCACCAGGCCCGCGACCAGGAAGGAGGCCAGGTAGATTCCGTAGCCCAGGCCGCTGCTGAGCACGGCCCCGAACGAAACCAGGATGATTCCCACCAGCATGGAGTATTTGAGGTCCTTGCGCGCGGGCAGGTCGAAGCTGTGCAGGGTCTGCAGCCAGAGCAGCAGTTCGGCCAATGGCAATCTCGGGTCGTACGGGTTTGCGGCCAGCCCTGCCAGGAAGTTGAGCAGGACCACCAGCATCAGGATCGAGAGGACGACCTTCAACAACCAGTTGCTGTGTGAGCGGCGGAACCAGGAGAAGAACGAGCCCGCCGCCGTCAGGAGCAAGACGATCCAGCCGAATCCCGGCCACTCCATCTGATGCAGGGCCGCCACGATGGCGATCCCCACCGAGAGGCCGACGCCCACCCGAACCGGGATCGAATCCTCAGGTCGCTTCGGCCTTGCCAACAGGGCGATCCAGCCGCCCAGGCAGCCCCGACGGGCCGCGGGGAGGGAAGACCTGGGGGCGGGGCGCCCTGAAACTGCGCGGCTCATCGGGTGGCGCCCTCCCGAAAGTTCGGGTGCGGAGCGGAATCGGGCTGGTGGATCCGGGCCTGGACTCCTGCGGCGTCCAGGGCCTGAATGCTCTGTCGGCAGGCTTCCAGGGCAGCCGGATTTGCCGGATCGGGGAACATGACGAGGGTCAGGAGGGACCTGCGCTCCAGGAGAGGGGCCAGGTCCCGGGTGTCTGCCAGAGGGGAGGGCAGGAGCAGGAAGAGGTGGGCGTCAGCGGGCGTCCTGCGGGCGGCCTCTTCCAGGAACTCAGCTCGGGAAAGCCTCCCCGGCGCCTGGATTCGAGCCAGGAAGTCCAGGGCCCCCTCACCCGAGGCCTTCGAAAGACGGACCTGGCCGTCCCATTCGCTCACCAAGGTCAGGGGAATTCCCTGGCGGCGTGCCTTCTCGACCAGGGTGGCGGCGGCCGAGATGGCGGTCTCCAGAGCCGAATCCGGCCCGTCTTCCGCCAAAGCCTCCTGGCCAGTCTCCACCAGGACGGCCATCCCCTGGCCGGCTCGTCCGCGGAATTCCCGGATCATGACCTGTCCGGTTCGGGCCGTGGCCGGCCAGTGGATGAATCGGGTGTCCTCGCCCGCAAAGTAGGGGCGGATGCCGAGGAAATCCTCGCTGGAGCCCACCCGATTGGAGGTGCGTTCCTGGTTCGCCGGACGGGCTCTCCGGCTGGAGGGCGCCAGTCCGGCCAGTTCCAGCGGCCTGGGGTAGACGATCAGGGGAGCCTTCCCGGCGGGCAGGCTTCGCTGGAAGGGGAAGAGCCCCAGGGGGGTCGCGCTGCTCAGTCGGGGCGATGGGAGTCGATGGTAGCCTCGGAGGCTGGCCGGGATCGGGCATTCGATTCGGACCGTGGCGCCGGCAGGAAGCCGCTCGATCAGGAAGCGAGAGTGGCGGGGCTGGCCCGGAAGGCTGTCCGGGAGAGCCTGTTCGACGAGAACCAGGGTGCGATCCGAGGGGCCCGGGTTGAAGACCTCCAGGCCCAGGTGGAGCATGTCCCCCTGGGAGACGGGTGCGGGGACCCGTTGATGGATCTCCAGGCGGCGCAGGGTGGCCCGAGGCCCCAGAAAGCCGGCCACGAGCACCCCCACCAGCAGCGCCGAGGCGACGTACAGCCATCCGGTCTGGGTGTTGGTCGCCACCAGGAAGAGGAAGCCGGCCAGAGCGAGGAGGACCGCCTCCTCGACGTGGGAGCCGGCCAGGCGGAACCGGGGCTTCGGGTGGACTCGGGTCCGATCCATCGTCTCTCGATCTTCCCCCCAGCCTGCAGGCTCCAATCCTCGGGGCTTCATGGGCAGGATGCGACGAGGCCACGGAGCACTGCTCCGTGGCCTCGTCTGGGAGGGGGCGGAGCGCTCAGCGCCTGCCTTGCAGGTAGCTCAGCAGATCGTTGGACAACGAGACCGCCTTCTGGATGGCGTCCTCTGAGGTGTACTTCCGCGAGAGGGCCTCGAACATCGCGTCATCCAGGATCCCCCGGATGGATTCCCAGGCCGAGACCCGCGGTTGGACGGTCGCGTACTTCAGGGCTTCGATCCCCACTGCGTACTGCGGGTTGGCGCGGATATAGTCCTGGTACTTCCGGCTGCGGATGGCGGACTCCCGGACAGGCAGATAACCGGTCCCGATGGCCCAGTCGGTGGTGATCTCGGGGCTGGTCAGGAACTTGCTGAAGCGCCAGGCCGCCTTCTGCTTTTCGGGGGTGGACTGGCTGAAGATGGCCAGGTTGGTGCCGGCGAACTGATAGGCCCGCGTGGTGCCCCGGGGCAGCATCACGACCCCGAAGTCCAGGTTCTTGGCCCTCTGGAAGCCGCCGATTCGGGACGTGGTCTCGATGTACATCCCGGCCTGGCCCTTCTCGAACTGATCCTGGGCATCGGTCGAGGGGCGGGCCGAGCCGTCCGTGTGGACCATCTCAACCCAGAACTTCAGGTCTTCGATGCCCCTCTGGCCTCCGAAGGCGGCCTGGTCGCTCTGGATGAACTGTCCGCCGTGGGCATAGAGATAGTGCCCGAAGATGTCCACGCTGGGCAGGAAGCCCAGGCCGGGAATTCCCTTGGCCGTCTTGATGGCGCGGGCCGCCCGGCGCAGATCTTCCCAGGTTTCCGGGGGGGTCAGGCCCAGTTCCCGGAAGATCGTGCGGTTGTAGTACAGGACGTAGATGCTCTTGTTGAAGGGCAGGGTGTAGAGCTTGTTGCCCTGGGAGGTGGGGAAGACGTTGGCCTCGCGGAAGATCGGGACGAAGTCGTTGAGGTCCTTCTGGCTCATCCCGTCCGGCCCCGACAAGAAGCCGTCCATCGGGGTCAGGGCGTTGATCTCCACCAACTGGGTCGTCCAGTTCTCATAGACCTGGGAGATGTCCGGGGGGGTCCCGCGGGCCAGGTGCTCGAGAATCTTTCCATACAGGGCGTTGTAGTCGTTCCCCAGGCGGGGATTGGCCGAACCCACGAAACGGGCCTTGACGACCACGTCCGGGTTCTCGCGGTTGAACCGCTGCACCAGGCTCTCGAGGAGCTCCCCCCGGCTTCGGCTCATGGCGTGCCAGAATTCGATTTCGACCGGGCTCTTGGCTTCGCTCCGACCCGATCCCCAGACCAGCGTCAGGGCGGTCAGGACGAGGGCCAGGGCCATCGCCGTCGCAAGGCGCACCTTGGGCACCATAGTGTCACTCCTTCATCCTTGGTTCTGGCCTTCTTGAGAGGAAGGCCGGACCGGTCTATGCCCCTCCCCGGAGAACTCTCCGCCGGCAGCCGGCGGACCCTACAGATTCAGGGTCAGGGGGGCCTGGTTCAGCGCGTGCAGGACGAGGCTGATCGGCTTGGCATCGATCGGAACCTCGTAGACCAGGTATCCGAAGTTGATGCCGAAGGGGCGCAGGATCACCAGCCAGAAGTTGCTCAGGCCGTCGATGTGGTCGTAGGAGGCGTTCTTCTGATCCAGCAACGAGAAGCGGCCCGTGTAGATCTGCACCTGCTCGGAGATGTTCTGCTGGGAGAGGTAGACCACCACGAACTTGTAGCCCGTGCGAGGCCTGTAGAAGTCCTTGATCACCGTGACGTTCTCGAGGTTGGTCACGGTCACCTGGAAGACCGAGTTCTGGGCCGACCGGGGCACATAGACCCCATCCCCCGGGCGCTGGGCGTTGGGCGGCATGGGCG
>JALHDH010000004.1 GCA_022839105.1 bacterium
GAAGGCGTCGACCACGGCGTCGCCCTGGGAGGTGAAGGCCGAGAACTCGGCGCCGGCGTCGATGTCATCGGTGACCCGGATCCGCAGACCCAGGATCGCGCGCATCGTGAAGCCGGTGCCGTTGCTCAGGGGACGGCCGTTGGTCAGGTCGACCACCGGGAACGCGCCGGAGCCAAAGTACGGGGACACGCCCGGGCTGCCGTCCGGGTGGACACCGAGGTGGAACGGGCTGAGGGCCGCGCCACCGGGCTGGATGAAACCAGCAATCCCGGCGTTGGCGGAACCGACGGCCTGGTTGTAATCCACGGCGCCAGCGCCGAGGATCCCGTTGTCATTGGTGCTCTGACCGTTGTTCACGAAGTTCTGGGCCACCATGCGGGTGTCCACGGAACCGTAGAACGTGATCCTCTCGAGCTCGGTCACGCGCTGGTCAAGGCGGCTGACGCTCTCTTCGAGGTTGGTCACACGCACGCCGAGGGCATCGAGCTCCTCGCGCAGGGCGTTGACGAGCTGGCGAAGCTCGTTGAGCTCAGCCTTGGTAGCAAAGGTCGCATGCTCTTCTTCCATCTTGGCGAGCAGGCGAGCGACGATCATGGCCACTTCCCAGCGGGTAGCGGCGCGATCACCCTTGAAAGTCCCATCGGGGTACCCTTCCACGAGACCCTTGGCAGCCAGTCTGGCCACCGCATCGCGGGCCCAGTGGTTCTCGGGCACGTCAGGGAACAAGGGCGCGGACAGCGCCGGAAGAGCCATGGCGAAAAGGAACACCACGGCGACAACCGACGTCCAAATGCGCTTGTTCATGGCGCGGTTCTCCTCCTTGTTTTCGTTGGTCGAATCGGGCGGCCGCCTGGATCTCGACCCGGAGGAGGACCTGAGCTTTCCAGAAGTTCCCTCACGTCTGCCTCCGCGGCATCCATCCGGTGACCGCCATCTGCACTGCGCCTTCCGGGTTGTACCTCCACCTCCTCTCGGATAGCCCGGTCGTCGCAGCGATACCCTACTTGCCTTCAACCTGTCTGCCGCCCTCGGGTTTCGGAACTTCGGCTCCCCGGGGATTCGGTGCTTTCGCGCGACCAGGTTGAATTCTCTTATAGATCCTCGAGCGCTTTCGAGGCCCTGCAGGCAGTTCCTGCCGCAACCCCAAACGCATGCTCGTGTTCCTTCTTCGGCCTGGCTCCTTCGGCAGGTGACCAGGGTCTCCTCCTGCCCCTGCCACGAGGGTCCAAAAACCTGGAAACCTTCATGCAGCCGGTTTCCGGCGGGCTGGAGCGGACCGAAGGCATGCGACCATGCCTCCCTGAAAGAAGCATGAAAAGGACGACCTCACCCCGCAACTCCAAACCGACCTCAATCGGCAAGATTGCCGCCGTCGGCGGGAACCGGTTCGCGGCCCAGGCGGGCGCGGGCCTCGAGCCAGGCGCGCATGAAGGGTGTCAGGCTCCCGTCCAGGACCGACTGGACGTCGCCGTTCTCGGCCCCGGTCCGGCGATCCTTGACCATGGTATAGGGCTGCAGCACGTAGTTCCGGATCTGGTTGGCCCAGGCTGCCTCGCGGTTCTCGCCTCGGACGGCATCCAGCCGCCCCTGCCTCTCGGCCATCTGAAGCTCGAAGAGTTTCGAGCGCAGCAGGCGCATGGCCGTCTCGCGGTTGGCGTGCTGGGATCGCTCGTTCTGGCAGGCCACCACCGTGCCGGTCGGCAGGTGGGTGATGCGGATGGCGGACTCGGTCTTGTTGACGTGCTGCCCTCCGGCCCCCTGGGACCTGTAGGTATCCACCTTGAGATCCTCGGGACGGATCTCCACGGGCGCCTCGTCAGCGAGTTCCGGGAGGACATCGACCTTGGCAAAGGCGGTGTGGCGGCGTTTCTGCTGGTCAAAGGGAGAGATCCGCACCAGGCGGTGGACTCCCCGTTCCGAGCTGAGCATGCCGAAGGCAAAGGGACCGGCCACGATCGCCGTGGCCGAATGGATCCCGGCTTCCTCGGCGGGGGAGACGTCGACCAGTTCGGCCTTGAAGCCCTCGCGCTCGGCCCAGCGCAGGTACATCCTCAAGAGCATGTCGGCCCAATCCTGGGCATCGACGCCCCCCGCCCCGGCGTGGACGGTGAGAATCGCCGTCGAACGATCGTACTCCCCGCTCATCAGGGCGCTGGTCTCGGCCCTCTCGAGCTCAGCCCCAAGAGCCTGATGGGCCCGCTCGACCTCGGCGATCTCCTCGGGACTCTCGTCCGAAGCCATCTCCAGGTAGAGCTCGAACTCCTCCAGCCCGACCGAGAGGCGGTCCCACTGGTCCACCACGCTTCGGTGCAGGTTCAGCTCTTCATTCAGCTTGCGGGCCAGGTCCGGATCGGTCCACACATCGCCCGCAGCAAAACGGGACTCGATCTCCTCGATCTTGGAACGACTTGAATCCAGGTCAAAGATAGTCGCGCATCCGGTCGACCCGGGCGCGAATCTCGGTCAGGCGGTCGGCGAATTGAGCCAGCATGCTTGGCGAGTCCTTTCTGTTGGTCTGCACGGTGGGCGTGGGCTGGTCGGTCGGGTTTCCAGACCAGGCCACTTCCTCCGGGAAGCTCAGCGCAGCTCCGGGTAGTGGCACTTCTTCCACTTCTTCCCGCTTCCGCACCAGCACGGGTCGTTGCGCCCGAGCTTGGCGCCGACCCTCTTGACGGTGGTCCCCCGGCCGGAATCATCGCGGTTGGTGCGGGTGACCTGCATGGTCTCGCGCTGCTCGACCCGCTCCCCCATCCTCACCTCGACCCGATACAGGAACTGGACCGTGTCGTCGCGGATCCGGCGCTTGAGGCCCTCGAACTCCTCAAAGGCCTCGCGGATGAACTCGATTCGCGGGTCCTTCTGGCCATAGCCCCGCAGGCCGATCCCCTCCCGGAGCATGTCGATGTTGCCCAGGTGCTCGATCCACTTCTCGTCCAGGGTGCGCAGCAGGGCCACCTTCTCGAGCTCGCGCATCAACTCGGAGCCCAGGCGGGCCTCCTTGGCGTCGTAGGTCTCGACGGCCCGGTTCATGACGAGATCGCGCATTTCGGGGGCGATGGTGCCGCCGAGCTCACCCACCTTCAGGGGTGAGGGCAGGGCGAACTGCTCGTTGAGGGCGTTGACGAACCCCTCGAGGTCCCACTCGGCGGGCGGAACCTCGGCCGAGACGTACTCGCGCATCAGGTCGTCGACGATCTCGCCCACGAAGCCCAGGATATGGGGTTTGAGCTCCTCGCCCCGGAGGATTCGGGTGCGCTCCTCGTAGATGATCCGCCGCTGCTCGTTCATCGTGTCGTCGTACTGCAACACGTTCTTGCGGATGTCGAAGTGGTGGCCTTCCACCTTCTGCTGGGCGTTCTCGATCCCCTTGGTGATCCAGGAGTGCTCGATGGGGACGTCGTCTTCGACCCCCAGCCTCTCCATCCAACCCTTGATGCGATCCGAGCCGAAGAGCCGCATGAGTTCGTCGTCCAGACCCACGTAGAAGCGCGAGGCCCCGGGATCCCCTTGTCGGCCCGAACGGCCGCGCAACTGGTTGTCGATGCGCCGCGACTCGTGGCGCTCGGTGCCCAGGATGTACAGGCCGCCTAGTTCCTTGACCCTCTGCTCCTCCTCAGGGACGGGGGGATCCCCTCCGAGCTTGATGTCCACGCCGCGACCGGCCATGTTGGTGGCGATGGTCACCCCGCCGACCCGGCCGGCCTGGGCGATGATCTGGGCTTCTCGTTCGTGATACTTCGCGTTGAGGACGTTGTGGGGGATGCCCTTGCGCTTGAGGATCGCCGAGAGATACTCCGACTTCTCGATGGAACGGGTCCCAACCAGGATCGGCTGACCCAGGCCGTGGCGTTCCTCGATGTCGGCCACCACGGCCCGGAACTTGGCGTTCTCGTCCTTGTAGACCAGATCGGAGAGGTCCTGGCGCTGGATCGGCAGGTTGGTGGGAATCACCACCACGTCCAGCTTGTAGATCTCGCGGAACTCGCGTTCCTCGGTGACCGCGGTGCCGGTCATCCCGGCCAGCTTGGTGTAGAGCTTGAAGTAGTTCTGGAAGGTGATGGTGGCCAGGGTCTGGTCTTCCTGACGGACCTTCACCCCTTCCTTGGCCTCGATGGCCTGGTGCAGACCATCCGAGTAGCGCCGACCGAACATCAGCCGGCCGGTGAACTCGTCGACGATGACGATCTCGCCATCGCGGATCACGTACTCGATCTCGTTGCGATAGCACTCCTTGGCCCGGAGCGCGTTGTTCATGTGGTGGGCCAGTTCCATGTGCTCGGGATCGAAGAGGTTCTCGATCCCCAGGACCTGCTCGACGCGGGCCACGCCCTCCTCGGTGAGCGGTGCGCTCTTGGCCTTCTCCTCGACGCTGTAGTGCACATCCTTGCGCAGATCGCGGGCGACCTTCGCGAAGCGCTCGTACAGGTCGGTCGACTTGGTGCCCCGACCGGAGATGATCAGGGGGGTCCGGGCCTCGTCGATGAGGATCGAGTCGACCTCGTCCACGATCGCGTAGTTGAGCTCCCTCTGGACCCGCTGCTCCAGGGACATGACCATGTTGTCCCGGAGGTAGTCGAAGCCGAACTCGTTGTTGGTCCCGTAGGTGATGTCGGCCCGATAGGCCTCGGAACGATGCACGGGCCTCAAGCGGTTGAGGCTGTCGTCCTCGACCTCGATGGTGGGATCGTAGAGATAGGCCGTGTCGTGGTTGATGATCCCCACCGAGAGTCCGAGCAGGTGATAGACCGGAGCCATCCAGCGGGCATCGCGCTTGGCCAAGTAGTCGTTCACCGTGACCACGTGGACGCCCTTGCCGCTGAGCGCGTTGAGATAGACCGGAGAGGTGGCGACCAGGGTCTTGCCTTCGCCGGTCTTCATCTCCGAGATGCGACCCTGGTGCAGCACGATTCCACCGATCATCTGCACGTCGTAGTGGCGCAGCTTCAGGGTCCGCCGGGCGGCTTCCCGGACGGCCGCGAAGGCCTCGGGGAGGAGATCGTCCAGGGTCTCCCCCTTGGCCAGGCGCTCGCGGAGGAGATCGGTCCTCCCGCGCAGCTCATCATGCGAACAGGCCTTCATGGCCTCTTCGAACCCGTTGATCCGGTCCACGACCTTGCGCATCCGGCGCACGTCGCGCTCGTTTGCGTCCAGGAGGCCCTTGAGAAGACCCAGCAACAGTATCACATCCCTGTCATTCTTAGACGTGCTCGGGACCCGTACAGCCGCAAATGCTCCCAACGGGCCCTCCGGAGCCTGGATGGCTCCTGTCGCCCTGGGAGACCTGTCGACTCGGGCAAGAAGGCTCCCCCAGAGGAGCCTTCCCGACGGGGAACATTCTATCCCGCCGCCATGAGGGTGTCAAACGCAGGAAGGACCCCTCCGCGCAGGCGACGGAGAGGCCCTTCCGAGCGTGGCCTGCGAAGGCCTCAGGGCTTGACGGCAACCCCCCAGGGAATCGAGTTGGGCAGCGGGGTGGTGGAGAGGAGGACGCCGCCGGTGCGGGCATCCAGGACCGTGACGCTGCCGGCGCCGGTGCAGCCCACGAAGGTCTTGGTGCCATCGGGGCTGACGGCGACCCCGACGGGGCCCTTGCCGACCGGGACGGTGGCCACGGGGGCCTGGGTCACCCCGTTGAGGACCGTCACGGTGTCGGACCCCTTGTTGGTGATGAAGACCCGGGAGCCGTCTGGAGAAACGGCCGCCTTCTGGGGATTGACGCCGACCCGGACGCGGCCGAGTTCGGTGAAGGCCCAGGCGTCGATCACCGAGACGTCGCCCGAGCTGGAGTTCACCACGTACAGGAAGCGGCCGTCAGGAGAAAGCTCCATCCCGGTGGGATTGGCTCCGACGGGGATGGAGGCCTGGGGGATCCCGGTGAAGGTGTCCAGGGCCACCACCTCGCCCGCCGAGGGGGTTCCCACCACCACGAACATGCGCGTTCCCTCGCGGTTGGCGGCCACGGCCCGAGGCTGGCCGGCCTCGCCGTTGCGCATCGGGGGCGTGGGGATCCGGCGCTGAGGTGCGTTGGTGCGGGTGTCGATGACCAGTACGCCGGGCTGGGCTCCCAGGACGCTGGCCAGGATGTTGTTCCCGTCGGGGGTCAGCTTCAGGTCGGTGATGATTCCCCCGGTCGGAATGGAGGTCAGGAGGGTGTTGGAGTTCACCGTATCCATGACCTGGATGCTCTGGGCCGCGGTGCTGACGTAGAGACGGGTGCCGGCGGCATTGAAGGCGACCCAGAAGGGCTGGGTGTCCATCTCCTTGTAACCGGTCTGCCCGGGGTTGTCGACGGGAAGCATCATCAGGGTGTTGGGCGCGACCTGCATGGGGGTGTGGTAGTCCCCGGGGTTCACGTCTCCGGGGCGGGGAGCCTGGATGGCGCCGCCTCCCATCCCGAAGGGATCCCCCGTCCCCCCATGAAGGATCATCTGGCGATAGGTCTGGGTCGTGCTCATCTGGTACCCGCCCGCCGGTCCGTGCCCCGCCGGGGCCCCCGGACCCGCCTTCTGACCGAAGGCCACGTAGGCCGTGCCCGGAGCCAGCGGGGCGCCTCCCCCACCGGGTCCGGTGCCGAAGGGCGAACTCTGGATCTGGCCAGGATTCAGCACGATGTTGATCATCGAGGGAGTCGGGCCGTCCTTGACCTGGACCGAGCGGGTGGCCATGCCGACCCCCTGCTTCTGGGCCACGATCACGTACTCGCCCGCCGGAACCTTGAAGCGGAACAGGCCCAGGGTGTCCGTGACGGTCTTGTAGGAGGTTCCCTGAAGGGTGACCTCCACGCCTTCCAGCGGATCATAGGGCTGCCCGCCAGGGCTCTTGTTGGTGGAGGTGGTCACGACAATCCCCACCAGGTTGTCCCCCTTGGCCTTCTCCACATCCTTGTCCCGATTCCGGGCGCTGACGGGGGCCACCCCCATGATCAGGACCAGGGCCGCCAACAGGGCGATTGCTCCCCTTCTCATCCTCTGCTCCTCCCAAGGCTCTTCCAGGCCGGGCCCGAGCCGGGCCTTTCTGGTTTTGAGTCTTTCGGGGCCTCCCGGGTTTCGCCGGCGGCCGGGCGGAGGGCCGCGGACAGGAAGTCCTCGGCCATGACCACCGCGGCGTAATCATCCCAGGGGCCGGGAGGCACCCGAAGGCCCAACGGGATCAGCCGCCACAGTCCCCGCGGGGGATGGTCCTGGAAGTAGCGCACCCGGGCCCGCTCGGTGGTGTGGCTTTCGTCCACCACCCGAATCTCCCGATCCAAGGCGGCCTTCAGCTCGGCCAGGACCTCCCGGGAGCCCGTGCTCCCACCGACCAGGAGCTCGGTGGGCTGGTATTCCTGAAGCATTCGTCGCACCGCCTGGACGAGATCTTCCCGACGCGCGATCCCCCGGAACAGGACTCCCCTCTCCGAGCAGACCACGGCCAGGCCGCACTTGCGCCGTCCGGGATCCAGGGCTGCCACGACCCTCACTCGGAGCCTCCCCCTTCGGCGAGGGGCCGAACCTCGATCCGCACATCCAGGCTGCTGGTCTCGTACAGATCGCGGTTGGCCACGGCCAGCAACTCCAGCGAGCCGTGTTGGGTGCGGATCCGGTCCACCAGGTCGTTGAACTGCTCCTCGGTCAACCCTCCTCCCAGGCTTCCCCCGATCGGACGCATGCCGCGATCCACGGCAGACTTCCGGGTGTTCTCGATGAACTCGAAGAAGGCCGAGAGGACCTCGGGGTCCTTGGGATTGATGCGGCGCCGGGCCACCTCCTCGCCCTCGCGGAAGACCCGATGCACCACCCAGGCCTCCAGGCGGACGCGGGTCCGGTCCCGGTACAGACAGTTCCGATCCGCCACCACCCGCAGGCCCATGAAGCCCTGGCTCTGGGAGAGACGCCGGACCAGCCGCTCGAGCTGATCGGCCTGGAAGTCCAGCAGGACCTGATCGGCGGGAAGTGGCGGTTCCTCCTTCTCGCGGGCGATCCGGTTGTTCTGCAGGATGGTCTTGGCGTTGGCCTCGGCCAGCAGGCTGGTGAGGGCCTGTCGGGTGCGATCCGGGGAAAGACCGGCGGGGAGGGTCATATGGACGATCGGTTCGTCCACCTTCCAGACGATCGCCCCCTCCTCCAGGATCTGGCTGAGCTGGGCCACCCTGGCGCGCAGGGCCGCCTCCTCGCGACGGAGCTTCTCGACGCCCAGCAGGAGGTTCTTGACGGGTTCGGAGAGCAGGGCGAAGACCGTCAGGGTCACCACGGCGATCATGACTCCGGTCAGGGTCGTGATCAGGATCGAGGTATGACGCGGCCGCAGACGCAGGACGCTCATCTTGCGCCGGCCGATCTGGCGGCCCAACTGGTTGCCCAGAAAGGCGATGCCCCCGGCCAGCAGGCCAACCAGGAAATAGGTGATCAGGATCTGGGCCAAAGACTCCAAGGCTTCCCTCGCAAGGCCTGCGCCAAAGCGCACAGGCCTGTCTTCAGGATAGCACAGCGGATGACTACTTGCGTGAGGCCTCCAGGACCAGGAAGAAACCGACCAGGCCGAACAGGATGTTGGGAAGCCAGGCCGCGGCCCAGGGCTGCAAGGCGCCCGTCTCGCCCAGGATCATGCCGACCGTCATCAGGACGTAGTACAGCAGGATGAAGAGCAGCGAGAGGCCCAGGCCGATGGAGGTGCTGGTCCGGTGCGGCCGGATTCCCAGCGGGATGGCGAAGGTCCCGAAGACCATGCAGGTCAGGGGAAGCGAGATCTTCTGGTGGTACATCACCAGATACCGGTTCCTCTTGCGCAGCATGTCGTCGTCCCCTTCCCGGGGCACCGGCATGCTGGCCAGGCTCTCGGCGAGTTCGGCCCGATTCATCTCTTCGGGGCGCAGCTTCCGGCGCCTCAGGACGTCGGGGTCGGGAGGCGACTCTCCGGGAGACAGGGCCGTCCAGCCCCGTTGCCCGGCCAGTTCATAGCGCACGTCTCCCTCCCGGCTGTACTCCACGCTCCGGATATCCTTCATCTCCCAGACGGTTCCGTTCCAGCGGGCCTCGTGCGCGTAGATCTCGCGAACCCTCATGCTCTCCCAGAAGAAGTGGATGAAGATGCCCCTCATGGTCTTCTCCTTGACGTTGAGGGAGTGGGCGTAGATCATCTGCTCCTGCCCGTTGGCCAGAACCCGAGGCGAGGTGATCAGGGCGCGTTCCAGTTCGTCCCCGCGCTGATGCTCGATCAGGATGTCGTAGGCCCGCTTCATCGAGGGCGGAACCCAGGAATCGTTCATCCACAAGGAGACGCCGGCCACCAGGGTGCAGAAGGCCAGGCCCGGGATGAAGATGCGGAAGAAGCCGATGCCTCCGGCCTTCAGGGCCACCAGCTCGCTGTCCCCGGAGAGTCGTCCGTAGGCCATCAGGGCCGAGAGGAGGATCGACATGGGGAAGGTCAGGACCAGCACGTAGGGCAGTCGGCAATACAGGTACTCGATCACCACCGAGACCCCTGCCTGGGACTCGACCACCATGCGGGCCACCCCCATGAGGGTTTCGGCCGAGAAGAAGAGCAGGGTGAAGGTGCACAGCCCGAAGAGGAAGGGCCAGGCCATCTCGGTCATCAGGTAGCGATCCAGGATCTTCATTCCGGAGCCTCCTCCTCCAGGCCGGTCCGGAAGGCCTCGCCCAGGTAGTATTTCCGGGCGTCGGGATGGTTGGCCACCTCCTTGGCGCTCCCCGCCACCAGGATCCGCCCTTCCCGGATGATGTAGGCCCGGTCGGTGATGGCCAGGGTCTCGCGCACATTGTGGTCGGTGACCAGGATCCCCAGGCCCTGGCCCCGCAAGGTCCGGATGATCTCCTGGATGGTGGCCACGGCGATGGGATCCACTCCGCTGAAGGGTTCGTCCAGCAAGAGGAAGGCCGGGCGGGTGGCCAGGGCCCGGGCGATTTCCAGGCGCCGACGCTCGCCGCCCGAAAGCTCCAGGGCCCGACTGCGGCGGACCCGCCCCAGGTCATACTCCTCCAGCAGGGCTTCCAGCCGCGTCTTCTGCTCCTTGGCAGGAAGGCCGTGGACCTGCCAGATCAGGCGCAGGTTGTCCTCCACCGACAATCGGCGGAAGGCGGAGGGTTCCTGGGGCAGATAGCCGATTCCCCGGCGCGCCCGGCGATGCATGGGCATTCCCGTGACCTCCTGCCCCTGCAGGAAGATCCGTCCGCCATCCGGGCGGACCAGTCCGACCACCATGTAGAAGGTCGTGGTCTTCCCGGCGCCATTGGCCCCCAGAAGGCCGACCACCTCGCCGGGTGCGACCTCCAGGCTGACATTGTCGACGACCCGGCGCTTCCGGTAGATCTTGACCAGGTCCTGGACGGCGATGGTCACCGGGGCACCTCCCCAGCCGGAATCCCTTCCGGCAGCAGCACCCGGACATCCCCCTCGACCTCCAGGCGGCGCAGGTCTGGAGAAGCGACGAGTCTCTTCCCGGTCAGGACCGTGCCTTCCCGCACCATGCGGACCCCCTGGCTTCCCAGGAACTGTCGGGCCTCGCCGTCCCAGACCAGGTTCTGGACGTTGAGGACCTCCCCGCGCATCCCGCGGGCCACGACCGGCCCCTCGAAGGAGACCTTCATGGTCTCCATGTCGACCAGGGCCCCGTTGCCCTCCACCGTCACCAGATCGGCCCCCTGCGAATCCATCAAGGTCCAGGTCAGGACGCCCACGCGAGCCGTCCGGCCGACCTCCTCATACTCGATCCGTTCGGCATCCAGCTTCCAGGGATTCTCACCCCGGGAACGCAGGGTCGAACTCTCCAGGATCCGACGGTCTGGCGCGCCGATTTCGGGCGAGACCACGGGAGAAGGCACGAGCGGCGAGGCTTCGGGGGAAGAAGCGGGGATCGTCGGAAGGGCGGCGGGAGAGGAAGCGTCATGAGGCTCCGGCCCCGGGCCGGAACAGCCCAGGGCCCCGAGAAGGGCCAGGGCCGCCAGGCCCCGTGCGATGTCCGCGACGCGCACCATCCGACTCAATAATCCTCGACCAAGTCCTCAAAACCGTCCACACAGTATACACGACGGAGAATCCCGGTAAAGACTCGCCCTCTTCCCGGGTTCCTCCGGAACCCGGGAACCCGCCAGGAAGGAGGACTCGATCCTGCGGGGGAAGGCGGCCGATGATGCGAAACCGAAGACTGGCCCCTCGCTGGACTCCCCTCCTGCTGGCCTTGCTGGCCCTGCTCGTGCCCGTCTCCGGCCCGGCGGCCCCGGATGGAACCCCCACCATGCGAAGCTCGGAGCTCAGGCCGGGCATGCAGGGGTACGGACTGACCGTCTTCCAGGGGACCCGGATCACCCGCTTCCCGATCACCGTCCTGGGAGTGGCCCGGGGCCATCTGAGCGGCTCGGACCTGGTGCTGATCCGCGTGGACGGAGGTCACCTGGTCGAGCAGGGAATCGGGATCGTGGCCGGGATGAGCGGCTCGCCGATCTACGTCCAGGGACGGTTGATCGGGGCGATCTCCTACGGCTGGGGCTTCTCGAAGGTCCCCATCGGCGGGGTCACCCCGATCCACGACATGATGGCCGAATTGCCCGGACCGTTGGCACCGATCCCCCAGAGCGCCCCCTGGGGCGCCGTGGGGCGCCTGGAGAACCCGGTGACCCTGGAAGGCCGCACCTATCGCGAGATCCGGATCTCCCCCCGCCCTCAGGCCACCCCGGGCCAGGCCCTGGAGCTCTCGCCCGTGGGCACCCTGCTGCAGACCTCGGGCCTGGACCAGGCCTCGATCGAACGCCTGAACCGCTCGCTCAAGGAACTCCCCCTGCAGGCCGTGCAGGGATTCCAGGGGCAGCGGCCGGCGACGGGGATCCCTCCGATGGTGCCCGGAGCGGCGGTGGGCGTCCCCTTGCTGACCGGAGACATCGAGGTGGCCGCCACGGGAACGCTGACCTGGCGCAAGGACAACTCGATCCTGGCCTTCGGCCATCCCCTGGCCCAACTGGGAGAGGTCCAGCTTCCCCTCTCGGCAGCCCATATCCACACGGTCCTGCCCAGCTACCAGATGTCCTTCAAGATGGCCTCTCAACTCGGCCTCATCGGCGAGATGAGCCGGGACCGGCTCTGGGCCATCGGGGGTCGCCTCCACGCCCCCGTCTCGATGGTTCCCGTCCAACTGGTGGTCCACGATCCCTCCAGGAGCCAGAGCCGGACCTGGAACATGCGCGCAGCCCAGCATCGCTACCTGACCCCGGCCGTCCTCAGCACGGCCACGAACTACACGGTCGGCAGCATGAGCGCCTCGATGCAGGCCTCCACGGCAGACCTGCACGTGCGGATCCAGCCTCAGGGGCAGCCCCCCCTGGAGCTGGAGGACCTGGTCTCGGGCCCGGGCCTGGCCAACCAGGTGGCCAGCCGCGTGGAATCGGTCCTGCGACGCCTGGTGGACAACCCCTTCGAGCCCCTCAAGCTGGATTCGATCCGGATCGAAGCCCGGATCGTGCCCAGGCCCTTGCGGGCCTCGATCCAGAGAATCTACACCGACCGGACGGAGTACCGACCCGGCGAGACCGTGCGCCTGGGAATCGTCCTGAAGCCCTATGACCAGGAGCCCCAGGTTCGCGAAATCCCCCTGAGCCTGCCCCACGATGCCCGCCCGGGAAAGATCCGGATCGGGGTGGGGGCACGGGAATCCCTCGGCGAGCTGGCCAAGACCCTCAACATCGAAGAGCCCGTCCCCCAGGATCTGTCCGGCCTGCTCGAGCAGATTCGGGGCGAAGAGCGGGGAGGCGATCTGGCCATCCGGACCGTGCTCCCCGGAGAGGGCCTGAAGATGGGGCCCCACAGCCTGCCTCTGCTCCCGGCCTCCTGGCGTGAGGCCCTGAGGTCCTCCAGCCACAGCCATCTGAACTCCACCGCCGAGATCCTGCGCAGCCGGCTCTCCACCCCCTGGTCCTTGCGGGGTCGGGCCACCCTGGAACTGGAGCTCAAGCCGGCTGAGACGACTCCGGTGCCCAAGGTCCCGGCCACCGAGCCGACTCCCACGGTGGTCGAGCTTCCGGCCGGAGGCCATGCGTGGACCTTGAAGCCCTCCGCTCCAGGGGGGGAATTCCTGGGCGCCGCCCTGGACGCCACGGGAGCCCTGATGGCCGGTCCCCCCTTCCAGACGCTCTGGAGGTCCAGCGACGACCTGATCGCCAGCCTCTGCCCCGGACCCGGAGAGGACCTGCTGGCCGGCCTGGCCGGCAGCGGCGAGGTGCTGCGCCTGGTCCCGGGCCAGGCCGCCACCCTCTTCGGCCGGACCGGGAGCGCCGCGGTCTTGAGCCTTCTGCGCTCCGAAGACGGGATCTGGGCCGGCACCGCGCCGGATGGAAACCTGGTGCGCTGGAACCTCTCAGGTCGGCCGACCCTGCGGGTCCACCTTCCAGGGGCCTATGTCTGGGCCCTGGCACCGGCTCCCGGAGGAGGGGTCTACGCCGCCACGGGGATGCCCGGCTCGGTCCACCTGGTCGAGGCCTCCGGTCGGACCCGACGCTTGTGGTCCGGGGCCGCCCAGCATGTCCGAGGCCTGGCGCTGCTCGGCGATGGCCGGTTGCTGATGGCGACCAGCCAGGCCGGGCGGGTGCTGCGGCTGGATCCCGCCTCCGGAGAGGTGGAGACCCTCCTGCTCAGCCCCTCTCCGGACCTGGAGGCGTTGGCGATCTCGGGGCCCCATGCCTGGGTGGCCAGCTCGGATTCGCTCTTCCGCCTCTGCCTGGAATCCGGTGCGGTGCAGCGGATCGAGGCTGGGAACAGCCCGGTCCTGTCGCTGGCCGGCGACGCTTCGGGTGGAGTCTGGGCAGGTCACGCCGACGGCTCGGTGCTCCGCATCCCGGTCTCCGGAGAGGCCCTGCGGATGCCGGCTTCCTCGAAACGCCCGATCCTGGCCCTGCTGAGCCGCCCCCAGGGCGTCCTGGCCGCCCGCAACCTCCCCGTCGAGTTGCTGAGCTTCGGCCCCGGCCTGGCCCCAAGCGAGTACCGCAGCCCCGTCCTGGACGCCCGCGCCCCCTCCCACTGGGGACAGATCCGCTGGCTGGGCGTTCCCGGCTCGAAAAAACCGAGGGCCCTGCGCACCCGCAGCGGCCCGACCGGCGTGCCCGACGAACACTGGAGTCCCTGGTCGACGATCCCGGGAGCTTCCACCGGAGCCCCCGTCCACTCCCCTCCAGACCGCTTCCTCCAACTCTCCGTGCTCCTCGATCCCGAAGAGGCCGACCCCATCCGAATCCAGAGCCTCGAGGTGGGCTTCGCCTCCCAGTCCGGCCCGCTCGGCCTGCGCTGGGTCGAGCCCGAGGGCTCCGAACGCTGGGCGGGGGCCCGGACCCTGAAGTGGCGATTGAGCCAGGGGGATCCCTCCAGGGTCTCCTGGGAGGTGGAGATCAGCCCCGACGGGGGAAGCACCTGGGTTTCCCTGGCCAGCAGCCGTCCCTTCCGCGGGCGCGAGCAGACCCTGGATCTGGAGACCTCGCGCTTCCCGGATGGACCCCACAGATTCCGCGTTTCCGCCTGGGATCGCCAGGCCCCCACCCTCAGCCGGGTGGAGAGCCTCTCGGGGACGATCCTGCTGGCCAACTCGAAGGCTCGAATCGCCTGGCTCTCAGGGCCGGGCTCAGGCCCTGTGCGGGGTCGGGTCCATCTGCCGGTGGCCGCCATCAGGGAGGTGCACTTCCGCAGGTCTCCCGCGGGTTCTTGGCTTCCGGCCACTCCGCTGGACGGACTCTTCGACTCGAACCGGGAGGATTTCGAGGTCCCCCCGGGGGAATTGACCCGTCTGGAGATCCGCGTGAAGGATGAAGCGGGGAACGAGACCACCGTGGCCGGACCGCCCCCTCGGGGGAGGCCGGGCGAAGGAGAGGCCCGTTGAACCAGCCGGATCCAAGAGACCAGGCGGAACGCCGTCTTCCAGGCCTCCCCCCGCCACCCGTCACCGAGGAGGAGGAGCCCGCGCGCCGTTTCCCAGGCCTCCCCCCGCCACCCGTCCCCAAAGAGGAGATGCCCGCCATTCCGGCTCCCACCGGCCCGGATTCGCGGTCGAATTCGGCGCGGCTGGCCCTGGATGATCTGGAGGCCAAGGGCCTCTTCCTGGTGCGCCCCTCCAAGCCCGGCCCATCTCCCCAAGCCCCCGTCGCCCCCCTCTCCGGAACCCCAGGCCGGGGCTCCGACTGGAACCTCTTCATCGGAACCTCGGCTGAGGCCGGACCCCTCGGGTCACTCCCCGGGCTCCCGGCGAAGGCCGACCCGTCTCCCCTGGCCGCCGACCCCACCCTGGACCGGACCGGGAAACCGCCGGAATACCGGGCCGCCGATCTGCTGGTCGACGAAATGGCTGGAAACGTCCGCCACGAACGCTTCCAGGACTTCATCCGCCGATTCGAGAGGCCCGTCGAAGCGCACCGACGGGCCCTGGAGGATCTCTACCCTCCTGGGGTCGTGAACCTTTTCGACCGGAAGGCCTGGCAGGCCCTGATCGAAGGCTTCCAACGCGTGATTCCCAGCGCTCCGGAAGAGCCTGCGGCCTGGATGGGGCTGGCCCTGTGCGCCCTGGCCCAGAAGGACCTCAAGACGGCCAGCGCCTTGGCGGATCACGCTTTGGGGCTCGACGAGACCCTGGCGCTGGATCGCTTGCTGGCCGAAGTCCGCCCCACCGCTCCCAGGAACTGGCTACGCCTGGCCGAGGCCCTGGGGCGGCTCGGCCACCTCGAACCGGCGATGGACATCTGCAACCGGGTCGCCAGCGACCTGGAGACACCCGATCCGGTGCGTCGGCGCGCCCAGAAGACCCGCTCCAAGGTCCGCCACGACTATTTCCGGAACCGGGGGGAAGCCGATCCCGAGACGGGACGCGAGAGGTCCTCTCCCATCCGGGCGCTACGGGTCTTGGGGACGGTCCTGGCGGTCCTGGCCTGCCTGGGCCTGGCCTTCGCCGGCTTCGTCAAGGCCCGGACCGCCTTCTACCTGGAACGGGGGGAGACGCGCCTGGCGATGGCCCTGAACCTTGCCGAGAAGCTGGAGCGCCGCGAACCGGTCCCAGACCACAGGGTCTCCATCGAAGAGCATGTTGCGGCAGCCATGACCGACTTCTCCGAAGCCCGCCGCTGGAACGACGCCCATGTCCGGGCCACCTTCCTCAACGCGGCTGCCGCCGATCTCCTGCTGGAGATCGGGAGGCTCCGCCGGGCCAGCGACAGGCGCTGGGACTCCAGAGGCTGGGCAGAGGCCCGCCAGACCCGGGACCGGGCCCATGCCGAGCTGGAACGGCTGGATCTGGACCCGACCCGACGAGCCGCCGAGGAAAAGGCTCTGGGCGACCTGAAGAAACGGGCCTCCCGCGGAGTCGACCTGGGCTTCTGAGCCTGAATCCGCCACCTACCGTGGCATTCGGCCGCCGATCCGGGCCAGGCGGCGGATTCAGGCTGAGGGGACTCCTCAGGAATCCAGGGCCCGGACGAAGGGATTGCTCCTCTTCTCCTCTCCGACGGTCGTGGCCGGACCGTGGCCGGGATGGAGGATCGTGTCGTCCGGCAGACTGTAGATCCGATTGCGGATCGAGCGCTGGAGCTGCCGGAAATCCCCTCCGGGCAGGTCGGTCCGGCCCACCGAACCGGCGAAGATCGTGTCGCCGACAAAGGCGTTCCCTCCGCTGAGGAGGACGACTCCACCGGGTGAGTGCCCGGGCGTATGCAAGACCTGGAAGACCAGGCTGCCCGCCCGGAAATCCGTTCCTTCCCGCAGTTCTCCATCCACCACGGGAATGGGACCGGGTTCCAGCCCGAAGAGCATGGCCTGCTGAGGCGCCGCCTGGATCAGCTCCAGATCCCCCGGGTGGGCATGGAGGGGAACGCCCAAGGCCTCCTTCACCTCCTGCGCGCGCATCACATGATCCACATGACCGTGGGTCAGGAGCAAGGCCCGGATCGTCACCCCTTCGGTGCGGATCAGGTCCAGCAGTCTTCCGCTCTCATCCCCGGGATCGATCAGGACCCCATCCCGGGTCTCTTCATCGGCCACCAGGTAGCAGTTCATCTGGAAGGCCCCGACAGGGCAGGTGCGAATCAACATGGGCCTCCCTTTCTCGACCGGGGAGGTGGAACCCCTCCTGTCGGGACCGCCATTCGGAACAAAGGAGGAAGGCACGGGCCTGCGCCAGATCATCCCGCGGCCCGGAGCCGTTCCCTATCCTGACCATGCCCGCAGAGCCCAAGGGACGCAGCCCCGTTCCGCGAAGGTTGCACCGATGCTCCGGGCAAAGCCCTCCGCCCCTGGCCGAGGCCCCGAGGAAGTCCATGCCATCACTTCTCGACAATATCAAAGCCGTCCTGACCGGGATGAAGGTCACCCTCTCCAACTTCATGCGAAAGCCGGTGACGGTCCAGTATCCCTGGGACATGGACGAGATCCCCGCGAACTCGCGCGGAACCCTGCGCATGGTGGACTTTCACGACGAGTCGACCATCTCCGAGAAGAGCGCCTGGTACCCCGGCACGCGCTGGGCTCCCTGCACCGAGGGCTGCCCGGCCCATACCGACGCGCGCGGCTATGTCACGCTGGCGGGTGAGGGCAGATGGCAGGAGGGCCTGGACACCCTTCGCCGGACCTATCCCTTCGTCGGCACCCTGGGTCGAGTCTGCCCGGCTCCCTGCGAGAAGAAGTGCTCTCGGGGATTCACCGGCCCCGAGCCGATCGCGATTCGCAAGCTCAAGCGCGTCTTCTCGGACTGGGAGGGTTCCCTGCCCGAGGCGGAAAGATTTGATTACGAAAAGCATTGTTGCTCCACCCCCCTCTCCGGCAAGACCGTGGGAATCGTGGGAGCCGGACCGGCCGGCTACCAGGCGGCCATGCTGCTGCGCTCGTGGGGCTTCGAAATCTTCCTGTACGAAGCCCGGGCCCTGCCGGGAGGCTTCCTGACCCAGGGGATCCCCGTCTACCGCCTTCCCCGCCAGGTGGTCCACGAAGAGATGAGACGGATCCACTCGCTGCCCGGGATCCACCTGCAGTTGAACACCGAGATCGGTCAGGACCTGGCTTTCGAAGAGTTCGAGAAGCGCCACGACGAGGTGATCGTGGCGGCTGGGGCCTGGAAGCCCTATCGCCTGGGCCTGGAACTGGAGGAGAAACCCTGGGTCTGGTATGGAGAGGACTTCCTCGAGCACCAGATCCGGGGATTCCTGACCGAGGTCCCCTCCAAGGTGGTCGTCGTCGGAGGAGGCAACACGGGCTTCGACTGCGCCCGGACCTGCCGGCGCCTGGGCGCCGAGGTCACCATGATCTACCGGCGGACCCGCAAGGAGATGCCCTCGGAGGATGAAGAGATCGAGGACGGCGAGGAGGAGGGCGTCCACATCCTGTGGTTGACCTCACCCAGCCGGATCGTCGTGGAAGACGGAAAGCTCAAAGGGCTCGAGGTCCTCCAGAACCGACTGGGCGCCAAGGACCGCTCGGGGCGACGGGCCCCCTTGCCCATCGAAGGTTCCGAACGGATCCTGGAGTGCGGCATGGTGATCACCGCCCTGGGTCGGGAGGTCGACCTCCCCTGGCTTCCGAGCGATGTCCGGACCAACCGCAACGGGACCCTCGTCACCGACGAGGAGGGCCGGACCACCCGGGAAGGAGTCTGGGCCTGCGGCGACGTGACCCGGGTCTCGACCATCATCGCCGCCATCGGCTCCGCCGACCGGGTGGCCCTGGGCATCGCCCGCAAGCACGGGGCGGCTCCCGAACGCTTCGACTTCCTCTACCCCTACCACAAGACCGGGACGGTCCCCCTTCAGGACGGCTCCTCGCCCGAGCCGACTTCCGGGGTGCTGCTCCGGCCCCAGGGCCTGGGCATGGTCCCCCACCCGGTCGACCTCCCGCTCGGGGACTCCACCCCCTACCAGACCGAACCCCAGCAGAAGCCCTTCCGCGCCATGGGCCGGCAGAACCCCATGCCCAAGATCCCCGCCGAGGAACGGGCCTCAAACTTTGAAGAGGTGGAACTGGGCTTCCCGCTGGAGACGGCCCGCCTGGAAGGCCAGCGGTGTTATGGCTGCTCGGCGGAGATGTGCGTCGGATGCGGAGTCTGCGTCGATGCCTGCCCTGACGCCTGCATCTACCTGGAGTCCCGAGCCAACCCGGAAGGCTTCGAATCGGCCCGGATCTATTCGATCGATCTCTCCCGATGCTGCTACTGCGGGCTGTGCACCGAGGCTTGCCCCACCAAATCCCTGGTCATGACGGCCAACTTCGAGTTCTCGGTCTATGACAAGGCCGAGACCTACCTGACCAGGAATCGCCTGGACCTGGGCCTGGTCCGGGCCGAGAAGAATCGAACCGGGCCCGCGGAATCCCCAGCCCACGCTCTCGAGCCCTCTCCGGAGCCGCAGGCCTGAGTTGAGCGCACCGGAGCCTACCCCGCAGAGCCTCCTGGCCCGGCTCCAACCCGTCCTCGAAGAGGAGGGATTGGAGATCCAGGTCGTGGACCTTCGCGATGGCCTGGTCCATCTGAGAGGGCGGCGGGTCTCCCCGGGAGTGCCCATGGCCTTCATGGTCCGGGCCCTGGAAGGGACCTTCCGCCGCTATCTCTCCGGCTTCAAAGGGGTGGTCCTCGACGAATGGGAGGATCTCGAGGAGCGCAAGACCCCGCCCCGGGCCCTCGGGCCGATCATGCGAGGACTTCCCGGCCTGGATCTGACCGGGACCGATCGCAGGGAGGCGGCCTCGGCCCTGGACATCTTCGCCGGGATGTTGCGCCGGCAGGGCGCTCGCCGCGCGCGCCTGCTGGGCGTCGGGCAGGGGGGGGCCGAGCAGGCCCTCGAGAAATGGCTGGCGATCCACCGTGAAGCGGGAGACCTCGGGCACCCCGAAGCCGGGCATCGGGGCCGGTGGATCCTGCATCTCGGGCAGGCCTGTGAAGATCCCGGGACCTGCGGCAGCGACGAATCGGGCGAGACCCTTCCCGCCGGAATCCTGCTGGCCGGTCAGCCCTGATCCGACAGGAGCGGTGAGGGTCGGGAGCGCGGACGACGCTTCCGCGGACGCCCCTGGCGCTGAGCCTCGGGAAGCCTTCCCGAAAGACCCTCGCGGATCAAGCCGAGAAGACCGAGGGCCCTCTCGTCCGCCCCGGAAGATTCCATCCGGTCCAGGTAGTCCGCCATCGCGGGAACCAGACGGAGCTGCACCGCGCTGAGCTGGTCGGCCGCCAGCATGGAGCGCGATTTCCAGCTTCTGCTGCGCAGATCCCAGAACAGGTCGCTCGGGTCGTAGTAGTAGGGAGCCGGCAGGCCATTGAGCTTCTCCCGCAGGGAAGGGACCGAGAAACCCTGCTCTTCGATCATGCCCTTGATGAAGGCCATCTCCACCAGGTCCGACCGGGTATAGCGTCGCGAACGTCCTTCATGGGGATATTCCGGGTGGAGCAGGCCCTGGCTCTCCCAGTACTGGATCACGCGGGTGCTCACCTCCAAGGCCCTGGCCGCATCGGCCTGGCTGAGGTACAGGACCATCCCGTCAAAGAGTTCGAGCTGGGCGTCCGGGCGAACTCGCGGTATCACGCCCAAGGGATTCGTCAGGCCCGGGTCTTGCTCCCTTCTCCACACCTGCTGTCCACATATGCACAAGACTTGTGCATATGTGGACAAGCTGTGTGAATGTGGACACAGAAAGTTGTTGACATGGCCCATGCAGGGTGTATAATGAAATCACCTCGAGCATCGAGCCGGACGGCTCTGCAAGAGGAGCGCCGCGAAGGGTTCCCTGGCCCGAAGCGTCGCAGTGGTTCCTCCTATATCCCTTCATGTGCCCCCTCCGACTCACAATCCGGGGGGCCTTCTTTTTTCCAGGGACAGGAGGCAGACGATGCCGGCCCGGTCCTGCTTTTAAACGCCGTCAGCAGGCCTTCTTGGCAGCCGTGGCGAGTCCAAGGCTCTTCGCACGCCTCTCTGGGCTGGCGTCCGCCGCTCGAAAGCCTGGTGAGAAGGTCGGGGGTTCCAGGCACGACAACAAGCCCCCGGTGTGAGATCCGGTTTAAAACAGTGCACTGATCCGGCCTAAAATGGTGCACGGTTCCCCGACCGTTGGTAGCCTCTGACAAGAACCAGTAAATATCGGGCTTTCCTGCATCAAGCCTGTTGGTGTATACGTATGCGGACAAGAAGAGAGCCCGAGAATGCCCTGTAAAATCGGGCTTCCCGGGCTCTACCGCAGGCTAACGCGGGTGCAGTCTGAGTAAACTCGCGCTAGGACCCCTTGCCTTCGGGCTGGCGGCTCCGGCGCAGCAGCAGGGGGGCGGGAATCCGGGACGTGGCGGGCGGGGCCTCCCGATCCTCCTCCACGGGCGGAGCGGCGGAGGGAGGCGGCTCAGCCGGACCGCCGGGAAGGCGCACTGGAGGGACCGGGCGGGTGGAAGGGCGCGACTCGGATGGAGTCGGCGGGACGAGGGGATGGAGGCCCTCGTCCTGGGAGCGGGGAACCGGTCCCGTGCGCGCCGGGGACGAGCCCAGGACCCGGCCCGAGGCGGTCTCGCCCAGCACCCGACCGGTGGGTTCCTTGCGCAGAGGCGAATCCTCACGGATCGAGGTCACAGGCATCTCGGTGAGCTCTGGGGGCGGCGGCGGAGCCTGGGGCAGAGGCGAAGGGCCCCGCTGCAAGGCGCTGGTCTGGCCCGGACGGCTCTCAGGCGCCAGATGGGGCAGTCGGGCGGCCGGTCGGTAGCCTCCGAGGTGGCCGGGAGGCGACGCGCCCACGGGGGAATCGCCTCGGGTCCCGGACTCGGGCGCAGCCTGGGAAGACGCGACGCCACTTGAGGTCCGTTCAGGACCTGTCGCAATCGGGGCCGCCCCCCCGACCCGTGGAGGTGGCGGGGGGGTGTAGGCCGGCGGAGGGGGCGGGGCGGGCGCCTCCTCGCCCAGGGTCCGAAATTCCAGGCTGCCGGCTCGAGGATGGCGCACTTCGAGCAGGACTTCGCCGTCTCCCCGGACCAGCCACTCCAGGGTCCTGGACTGCCTCTCGGGGGAGTCCGCAAACCACGGGGCCTGAGCCGTGGGATGGAGATGACCCGTCCCGATGCCGGACAAGGGCCCGAGCGGAACCCGGGGTGAGCCGACCAGCAGACCGCCCGCTGCGGGAGGATGGATCTCGACCATGACGGGAGTCGAAGCGGACCTCGCGCGCTCGCTGATCCAGGTCGGCAGATAACCCTCGTTGGTGATCTCCAGGACCACCTTGCGCAGCGGAGAGGGCATGCTCAAGGGCTCGTCGGAGGCCTGCGCGGCGTCGGCCCAACCCACCTGCTCCTCATGGCAGGTCGCCCTCAGATGGGGCAGGGCTCCCGCCAGGCAGAGCGCCAGATCCACGTTGCGCCGACAATCCTGGATCAACGCCTCCCCGGGCGGTGGATTCAGCCAGGTGTTCAGCAGATCCCATCCCCCGATTTCCACCGGCCCCAATTCAGGATGCTGGCACAGAGTCCAGGGAACAAAGCCGCTCCCGGCCCGCTCGCGATCCAACCAGCGCAGGATGGCCAGAAGCTCCACCTCGGTCGGCTCTCCGGAATGCCTCTCCAGGCCCGCCACCCTGGGCAGGGACCACAGACTCGGGCGCAGGCATGGAATTCCCAGCTCCTGGTACAGCCAGTCCGCGAAATCCCCGCCCCCCGTCTCCTCCTGGAGCGGACACCCGACCATCTCTTCGGCTCTGTGTCCGAGGATCCGGATCAAGGTCCGGTCGAATTCCACGAGCCCCTCCAGGAGCGGCGTCAGGATCCGCCCCTGGGAACTCCGCAGGGAAAGGGCCAGACCCAGGTTCGGATGATGCCGGAGGAATCGGGCCACGGCCTGGGACTCGGGCTCGCTGAGGGCCCCCGAGACTTCGGGGCCGGGGAAGTTCCGGGCCAGATCCCGGTCGGGTCCGCCAGGCTCCCCCAGGAATCCCTCGCACTCCAGGCGATAGAAAGGCCCCTGCCGATCATCCGGGGCACGCCTCAAGAGAAGACGCGGGTCCCGCTTGGAGGCCTTCCAGGCACCGCGCGGATCCTTGCTGCGCATCTGCAGGATGCGGCCATCCCCATCGACATCGCCCGGGATCACCCTTCCCGCGCGTCCGGAGCCGGCCCGGACCAGCCCCCACTGCAGACTGCGCTCGGCGCCATCGGGGTCCATGCGCGGCAGGATGTAGAAGGTGCGGGTGTCCAGGAGGAAGGTCACCAGCTCGTCGCGCCCGTGATCCGCGGCCAGTCGCTGCAACAAGGCCAAAGCCGCGACCGATCCGGCCACCTCGTCCCCCCGGACGTTGCCGTCCACCCACAGAGCGGGCTTGAGGGAAGCGGCCCCGGTTCCCTGGTTGGTCACCTCGGCCAGCATCAAGGGGCGGCCCTCGGCCGACTCCCCGATGGTGTACAGGCAGACCAGGTGCGGGACCGCCTCGGCGACCCTCTGCATGTAGCTGCAAAGCTCGGCAGACCTGGGATAGTGACGCGTCTCGAGAGGTGGGACGACCGGCAAGGCAAACTCCCCTTCAATTCCTGGGGATGCGGCCGCACCAGGACCTGCTCGGGCGGGGGTCTCGGCAGGCACCTCGTCCCAGGCACTCTTCAGGCTGCGGAGGGACCGGCCTCCGCTCCGGGCATCGAGGTCTGGAGCGACTCTCGATTTCCAGACCTCCTTCGTGCCGGCACGGGCGATCCCCTGGTCGACGGAAGCGCCGGGAGGATTCGGCGGGCCGGCCTGGGAAGGGGAACCCATGAGAGCCATCACGGTGAGGGCCCTGCCCGCCCTGGACGACAACTACATCTACCTGCTCCGCGGCCCGAACGAAGAGGAGTGCGCGCTCGTCGACCCCTCCCAGGCGGCTCCCATCCTCGAGGAACTGCGCCGGCACCCCGGCCGCCTGGTCGCGATCTACCTGACCCACCACCACCATGACCATCTGGGGGGCCTGAAGGAACTGCTTGAGCGCCTGGGCCCGGTTCCCGTCCACGGCTCCCGGGTGGACCAGGCCCGCATCCCGGAAATCTCCGTTCCCCTGGAGGATGGGGACCGGATCTCCTTTGCCGGCGAAGAGGGCCAGGCCTGGCTCGTCCCGGGCCACACCCGAGGCCACCTGGCCTACCACTTTCCCCGCAGCGGACACCTCTTCAGCGGCGACACCCTCTTCGGGGCCGGCTGTGGCCGCCTCTTCGAGGGAAGCGCCGAGCAGATGCACCGATCCCTGCAGAGGCTGGCGGGACTTCCCGACGAGACGCGGATCTGGTGCGGGCACGAGTACACCCGGGCCAACCTGCGCTTTGCCCGCACCGTGGACCCCGACAACGCCGAGCTGGCCGAGAGGGAGAAGCGCTGGGCTCCTCCCACGGTCCCCCTGGAGATGGGCCTGGAGAAGCGCACCAACCCGTTCCTGCGCTGCGCCGAGCCGGCCCTGCAGCGGGCCACCGGCAAGTGCGCTCCGGTGGAGGTCTTCGCCGAGTTGCGCCAGAGGAAGGATCGCTTCTCCTGAAAGCTCTTCCCGAGGTGCCCGGAGCCCGGTCCGAACCCGCGACTCAGAAGGAGGGGACCCCTCCCGCCAGGCCGACGAAGGCGTCCAGGGGATCCGGCGCCTGACGGGCCGCCTCCAGGACCAGGCTGGTCCCCTTCTCTCCGGTCGCCAGGTGGACCCGATCGCAAAGCTCCAGCAGGATCGAATACCCCAGCCCCAACGAGGGGGCGGTGGAGAAGCCGGGCATCAGGACGGCCCGCGGAAGGTTCGCAAAGGCGATGCCCGGCCCCACGTCGTCCAGGCGCAGGCGGACCGCAGCCTCGTCGGCGCGCACCTCGAGCCGGCCGGGAGGGCCGTACTTCACCACGTTGGTGGCCGCCTCCGAGACGCAGGTGACCATGTTGAAGATCGTCTCGGGCGAGAGCTCCTGCTCCTGCATGCACTTCTCGACGCTCCTCCGGGCCAGCGGAACGTCCGCCTTGTGCACCAGGGGAATGGAATCGAGAAGCTCCCCGCACCCATCCCAGTGGGCCTCGAGCTCCTCCTGCTCGCAGAGGATCAGTTTGCCCCGAGTGACCGCCTGCAGGGCATCCCTGTAGAACTGGCGGCGCGTGGCCTCCTCCTCCAGTCGCGACTCCACCCAGCGGGCATTCTGCAGGGCCATTCCGGCCTGGGCCCCGACCGAGATCAAGAGCGAGTTCTTCTCGCGGTTCATGGACTCGCCCTGGGTGGCCAGGACCCACAAGAAGCCGATCCTCTGGCTCCCGGCCGAGAGGGGGACACAGGCCAGGCCGGTATAGCCCTCCAACTGGACGATCCCGGCTGCCGGGTCGGGATCCTTCTCGGGATCCTTGACCACCCGGATGTTCTGATTGGGCATCAGGCGCTCGCAGAAGCCGGCGATGGCCTGCTCCAGGCGGGGGGAGAGCAGGGCACCCTCATGCAGATCCGATCGGGACGGGTCCTCGAGCCAGCGGATCCCGACGGCAGCGTAGTCCCCCAGGCTGCGAGCGGCCTTCAGGACGGCGTGGACCACGTCGCAGACCCCGAAGGCCTGGCTGAGGGCGGAAGCCAGGCTGTAGAGGGTCACCAGGCTCCGGCTGGCCTCCAGCTCGGCCTCGGTCCGACAGGAATCCAGGCGGACCAGGGCCGAGGTTCCCAGGTAGGCTCCCTCGGGTCCGAAGCGAGGGGTGGGGTCCACTTCGACGATGGGTCCTCGACGGAGCTGAACCAGGAACGGGGCGATCACCCCACCGCGCTGCTGCTCGCGAACCGCCCGCAGGCAGAGCACGTCGCGCTCCTCGACCAGCTCCTCCAGGCGCATGCCTTCCAGGCGTTCCTCCCGGACGACCCGCCGGATGGCTGCGTTGGACCAGCGGATCGAATCGTCGGGGCCCAGTTCCAGGAGGCCATCGCCGATGCGGTTGAGGAGCTTTCGATAGCGCTCGTGCACGGGGGCCTCACTGCTCTGCAGCTCCCACCAGGTCCCACAGGCCTGCAGAAGCTGGCGGGCGAATTTCAGGCTGCCGAAGCGGGTCCGCCCCAGGTAGGGGACCTCGTCCTCCAGGCCGGATCCGGCCCGCGGCCGGAAGAAGAGGGGAATCTCCAGGCCCGATTGGGCCGCCCGGGCCAGGACATCGGAATGCCCCCGCAAAGCCGCCGAGACCAGGACCAGATCCGCTCCGACCTCCTCGAGCAGGGTCCGGGCCGAACTGGCCCGGGCGCGATGCAGGACCCGCCCCCGGCGGGCCGCCAGGAGCTCTCCGAGAGAGCGCCGGCGCCGGGGACTGGCGTCAACCAGCAGGGTCTGAAACCGCGAGACAGGCAAGCGCGGGGGGTCTTCTCGTCCCGCCGAAACAGTCCTGTCCCGGAGGGCTCCGGTTCAATCCAGGAAAAGGAAGAAGCCTCTCCTGGTGGGGGAAGGTGGACCAGTCGAGGCTTGAGCTCAAGATAGCACCCGCTCCCGAAACGCGCTACCCCTAAATCCAACTATCCGTCTCGGGCACTAGGACAAATCTCCTATCCCAACATGGCCTTCCAGTATTCCTTGCGCATCCTGGCGATATGGTGGATCGAGACCTCCTTGGGACAGACCGCCTCACACTCGCCGTGGTTGGTGCAGTTTCCAAAGCCCTCGAGATCCATCTGGCGGACCATGCTGGCCACCCGGCGCCGGGCCTCGGGACGGCCCTGGGGGAGATAGGCCAACTGGGAAACCTTGGCGGAGGTGAACAGGAACGCCGAGGCGTTGGGGCAGGCGGCCACGCAGGCCCCGCACCCGATGCAGGAGGCCGCGTCCATGGCGTTCTCGGCATCGTCCTTGGGGATCGGGATGGCGTTTCCGTCCGGAGCTGATCCCGCATTCTGGGAGACGAAGCCCCCCGCCTGGATGATCCGATCCAGGGCGGTGCGATCCACCACCAGATCGCGAAGCACCGGGAAGGCTGCAGCCCGGAACGGCTCGACCTCGATGGTCTGCCCATCCTGGAAATGCCGCATCCGCAGGGTGCAGGTGGTCGTGGCCGAGAGCGGACCGTGGGCCACCCCGGTGATCACCAGGCCGCACATCCCACAGATCCCTTCGCGGCAGTCGCTGTCGAACTCGACGGGACGCTCTCCCTTCCGGGTCAACTGCACGTTCAACTCGTCCAGCATCTCCAGGAAGGACATCTCCGGCGAGATGTCCACCACCTTGTAATCCACCAACCGGCCAGGCTCCTGTGGGCCTTCCTGACGCCAGACCCGAAGGTTGAAGGACATGCTCTGGGTGCTCATGGCGTGCTCCTGCTACTTGTAGCTGCGCTGCCCGGGCTGCACGTGCTCGAACTTGAGGTTCTCCTTGTGCAGGCGGGGGCGTTGAAGATCCCCGGTGTACTCCCACGCGGCCACGTAGGTGAAGCGCTCGTCGTCGCGCAGGGCCTCGCCCTCGGGGGTCCGGAACTCCTCGCGGAAATGGCCGCCGCAGGACTCCTCGCGATGCAGGGCGTCCATGGCCAGCAACTCCGCGAACTCCAGGTAGTCGGCCACCCGGATCGCCATCTCCAGGCTCCTGTTGAGTTCCCTCTCGCCACCTGGGATGCAGACCTCCTGCCAGAAGGACTTGCGGAGGTCCCGGATCTCCTCGAGCGCCTGGTTCAGGCCCGAGGCCTCCCGGCTCATGCCGACCCGCTCCCAGCAGATATGGCCCAGACGGCGCCACAGGTCGCGAACCGGCTCCTTGCCTGCCACCTCGAGCAGGCTCTGGATGCCCTGCCGAACCTCGGCCGCGGCCTGGGCGAAGGCCTCATGCTCGGTGGAGATCGGCTGGGGACGCCACTCGGCGAGGTAGGCTCCCAGGGTATAGGGGATCACGAAGTAGCCGTCGGCCAGGCCCTGCATCAGGGCGCTGGCGCCCAGGCGGTTGGCCCCGTGATCCGAAAAGTTCGCCTCGCCCAGGGCGAAGAGGCCCGGAATGGTGGTCATGAGGTTGTAGTCCACCCAGAGCCCGCCCATCGTGTAGTGGGGCGCCGGATAGATCCGCATGGGGACCCGATAGGGATCCTCGGCGGTGATCTCCTCATACATGTGGAAGAGGTTTCCGTAGCGTTCGGCGATGACCGGCCGGCCCAGACGCTCGAGGGCGGCCTGGAAGTCCAGGAAGACGGCCCGGCCGGTCTTGCCCACCCCCTTGCCTTCGTCGCACATCCGCTTGGCCGCGCGCGAGGCGATGTCCCGGGGGACCAGGTTCCCGAAGGCCGGGTAGATCCGCTCGAGGTAATAATCCCTCTCGGATTCGGGGATCTCCGCCGCCGAGCGGTGGTCTCCGGCCTTGGCAGGAACCCAGACCCGCCCATCGTTGCGCAGGCTCTCGCTCATCAAGGTCAGCTTGGACTGGGTTTCGGCCTCCTGCGGGATGCAGGTCGGGTGGATCTGGGTGAAGCAGGGGTTGGCGAAGAAGGCGCCGCGCTTGTGACACCTCCAGGCCGCCGAGTTATTGCAGTTGACGGCGTTGGTCGACAGATAGAAGACCGTCGAGTAGCCGCCGGTGGCGAGCAGGACCGCGTCCCCGGCATAGGTCTCGAGCTCGCCGGTCACCAGGTTGCGGCAGACGATCCCCCGGGCCCGCCCGTCGACCAGCACCAGGTCCAGCATCTCGCGCCGGGCCAGCATCGTGACGGTGCCCGCCGCGACCTGGCGCATCAACGAGCCATAGGCTCCCAGCAACAACTGCTGGCCGGTCTGCCCCCGGGCGTAGAAGGTCCGGGAGACCTGGGCCCCCCCGAAGGAGCGATTGGCCAGGGTGCCGCCATACTCGCGGGCGAAGGGCACCCCCTGAGCCACGCACTGATCGATGATGGCGCCGGAAAGCTCGGCGAGCCGGTACACGTTGGCCTCGCGGGCCCGGAAGTCTCCGCCCTTGACCGTGTCGTAGAAGAGCCGGAAATCCGAGTCCCCGTCGTTCTGGTAGTTCTTCGAGGCGTTGATGCCGCCCTGGGCGGCCACCGAATGGGCCCGGCGCGGACTGTCCTGGATGCAGAAGTTCAGGACCCGATAGCCCAGTTCGCCCAGGGCAGCCGCCGCGGCCCCCCCGGCAAGACCCGTTCCGACCACCAGGATCGTGTGCTTGCGCTTGTTGGCGGGCGAGACCAGGGAGACATGGCCCCGATGGTCCGTCCACTTGCGCTCCAGGGGGCCCGGGGGAATCCGGGCGTCCAGGATTCGGGCCGATTCCTCGGGTGGGGCATTGAGGAAGGTCTGGTTCACCGGGCACCTCCGAGGGTGGACGGCGCGGACTGGAAGGGACCGGCCGGGTCCACCACGGCATAGATGTAGACGGGCAGGACGAGGAAGCCCAGGGCCAGCAGGACCGCCAGCACGGCCCCCAGGATGAAGAGGGCGCGCCGCAGGGGGGTGTTGATCGTCCCCAGGGTCTGGAAGGCGCTCCAGATCCCGTGGCGCAGGTGGAATCCCAGAAGGGCCATCACGAAGAGGTAGATCCCCATCCAGAGCGGGGTGTGGAAGGCCTCGACCACGGTCCGGTACACGTCCCGGACGGGATGGGCGCTGCCGGCCGACTCGGCGGTCACATGCCAGTCGAAGCCGACGCCGAAGCGGAACTGGGCCACGTGCAGGACCAGGAAGGCCAGCAGGATCAGACCCGTCACCACCATGGTCCGGCTGGACAGGGTCTGGTGGCTGCGTCCCCCGGCCGGGCGGCTGACCGCATAGCCCTGGGTCCGGCCGCGCCGGTTCTGCAGGGTGGCGCTCAGGGCCGTCAGGGCGTGAACCCCGAACAGGACCAGCAAGGCCAGCTCGCCGAAGGGCCGAAGCCCCCCGTGCAGCGCCGTCTCCAGGAAGTAGGCGTAGTCGTTCATCGCCTGGTTGCCCATGAACAGGGTGAGGTTCCCCACCAGGTGCACGATCACGAAACCAACCAGGCAGATTCCCGTCAAGGCGGTCCAGAACTTCCTGCCGACGGTGCTCCAGTACAAGGACACGAAGGTGTTCATAGTCGGCCGCGCCCGGGCTCCTTTCCACAAACAAGACCCGTGCCCCGGGGGACACGGTCCAGGCTCCCCCCCTTCCCTCCGCAGCCAGGGGTTCCTCCTGGGTTCACAGGGGCCTCCCCACCGAGCGGGAATGAGGAGCAGGTGAGACTCCCCCGACCCTTCCTGACGCTCCTGCTGCTCGTCCTGGGACTCCCGCTGCTCTGGCCCCATCCGGGTGCCCCGGCACCCTCCGACGAGGTCCCCGTCCAGGTCCGCCTGCAGGCCGACCTGGCCCTCCGGCTGATCCGTCTGGCCGACCTGGCGGAAGGCGAGTTGCCCCCCCCCTCGCGCACGAACCTCGAGACGCTCGCCCTGTCCATGCTGGATCAGGGCCTGGCCCACCGACCGGAGAACCCCGACCTCCTGCTCCGCCGCGCCCTGCTCTCGGCTCGCGCCGGGAACCTCCCCGAAGCCCTCGCGCTTCTCTCGGAGATCCAGGATCCAGGCCCGACGATCTCCGCGATCCAGAGAGCCTGGAAGCAGGGGCGGCCGGGCCTGGACCGGACGGACTCGATCCGGGAATCCCTGGATGGCTACGCCCTCTACCTGGCCCTGAACCAGACCGGCTGCGTGGAGGCCGCCCAGGCCCTGCGCCCCGAGCAGGAGGCTCGCGCCAGGAAGGACCTCGGTCTGCTGGCTCTTCTGGCCGGCCTGACCCTGATCAGCCTGAGCCTGGGAACGGCGGCCTGGATCGGGATGCCCTGGGTGATCCGTCAGCGCCCCCTTCAAGGCGGACCTCCTCACCCCACCCGCTGGGATCCTCTGGGGGCCCTGGCCTGCCTGGTGGGCTTCCAGGTGCTGGTGGCCCTGTTCGGAGGGAGCCTGTTCACGGCCCTGGGCGCCCTGGGGCTCTCGAAGATCGCCACGGGGGTGGCCACCCAGATCCTGATCTATCTGCTGGCCCTGGCCGGACTGGCCCGACTCCTCCCCCGCCTGGCCCGACCGGAGGGAGCCTGCAGGCCGATCGCTCTTCTGGGGCTCTCCCGGCCCCGGGGTCGGGATCTCCTGGCCGGCCTGATCGGCTTCTGGATGGCCCTCCCCGCCGTGCTGGCGGCCTCCTGGGCCACCTCTGCGATCCTGGGGCATTCCCCGGTTTCCTCCAACCCTGCCCTGGAGAGGATCCTGAGTGCCTCTCCGGGAGAGCTCCTCGCCCTGGGCGTCCTGATCGCACTGGCCGCTCCCCTCTTCGAGGAGATCCTCTTTCGCGGGGTGCTCTTCGGGGGACTGCGCCGGCCCCTGGGGCCTTGGGGAGCCGGGCTGGTCAGCTCGGTGCTCTTCGCCCTGCTGCACGGGGATCCTCAGGCCAGGCTGGTCCTGGCGGTGCTGGGGGGGATCTTCGCGGCGCTCTACCACAAGACCGGCAGCCTCTGGCCGGCGGTGCTGGCCCACGCCCTGTGGAACGGGGCCACCGTGACGGCAATGCTCGTGCTCATGGCCAATCGCTGACGAACCCGCCTTCAAGGCGCCCCTCGAAAACCGGACGGACGACCGGGAGGACAAGCTTCCGAAAGACGATGAGGACTGCGCCGGAAGCCGAAGTCGCGGGCAGACGGGCTACAGGTCGTACAGCGAACGCCGTCCCACCACCATCAGCATGTTGAGGACCTGGCGTTCGGTCTCCTCGGGCATCCCGAAGGCCTGGGCGATCTCGGTCGCCAGGCTCCGGATCCCGTCGCGGGAGGACTCTTCGCGGGCCTCGGAGACTTCGGGAGCAGGCGCCGGCCCGGTCTCCTCCGGAGAGGGCTGAGGCTCCTCGATCGGCGCGGGCTGTTCCTCGGCCGAACCCGGACGCGGGAGCGAGGCTGCGGCCTTGCGGCCATGGAAGAGCGCCAGCAGGGCCTGGAGATCCTGGAGGTCCCGCTCTTCCTGACCGACCTGCTCGCGCAAGAAGGCCAGTTCGTGAAGCAAGGGAGAAAACCGGACCCGGTGGAGTTGAAAGACCTCGGCCGTGCGCAGGTCCGCCGGACGCGACAGGGTGAAGGCGGGCAGGTGGCTCTCGAGATCCTCCAGCGCCATCCCGCCCACCTTGGCCAGCCTCAGGACGCGGACCTGTTGGGACCCGGTCGTGGCCAGGAGCTCGGCCAGATCCAGGAAGAACCGGGACTCCTCGAGGACCTCCGAGACGAACGAGCTCTCGCGGCGCCTGAAGACTCCGACCGACTCGCCGGGCGGAAGGTGGTACAGGGTCCTGGGCAGGTCCGGCCCGGTGAGGTAGGGTGAGGCTCCCAGTTCGTTCTTGAGCTCGGCGGCGTGGTCCTCGATGAAGAAGTGATAGTCCAGGAAGAGCTCGGCGGGGTTCTCCTCGGCGACCAGCTCGGCCAGGCGCCGGCCCAGCGAGAGGGCCATCACCTTCCAGGAATCCAGCCAGGCCCCGCGGAGCTGCTCGAGCTCCCGGCTGGAGATCATCGTGAAGTAGCGCCTCTTGAAGAGCGACCCGTCCTGCCGGCAGGCGCAGTTCAGGGCGGCCATGACCTCCACCAGGGGCTTGAGCAGCTCGGCCCGGAGGTTCCCCTCCGGATCGGCCAGGGCAAGGGTGGCGGCCCGCTTGGGGTCGGAGGTCTTCAGGCTCTTGAACCAGTTGCGGATCTCGTTCTCCACGCGCCGCAACTCCTCGGCTTCCAGACCGGGGATCTCGCTGAGAGGCTCCTCTTCGGCCGCTTCGGGGAGCTCGTCGGGAGCCAGATGCACCAGGTCCACCATCTCCGGCAGGGGCACCTTGTCCATCAGGCACAAGCGCAAGAGCCCTTCGGCGGCGGCGCGCCCCACGGCCGGTTCGGGGTCGGCCAGGCCCCGCGAAAGCTCGTACTCCACCACCAGCCGGACGCTGGAATCGGGGACCTCCTCGGCCGTGGCCAACAAGCGCAAGGCCATGGCCCGGATCGAAGGATCGGGAGAGTCGAGCATCTCCATCAGGCGATTGTGGATCACCGCGCGGAACCGCGTGGCGTCGTAGTGCTTGAAGTAGCCCTCCGAGCCCACCAGTTCGGAGCGGCACATCTCGTACATGATGCGCAGTCCGGCGAACTCGAGTTGCTCGCGCCCCGCGCCGCCCTCCAGCAGGGGACGGTAGAGTCGGAAATCGAATCTCCGGGTCTCGCGGAGATTCTTGTTCAGGTCGTCGTGGGTCCGGGCATCGATCAGGCCGGCCAGGATGTCCCGGGCGGGGCTCGACCACAGGGTCTTGCGAATCCGCTCCAGCAGATCGGGCCGGGCCATCAGGGATTGATGGTCGGTGGGACGGGTCAGCACCTGCCAGAGGGCCTCGTGGATCCACTCCAGGTTGCGAAGCTCGGTCGAAAGGGTGTCGGTCCGCCCCAACAGGGCGTCCTGCCCCAGTTCCCGCATGATGCCGGGCAGGCCCGAGGCCTCCGGGAACCAGACGACCTGGTGGCTCCACTCCAACCCCGAGTTGGCGGGTGGCTCGAGATCCCGGGTGGACTCGACCAGCTCAAGGCAGCGGAAATGACGGTTCTGCCGGTTGTCCAGGTAGACGGCCACGACCCGGCGGCAACCCACCAGTTCTTCGTCCTCCACCTTCTTCAGGCCGGCCAGCACCAGACGGCTGAAGTGGAAGGCGCTGAATCCCTCGACGAAACTGAAGCTGGTCCGTCTGCCCTCAGAAGCAGGGCTGCGCCACTCACCGTCCCGGATCGAACCCAGGCGCCTCCAGACCAGCGAACGGTCCAGATCCGACTGGAAGACCGCCACCAGGTCGTGCCCGGATTCAGCCAGGACCGCGAGATCGGGCTCGCTGAGCTGGTCCAGGATCGGGAAGGCCCCCAGGACCATCCGGGTGAACTCCAGCTCGCCATCCTCAAGGGCATGGTTGGCCTCTTCGGGCGAGCGGATCCAGTGCCAGTGGTGCCCCGCCCTCCCGGGCACCCGGAATCCACCCAGCAACCCGGCCTGGGCCTGCCCGACCAGGGCCGGCAGGCTTCGGGAGATCGGCTCCTGCTCGGACTCCTCCAGGACCAGGCCCCGGAGCTGCACCTCGAAGGCGCCGGCCACCGCGACCATGGCGTACATGGAGGTGTCGACCGTCTCCGAACTCCGGCTGAGGTTCTCCAGGTCGGCTTCGCTGAGGAAGCCCACCTCGGCGTCGACGAAGAGGCAAAGGGCCACCAGGGTATTGGCCTGATAGCGGCGCCCGGCCGCCGAGAGCAGGGCCAACAAGGCCAACTGCTCGTCATTCAGGCCGATCCGACCTTCGGGAAGACGCTGCTTGAGGCCCTCGGCAAAGGCGGCCGCGCGCCGGCTGTTGCTCTCCTGGGCGATCTGCTCGAGGATCTCCAGAGGGGTCCGGCGATCCCGCTGCTGACGCAGCTTCTCGCGGACCTGGATCAGGGCGTCCTGGGTGGAGCGGGCCCGGACCGACTCCAGGGACTCCTCGAGGAAAGGGAACTCGCTGGCCCAGGCTGCCGGCTCGAGTTCCAGACCGAAGTGCTCGGCCACCAGCAGGATGGCGTCGGCCGTGATCGGGATCTCCTCGGACTCCTCCACAACCCTCGAGGTCAGCGCACCGGCCTCCATGTCGGCGAAGAGGGCGAAGGCCATCAAGGCGTGAAGCGAGACGATCCGGCCCGAAGCCTCCAGGAGCCTGTGCACCGCCTGCACGCCTGGATGCACCAGTTCCTGGTGGGGGCGCGTGCGCAGCTTGAGGGCCCGGATGGCCTCCGCGGCCTGCGGGGTGGCCCGCCCCTTGAGGCTCTTGAGGATGTCCAGGGCCGTGCGACGCTTCTGGGTGATGGCCCGGAGGAAGGCCGTCATCTGGGCTACGGGAGGGACCGAGAGGAAGACGGGCCTCTGGTCGACCACCTCCTCGAAGTCCAGCACGTCGATCCGCTGGTGGAGTTCCACCACGTAGCGGAACTCGTTCTCGCCCTCGCAGAAGAGGAACTCCAGAAGGCGCGTGTCGGGGGGAAGCTTGCCCTGGCCAGCCCGGGTCAGTTCCAGGTCCTGCCCGGGCTCGACCCCCCGAGGCAGGTGCAAGGTCACCTTGATCTGGACCCGCTCCCCCCCCGCCAGGGCCAGCGGGATTCCCACCACCACCCGACGACCCGCGGCCGCCTCCACCTGGGTGAACTTGGAGAGCGATCCGGCCAGGCTGGCCGGAAGCGAGAAGAGCCTGCGGGGATTCAGGGTGGAGTAGAAATCCAGGAACCGGCCGTCTCGAGGCACGACCCGAAGCCGCGCCTCGGGGGAGGAGACCTCCTCGGAGACGCTCGGCGAAGCCTCCGTCCCCGGGGCGCCCTGGCGCTCCCGCAGCAGACGGACGAGGCTTCCGACCTCCATGGTCCAATAACTGGTGGGCTTCTCGTCAGACATTCGGCTCCCACCCGGACCGCGTCCGGGCCCAGGCATGGTTTCAGGCTTGGGGAAGCTCCACGTCCGGGAAGTTGTCCATGATCCTGTGCTGGCGCATCCGGGTGAGGATGCTGCGGAATTCGGCGAAGGGCAGCCCCCGCTGGTCCGGAAGGCAATAGCGCCTCCAGGTGACCGAGGAGGTCTCCTGCTCCTTGCCGCCGACCACCAGGACGTTGGGAATCTTGGCCGTGGCCGCCTGGCGGATCTTCTTGTTCAGGCTGTCCGGACCCAGGTCCGCCTCGGCCCGGAACAGGTCCTGCCTGAGCTCGGCAGCCAGACGCTCGGCATACTCTCCGAAGTTCTCGACGTGGACCGGGATCACCCGAACCTGGAGGGGGGCCATCCAAGTCGGGAAGGCGCCCTTGAAATGCTCCATCAGGAAAGCCAAGAAGCGCTCATGGGTCCCCAGGGGCGCCCGGTGGATGCAGTAGGGGGTGTGCATCTCCCCATCCGGACCGATATAGGTCAGGCCGAAGCGCTCGGGCACCGCGAAGTCGAGCTGATTGGTCGAGGCGGTCTCCTCCCGGCCCACCACGTTGCGGATCTGGAAGTCCACCTTGGGCCCGTAGAAGGCCGCTTCGCCAAGGGCCTCCTCATACTCGATGTCCATGCCGTCCATGACCCGACGGATGGCCTCCTCGGATTGCCGCCAGGCCTCGGCGTTCTGGACGTACTTCGCCGTGTTTTCAGGATCGTGCAGCGAAAGCCTCATCCAGTAGCGGGAGATCCGGAACATGTCGTAATAGCGGCGATGCAACTCCAGGACGGCGCTGAACTCGTCCTCCAGTTGCTCGGGAGTGCAGTAGATGTGGGCGTCGTTCATGCACATCCCGCGCACCCTCAACAATCCCGCCAGGGTTCCCGAGGGCTCGTAGCGATAGACCTGGCCGTACTCCGCCAGACGCAGGGGGAGTTCGCGGTAGGACCGGGGCCGGTGACCGAAGACCAGGTGATGGAAGGGGCAATTCATCGGCTTGAGGTAGTAGTTCTGCCCCTCATCCAGGGCCATGGGCGGGAACATGCCCTCCTTGTAGTAAGGCAGGTGGCCGGAGGTATAGAAGAGCTGCTCGGAGGTCAGGTGGGGGGTGACCACCCTCTGGTAGCCCTCCCTCTGCTCCCACTCCCGGGCCATGGCCTCCAGCTCGTCGCGCAGGACGGTCCCGTTGGGAAGCCAGAGGGGCAGCCCGGCGCCGACCTGATCGGAGATCATGAAGAGCTCGAGCTCCTTGCCGAGCTTGCGGTGATCGAATTTCTTGGCCTCCTCGCGCTGGCGGAGGAACTCCTTGAGATCCTTCTTGCTGGCAAAGGCCAGCCCGTAGATCCGGGTCAGCATCTCGCGCTTCTGGTCCCCGCGCCAGTAGGCGCCGGCCACCGCGTCCAGGGCGAAGCAGTCCGGAGGGATCTGGGAACCCTTCTCGACATGGGGCCCGGCGCACAGGTCCACGAAGGGTCCGCTCTGGTAGAGGCTGATCTCCTCGCCGCGCCCGGCGAGTTCACGGATATACTCCGCCTTCAGGGCCTCGCCGGCAGCCTCGAACTCGGCCACGGCCTGCTCCGGGGGGACCAGACGCCGCTCGAAGGGCTGGTCCTCGGCCAGGATGCGGCGCATCTCGGCCTCCACCTGGGCCAGGGCCTCGGCATCAAAGGCCTCTGGGAACTGGAAATCATAGTAGAAACCGTTCTCGACCGGCGGACCGAAGCCCAGATGGGTGCCGGGATACAGCTTCTGCACGGCCTGCGCCAGGACGTGGGCCAGCGAGTGGCGTCTCTTGTAGAGCGGGTTGTCCCCCTTCTCCTGGGCGTCCATCCCTGCATACACCTGCCTGGCCATACTCTGAGCACCTGCCGTCCTTGAAATCGCGGTCCGCGGAATGCCGGGAACCGGCCCGCAACCTTCTCCTTGACCCCGTGGGAACCTGCATGCCGGGGCGTTCGGGACTCAGGGGGGGACCTGGAGGCCAGGCTCCGATTCCGGCTCCCCGCCAGCCTCCAGCTCCTCCAGCAGCAGGTTGACCACCTCCACCTCGTCCAGGCGATCCAACCAGCGCAAGGCCTTGCGGGCCAGGTGGGTGGCTCCCAGTTGGCGCGCCAGGACGAGGCACTCGTGCAGATGATAGACGGCCTGTTCGGGGTCCTGGGTCTCGGCGTGGAGTTGCCCCAGCTCGTAGCGGGCCCGTGCCAGGGCTCCGGTGGGTCCAGCCTCGGCCAGGATTCTCAGGGCCTCCAGGTAGGCTTCCTGGGCCTCGCTCCACCTCTGCCGCAGCCGGAGCAGGGTGCCGGTGAGCAGCCAGATGCGGGCCCGATCCGAGTCCGGGCTGTCGGCGTGCAGCTCCTCGCGCGAGCGACGCAGGCTTTCTTCGGCCTCCGGGAGCCTTCCCCAATCCAACCAGACCTCCGCCAGATCCAGGTGGACCTGCATCGCCAGGGCCCGATCCTGCAAGCGCAGGAAACTCTCCAGGGCCTCCTCCAGGCAGCGTCGGGCCTCGGCCAGGTCGCCCCGAGCCCGCAAGGACAGGCCCAGATTCCGCCTGGCAAAGGCCAGGGCTCGGGAGTTTCCGAATCTTCGGCACAAGGCCACGTCGCGACGATGCAGATCCACGGCCTGAAGGTAGTCCTCCCGGCTCAGGTGCACCGCTCCCAGCTTGCCGTAGACCGCGGCCAGTTCGGCATCCGCTCCCAGCTCTTCGCAGGTCCAGCGAGCCTTCTCCAGGAAGAGCAGGGCATCGTCCAGGCGCCCCATCTCAAGACATGTCTGCCCCAGCGAGTTGTAGACGCGGGCCCGGCCCAACGGCATCCGGTTGAGGAGGTACACCCGCAGGGCCCGGCGCAGATGGCTCAGGGCCTCGCGGTAGCGTCCCCGGACCGACCACAGGACCCCCATCAGCCGCCAGGTCTCGGCCTCGATCTCGGACTCGGGCCCCCAACGGGCCAGGATCTCCAGGCTCTGCAGGTAGCGCTCGCGCGCCAGTTCGGCCTGCCTCTCGCGAAAGGCCGCCAGGCCCAGTTGGGTCAGGGCGGTGGCCCGCAACAACCCGGATTCCGAGTCCCGCACCGACTCGGGAAGGATCTCCAGGACGCGGCGCAGGGATTCCCCCCCGGAGCGATGCTCGCCCATCCGGGCCTGGAGGGCCCCCAGGCTGGTCAGGACCCGGGCCTTCTCCAGGGGAGTTCCCAGAGCCTCGGCCAGGGTCAGGGCATTCTCCAGGCTCGAGAGGGCCTCGCCGTACTCGCCGTAGATCGCGTGGACCTGCGCCAGGACCACCAGGGCCCGGAGGATCAGGCCCGAATCGGACAGATCGTCCCGGACCGCAAGAACCCGATCCAGTTCGCCCAAGGCGGGCTGGAAACGGCCCAGGGCCACGAAGAGCTCGGCGCGCCGGTTGCGCAGAAGGGCCTTCTCCTCGGCGAGGCCCGGCCGGGAATCCATCTCCAGCAGGATCTCCAGGGCCCGGCCGTGCAGATCGATGGCCCGCTCGTAGTCCCGTGCCGTGGCGTGATCGGCTGCCAGGGCCACCAGGTCTTGAACCTGCGGACAGGATTCCGGGGAAAGGTAGAGCGTCATGGAGCCTCGAGCGGGTGGGGCGTGGGCCTGCCGCCCTCGAGACCGGTTCCCGATCCTGAAAGGGAACTCCTCCAGCCGCTGCGGCCCGAACCAGCCGAGCCGCAGCATGAAAGCGGGGAGATCAGGTATAATCCAAGTAGCGGCCGGATTCCGGCTGACAGGACGAAACAGGTGAAGCCCGACCATGATCCCGCGCGAGATGATCGCCCACCCCCTGCTCCTCAAGGAGCTCGCCAGCCAGGCGCGCCGCCCCGGTCGCCGGGGCTGGACCTATCCCGGCCCGGGCTGGTTCCTGGTGGCCACCCTGGTCCCGGCCCTTCTCTACATGCTGCAGGAAGATCCGTCGGCGGCCCGCTCCTTCTTCCTCGCCTCCGCCCTCTTCGGGCTGTGGCTCCTGGCGCTGCGCTCAGGCCTGTACACGGCCACCTCGATGGCCTCGGACATCCGCCAGGGCACGTTCTCGGTCCTTCTCTCCACGCCCTTGACCGTACCCGGAGCCACGGCAGCCAAGCTGACGGCCTGCCTGCTCCCGCTGTGGCTGGAGGTCCTGGTGGCCCTCCCGGCCGCGCTGCTGGTCTATTCCTGGTTCGGTGAGGCCCCCGTCGACCTGATCCTGGCCGTGACCGCCTTCCAACTGCTGGTCTCCTTGATGTCTGCAGGCTTCGGCCTGTGGTTGGGGAGTCTTCTGGGGGAGCCGGAACGCGCGGCCGGGACGGTCCGGGCCCTGGCCCTGGTCGCCCTCCCCGGGACCCTGCTGGCCACCCGCCTGGTTCCAGGTTCGCTGGTCTTGGCAGGCCTGATGCTGTGGGCCCTGCTGGTCTGGATCCCCCGGATCCGCCCCAACCAGGCCATCCCCAGCAGCGTCCTGGCCCTGATCCTGCTGCTGCTGCTGCCCTTCCTGCCGATCATGTCCACCCTGGGACGGGATCTCCGGGACCTGGATCTGAACCAGATCCACCCCATGCACGCCGTCCAGAGCCTGGCGCTCCCCGACCTGACCGATCCCTCCACCCTGGACCTTCTTGAAGGGGATCCGGACTTCGAAGAGCTCAGGGCCCGGGGGTCCAGGCACTTCGAGTCCTCCCGGGACTACCTGGCCCTGCGCGTCGGGGCCGACCGGTTGCTCCAGCAGCGCCTGGAACTGGCCCATCGCCAGGCAGGGCTGCAGCGCCTGCTCCTGCTGGGCCTGATCTACGGGTTGGCCAGCCTTCTCTTGATCCACTTCGCCGTGAATCGCGCCCGGACAAGCCGATAGACCTCAAGACTGGGAGGACACACGTGGGCAACCCCTTCACCCCCGACCCGACCACGCCCAAGGGGCACGGGAAGTACGTCGAGCGAGCCCAGTTCCTGGGTGAGGCCGGCCGCCGCATCCGCTCCGAGCAGGACCCCGAGGAGTTCCGCTCCCTCCTGGAAGGGAAGATCCACAAAGAGAAGAGGGTCTCGGACCCCCTCGAGCCCGAGGATCTCCAGACCCTCCAGGACGCCGCCCGACCCGGAGCCAGCGCCCTCGGGGCGACCTCGGATCTGCGCCAGGAAGCCACCCGGCTGGAGGCCCGACGCGAGGAGTCCGGCCGCGAGGAAGCCGAGAAGAGGCTGGGCTCCTGGCACGGCCCCAGCGCCTTTGCCGGGCTTCCGGCGGCGGCCTCCCTGGGCCTGCTGAATGCGGCCCAGGTCCAGCAGGGCGACCGCCCTCGAGGGGGCAACCGGGCCTCCCTGCGCGTGGAGATCTCCCCGGGAGAGGCCCGAGTCGACCCCGAGCTGATCCAGGGCCTGCTCGACGCCGGTCTGCGCCGCCCGCTCTCCGGATTGGAGGATCCTCGTCTGGCCAGCGCCCCTCCCCAGCTTCCCGCCGAGGAGGGCTGGCGGACCGCCCCGACGGGCAAGGGGGTGGCCATCCACTGGGAAGGTCCCGGCCGAAGCGCCTACCAGCGGCTGGAGTGGTCCGAGGCCAGCCTGATCCTGGAGACCGCCGCCGGCTCGAAACTGCAGGCCCTGGAGAGGCAGGGCGCGCAGATCTTCGTCCGTCACTCCTCCCGGGAGGCCCCTCCGGCCTTTCCGGTCTGATCCTTCGGCGCGGAGGGCTCGGGGAGAGGCTCGAGCCTGAAGACCACCAGACCGTCGGCAAAGCGGGCGGGCTCTCCCAGGATCGGGATCAGGGCCTCTTCGATCTGCTCCTGGCTGGGGCCGACCAGGAGCCCGGTGTGCAGGACCAGGTAACCGAAGCCCATGGCGCGCAGCTTGAGGGCCCCTTCCCGCAAGCGCTGCCTGGCCTTGACGGACCGCGCGGCTCCGGTCTGGGCGTTGCGCACCTCTTCCATGAAGGGGTTCCGCGCCACCTCGGGGCTGAGCACGCCGCTGGTCCGGTAGGGGATGGCCCGGTGGTGCACGGTCTGGTAATAGAAGAATTCACCCGGCAGCAACAGGCTCTCGGGCCTCTCGAAGGGATAGTCGATCAGGCCGTGATCTTCGGGATCGGCGGCCACCATCTCGTAGAAGGCCGGAACCGAGGCCGGACTGGTGGGAAGCGGCCAGGGCGCCGGCGAGAGCAGCGCCACCTCCAACACCACGGCTCCCGCCACCAGAACCGAGAGGCCCAGCGCATCCCAACGCCCGAGATCCCTCAAGAGCCCGCGCAATCCGAAGGCCGCCAGGATCCCCAGGGCCAGGAGGCTCAGGGCCAGGAAGCGGAAGGGGATGGCCACCTTGTGGAACATCGGGAAGAGCCAGTACATGGCATGGTAGAAGGGGCTGAAGAACCCGTGGGACGAGAAATCCGAGAAGGTGACCACCGGCCCCAACGAGAGCGCCAGGAAGAAGAGCCCCACGGTCAGCCAGTAGGTCAGGGCGGATCGATCCCGCGGCTCCAGACCGGGGCGGCGCCTCCAGGCCAGGATGGCCAGGCCCAGGGCCACCCAGCCCAGGTAGTGGACCCGGGTCAGGCGATCGATGGTGACCGTGACCGTGGCGTTTCCCTTGCCCGGGAGGAAGAAGCCCGCCAGGTTGGTATGGTTGTGGAATCCCCGGACGCCTCGAGCGCTGACGCTCCAAGGCGAGTTGCTCCCCAGGAAGTCCTGGAAGCGCAGGAGGGATCGGCTGGGAGCCTTGTCCGGCATCACGATGTTGGCCGGATCGCTGACCACCAGTTGGAAGACCAGGGCGAACGGGAAGACCAGGCAGGTCCCCAGGGCCAGGGCCGCGACGGTCCGGAACACGGGATCGCGCGCGTCCAGAAGGGCCCGGATCAGACGGGTGCGGACCTCCAGGAAGAAGGATTCCCGCTGCCTCCAGGTCCGCAGCCTCCAGCGCAAGGGGCCCGGCGCCAGGAAGACCCCCGCCGCTCGAAAGGCCAGCAGGAAGGCGGCGTACACCACGAGGAACTGACCGTAGTACCAGCACGAGAAGGTGGTCAGGAAGAAGAAGAGCCCGGTGGCCAGAAGGTCGCGGAACCTCCGGGCCTCCACCGAGCGGTGCATGAACAGGATGCACAAGGGCATCCAGGCCGTGTTGAGGGTCTCGGTCACCCCACTGGTCACCGGGTAGGCCAGGACATAGGCCGAGAGCCCGTACACCGCTCCCGCCACCAGGGCCGCCGGCCCGTTCCGGACCACGTGCCGGGCCAGGGCCCAGGCCGCCATGCAGCCGGCCCAGAGGTTCCCGACGATCAGCAGGTTGTAGGCGGTGACCAGAGGGAAGACCCCCAGGAGCAGGCCCACCACCAGGCAGTTGAAGGGGTCGGCCACGAAGAGGTAGCCACCGGCGGGAGCGTTCACCAGCCGGCAGAACAAGGGAAGGGCTCCCTGGATCAGCGAATCGCGCACCCACCAGTGCCCCCAGGCATGCTTCCAGAAGTCCCCATAGGAGTCTCCCAGGAAGCGCTCGGTGAAGACCTGGGCCACAGGCCAGGTGGCCACCAGCACCAGGAAGAGGTAGAGGAGCGCGGCCAGGAGCCAGCCTTCCAGCCACGAGAAGCGGGGCCGGTCTTGAGGGGTCGGATTCATCGAAGCCCATCGTAGCAGGCCGCCCCCCTCCGATTCAATGAGGAACCCTTCCTGCAGGCGCCCCGGACCTGGGCGAAAAGGGACCGCCCGGGCCTCGGGGAATGAGGCCCCCATGCCTTCAGCCGCCCGAGCGTTCCGCCGTTCCAACCGCGGCACCGTTGTGCTGACCCTGGTCCTGGGCCTGCTGCTCAACCTGGGCATGATCCAGATCCTCATCGAGTCGCGCGAGTTTGCTCCCAACCAGCAGAACCCGCGGGCCAACGCGCTGCGAACGGCCTACTGGCCCGAGTCGCCGGTCTCCACCGGCGAGACCGGAGATCCGCTGGCCGACTGGTTGGGCCTGGAGGCCTATCTGGCCCGCTCGCCGCTCTCCCCGGAGCAGCTCGAGGCCTGGAGGCCCTTGGAGGACCGGGCCCTGGAAGCAGCGGAGCTGGCGCTGGAGGGCTATACCCGGCTCCTGGAGCCGCTGACTCCCTCCCAGCGCCAGAAGCTCGCCGAACCCCAACCGGGCGTCGTGGACCACCGGACGCTGGGCCTGGACAGCGCCGGCCTGGACCTGCTCCTGGTCTGGCTGCACCGCCTGGATGAGCGGGCCCACCAGGCCGAGGCCGAGGCCCCGGCCCAAAGCCCGGCCCCCCTGCCGATGCGCCTGGCCCCGACCCGGCTGGCGGTCTCGATGACGCGGCTTCTCGACGATCCCCACGAGCCGATCACCCCGGCCCAGGCCCGGGCCATCCTCAAGCGCGAGGTGGAGCTGCGCAAGGTCCTGGAGATCCTGCACCAGACCCATGCCCAGGCTCGCCGGCTCCTGACGGCGCAGCAGCGCCAGGAAGCCCTCGCGCTGCCGCTGCGGCGCTGGGAGCCCTTCCCGTCTCCACGGGCCCTGGAGCTCTTCATCCGTTCGGTCCATGAGCGCCGGAAGGAGGCCCCGAGCGCGTGAATCCTGCCCGAAGACTCCTGCACCGGGCCGGTCCCTGGCTGGCCGCCCTGCTGGCCTACCTGGCCCTGGCCGTGGCCGTCACCTGGCCGCTGGCCCTGCAGCTTGACAGCCATGTCCTGGGCTATCTGGGTTTCGAGAACACGGCCCAGACCATGTGGCACTACTACTCCTGGCGCGAGTTCCAGACGGATCTTCTGCGCTCGAACCTGCAGGAGCGGGGCTTCCTGGGCACTCTGGCCAACCTCGGCGAGATCTATCGGATTTCGGTCTCCTTCCCCGAGAAGAACAGCCTCTCCAACGGCATGGACTTCGTCTGGACCTGGCCCCTGGATCTCCTCTTCGGCCTGCCGGCCTACCACAACGTCAAGTGCTGGCTGATCCTCGTTGCCAATGCCCTGGCGGGGATGGCGCTGGCCCGGGCCACCGGGGCGGGGCGCCTGGCCTCCTGGGTGGGCGGGCTCGTCTTCTCCTTCAACCCCTGGACCTTCCACATGCTGATCACCGGACGGATCGTGGAGGCCCAGACCTTCCTGGCCGCCCTGGCCGCCCTGGCCCTTCTCTGGACCTGGCGTCGGCCGGAGCCCTGGGCCTGGGCCCTGGCCGGAGGCGCCCTGGCGCTGGTGACGGCCAACTACTGGTTCTACGGCCACTTCATGATCCTGTTCACCCTGGTCTGGCTGGCCTGGCATCTCTTGACCCGAAAGCCGCCGACCCTGGGGCCCTGGGGGCGAAACCTGGTCTTCTACCTTTTGACCTTCCTGGTCGTGTGCATGCCCGCCGCCCACCCCTACCTGGTGCGGCTGGTCACCGACGAACGCCTGCCGGGGCTGGTCCGGCCCGATCCGGGCGACCGCCCCTCCCTGGAGCGACTGACCCGGCAGGCCACCGCCTTCTCGGCCGAAGCCGACTACCCGCTGCGCCAGCCTCCTCGCGGAGCCCATTCGGGATTCACCCCGCCCTGGTGGATCCCGACCCAGCACACCTTCCTGGCCAACGCAACGCTCCTGGCGCTCCTCCCGGCCCTGCTGCTGCGCCGGGGCGGTTTCTGGCTCTTCGGGGCCTTCGTCTTCTATCTTCTGCCCCTGGGACCTTATCTGAAGTTCGGGGGCGAGGTGATCCAGATCGGCGGCCAACCTGTCCCCCTTCCCTATCTGCCCCTGATCCTGCACTTCCCGCTTCTGGAAAAGCTCTTCTGGCCCAACCAGTCGATGTTCGTCTTCGCGATGTGCGTCTCCGTCCTGGTGGCGGGAAACCTGGACTGGCTGCTGCGCAAGGCCAGGCTGAGGGGGGTCGCGGCCCTGGCGGTGACGGCGGTCCTCCTGGGAGTCCTGGCCCTGGAGATGTTCGGGCGGGGACAACTGCCCCTGCTGCGTTCGGAAGTGGTGATCCCCCCCCTGTACCTGGCCGAGGGCCGGGGAAGCGGCTACATCTACCTGCCGATCGGCCGGCGCTATTGGGAGGTCCCCCGCGACTTCACCTTCAACCGCGACTACTACCATGGCAGCGACCTGACCCTGGTGGACCTTCATCTGGCCATGCACGGAGGCAAGGGGCTCTTCGGGCGTCCTCACTACATGGCAGGCAAGGACTACTGGCTGTACGAGCCCTACCACCTCTCCACCCAACCCTTCCTCCGCTGGCTGGTTGCCCTGGGCGAGCGCGAACCGCCGCCCTTCGATCCCGAGGATCTCGAGCAGGTCCTGGCTGAAGGGTACGAGTATGCCGTGCTCCACGAGAGATTCTGCGCGCACCTGACCGACCGGGGAGCCTACCGGATCGACCTGGAAGACGGCCGCCTCCGTTATGAGCGGATCCACCAGACCATGCGCAGCGAGTTCGGTGCACCGGTCTACGAGGGCCTGGAGCCCTCCTGGGACCAGGGCGGAGAGACCCTGGACTCGGTCTCGGTGCACCCCTTCCGGGTGGCGATCTTCCGGATCAGCCGCTAGCGGCTCGACCGAGAGGGGGCATGGGGCAGGACCTGCCCGCACCCGTAGCCCTCCAGCCGCAGGTGGGTCTGCGCGGCCGAGAGCATGGCCTCAGGGGTCACCCGTCGGATGGCCTCCGGATAGCCTTCCAGGAACCCGTGCCCCGCCCCCATCAACTCGAAGAAGGCCAGGCGGGAGGCCTGCACGGCCTTGCGCTGCATGGCGATGGCGAAGAGGCCCAGGAGATGGCGGCGGACCTTCGCGAGTTCCTGTCGCGAGACCGGAACCTCGCGCACCCGGCGCAACTCCTCGAGAAGGCCCTGCAGGGCGACCTGACGGTGCTCCAGGGAGGTCCCCAGGTGGAATCCGAAGTGGGCCCGGTCCCGCCGGGGCTCCAGTCCTGCTCCCACCGCATAGCCCAAACCCCGGCGATCGCGAAGTTCGGTGAAGAGCCGGCCGCTCATCCCGGCCAGGACCTGGGCCAGCACGTCCAGGGCCAGGAACTCCGGAGACGGGAAGGGGGGACCCATGAAGGACAAGGCCAGGGCCACGTGCTGTCTGGCTCGTCGTCGGCACCGGAGGCGAGGAGTCTCGGGAGGCTCCTCGGGCTCCGGCTCAGGCAGGCCGGGAAGGGGACGATCCAGGGGGGCGAAGGCCTCCGCGACCAGATCCCGCATCTGGCTGGCGCGAAGGTCCCCCACCACCGCCACCACCATCCGATCCGGAGAGTAGAGGCGCCCATGCCAGCGAATCAGGTGCTTGCGCTCCAGGCGCCGGACGCTGGCCTGGGTGCCCGCCACGGGGAGGCGGTAGGGATGGCGGCGATACAGGGCCGCCTCCGAGAGATCCATCGCATACGCGAAACCGTCGTCCTGGCGCCGCCGGATTTCGGTCAGGACCAGGCGCCTCTCCCTTTCGAGTTCCTCGGGCAGGAAGGCGGGCTCCAGGATGCACTCGGCCAGGAGATCCAGGGCCCTGGGCAGGTTCCGGGAGAGCACCGAGAGCGTGGCTCCCACCAGATCCTTTGAGGTGAAAGGTGCGTAGCGCGCCCCCAGGAACTCCAGTTCCTCGGCCAGATCCTCGGCATCCCTGCGCCGGGTCCCCTTGAGCAGCATCCGCTGGGCCAGATGGGTGATTCCCGAGAGCTCCCGGCGCTCGTTGCGGACTCCTCCCAGACAGTAGACCGCGACCGCCGTGATGGGCGTGGCGTGGTTCTCGGCCACCACGATGCGGAGTCCCCCGGGGCCGAGGTGCATTCTTGGGGACAGGCCCCGGCAGGAAGGGCTCACGAAACCGTCCTCGCCCCGGGAGGTCGATAATGGACCACGCTGCAGCGTTCCGTCCGCAGATGGTCCCGGCAGGCCGCCAGGACCTCTTCGGAGCGGACCGCGGCCAGGCGGCGGACATGGAGTTGGGCCAGGGTGTGGTCCCCCAGCATCTCGAAGTGGCCCAGCGTGCGCGCGATGCCTTCCACCGTCTCCTGGTTGAAGACGAAGGTGCTCTCCGCCCGATTCCTGGCCTTCTGCATCTCCCGGGCAGTCGGCCCCTCCCTTCCCAGGGCCTCCAACTCCTCGAAGATCCCGGCCTCGACGGCCTTGAGATTCTCGGGAGGCAGGGTGCAATCCACCAGGAAGAAGCCGGGCTCGCGTTCCAGGAAGGCCGAACAGCCGACCCGGCTGACCAGGCCCTCCCGCTCGCGCAGCCGCCGACACAGGCGCGAGGAGCGCCCCTCGCCCAGCACCGAGGCCAGAAGATCGCAGGCGGGCGCCTCCGGACTGAAGAGACCGGGCACGGGGAAGAGCATCTGCAGGTGGGCCGAGGAGAGGTCCTGCTCGAGATCCAGGCGGCGCAGAGCCTCCTGGGGAGACTCGGGCTCGGGGCGACTCGGGAGGGCCTGCCCGGGCGTCACGGTCGCCAGGAGGTCCCCGATCCGCTCCAGGGTCGGCGCGGCCTGGACATCCCCCACCACGACCACGGCCATGTTGCGGCCCACGTAGTGGGCCCGGTGATGGGCTCGGAGCTGGGAGGCCGTCATGGATCGCAGGACGGATTCGAGCCCGATCACGGGACGGCCATAGGGATGCCGCGGGTAGGCCAGGCGGAGCAGTTGCTGGGTGCACCAGGCCTCGGGGCGATCCTGGCGCATGCGCATCTCGTCCAGGATCACCCCGATCTCCCGTTCGGCCTCCAGATCTTCGAGGAGGGGGTGCAGGACCGTCTCGGCGAGGGCCTCCAGGACCGTCTCCAGATGGCGGCTGGGGACCACGCACCACAGACACGTAGACTCAAAGCTCGTGAAGGCATTGACGTACCCGCCCAGGGCATGGATCTCGCGGGTCAGGGTGCCGCTCGGACGGGCTGCCGATCCCTTGAAGAGCATATGCTCGAGGAAGTGCGAGATCCCGGCATTCCCATCGGTCTCGTGCAGGGAGCCGATCCCGATCCAGAAAGCGACGCTGACGACCGAGGCGGGATAGACCTCCTGGACCAGGACCCGCAGCCCCGAGGGGAGGACCTCGCGCACCACATCCGAGCCCAAGGCCGACCAGGTTTCCTGACCGGTATACGGCTCGCACCGGCTCCGCGCGGAGGCGAGCCAGTCCGACGATTTCCGGGGTCCGGCTCGGCGTGGCATGAGGCTGGCCCGGCTTCGCCCGGAATCTGGAGGACTCCTCCCCGGAAGGGAACCGGCCCCTCTCGACAGAACCCCCCTCCCACCGACCATGCGAACCTCCAGACGCTCCCAGAATCGGGGCCGCACGCGACGCCCCCTGATCATGCTCCTCTCAGGCCTGGCCCTGGTCCTCCAGGCCCTCCTGCTCTTCGGCCTTCCCGGGGGAAGCCCGACGGCGAGCTCCTCCCTGAGCCCGACCTCTCCGGACGGAACCGCGCCGGCCTTGCCTGCGGCTCCGGTCCAGGGCCTGCAGCCCTCCCAGAACAACCCCTACCCCACCCTGACGGTCCCACCGCCTCCCGGAGTGCCGATCCCCGAGGGAGCCGTCCTCCTGTACCTGCAGAGCCCATCCCAGGTGGGTCCGGGACCCGGTCCAGGCGCGGGAGCGACTCCCTCGCCGTCGGCCACCGCAGGCCTCCCCGACCGCCTGAACAGGCCCTTGACGCCTCAGGACCTGCTGCTGGGGATCCTCGAGCTGGAATCCCAGGGCGAGCTGGAACTGACCCCGGCCCAGGCCCGCCAACTGGCCGAGGTGGTCCGAGGCCTGGAGACCTCCTACCGGGACCTCGGCGGGGCCCGGGACGAGATGCTCGACGTCCTGACCATCGAGCAGAAGGCCTGGCTGGAGGACAATCCGCCCAAGCCCGGAGAGATCCCCTCAGGGGCTCCCGAGGAGACGGCCCTGGAGCCCGCCCGGCGCGCCCTGGAGTCCGTGGGGGATCCCGAGTAGTCGACGGCAGGAACCTCTCCCGGCTCCTGGGAAGTACTGCCCGATGGCAAAAGAGCTGCTGCCCGGACAGGAACTTTGCGAAGGCCGCTACGAGGTGATCAAGACCCTGACCTTCGTCGACGAAGGCGGAGTCTACACCATCCGCGAGCGGGAGACCCGTCAGGTCCTGCTGCTCAAGGAGGTCATCCCGCCCCCCCACATGCCGGCCGAGGAGGTCGACAAGCGGGTCCAGCAGTTCCGCGAAGCGCTCCTGATCCTGACCCAGTTCGACCATCCCAACCTCTCGAAGATCTTCCTCCACTTCTCGGAGGGACGCCGGCAATACGTGGTGATGGAGCGCGTCGAGGGCATCACCCTCAAGACGCTGCTGGACATGAGCGTCAAGCCGCTGCCCGAGCCCCAGGTGCTGCGCTGGGCCATGGACCTGTGCGACGCGCTGCACTACATGCACGACCGGCCCGCGCCCTTCATCTTCGATGTGCTCAACACCACGCACATCATGATGACCAGCGAAGAGCAGCTCAAGCTGATCAACTATGGCCTGGACCGCTTCTTCGACGAGGAGGAGACCCGCAGCTTCTCGGCCAACCGAGAGGTCCTGGCCGATGAGATGCGCAGCCTGGGAGACACCCTGGTCTTCCTGCTGACGCGCAAGCCTCCGGGCCCCTTCGGCCTGACCGGAGACGAGGAGATCTCCGAGGAGCTCTCCAGGATCCTGATCCGCCTGCTCACCGCCGACGGTCAACGGACCTACGCCTCCTTCGAGGAGCTCAAGAAGGCCTTCGACCGCGTCCTCAACCCGCCGCCCCCTGCGGCGCCCACTGCCAAGGCCCCCCAGGAGCCCTGGGTCAAGCTGCTGGATCTCAACCGCCTGTGGCAGGATGCCCTCTGGGGCTTCATGAGGCAACCCCTCTGGCTGGTGGCCAGCGAGATCCTCGGCGTCCTGGCCCTGGTCGTGGGAACCTGGTTCGTGCTCAACCCGCCGATCCACCCTCGGGAAGGCCCCGCGGCCTACGTGGCCTGTGGTCGCGAGATCGTGGTCCTGGATGCCCGCGAGAAGAAGCCCTTGACGCGAATCGTCATGGACCGGCCGATCCATTCGCTGGTCTCCACCCCCGAAGGAACCCGGCTCTACGCCGCGAGCGCCGAATTCCCCAACCTCTTCCTGCTCAACTCGCTTTCCAACCGCGTCGTCGGCATGATTCCGGTGGGACCCGGCCCGGAAGAGCTGATCATGGGCCCGGGCGGAGGCTGGCTGTACGTCCTGCACTCCCAGACCGGTCAGGTGGGCTTCGTGAAGCTCTCGAGCGAGGAGATCCCCATGGAGGTCGAGTCGGGGGTCTTCCGACCCAAGGACTCGATGATCGGGGTCTTCACCGCCGGCCCGGGTGTCCAGGGACTGGCCGCCACGCTGGCCGGCCCGTCTCCCGCCGAAGCGTCCGGCTCGCGGCCGACGCCGAGCCCGGATCCCCAGATCCCCGATGCCGGTCAGCGGATCTTCGTCAGCAGCCTGCTGGGGAACCGGCTGACCGCCCTGGAGCCCTCGCCCTTGAAGGTCCTGGCCACCGAGGACGTGGATGCCCCGGGTCCCCTGGCCCTGACCCCGGACGCCCGAACCCTGCTGGTCGCCCAGACCACCACCTCCCATATCCTGACCTATCGGGCCGAGAACCTCCAACCCGGTCCCCGCATCCTCCAGGTGGGAGGTTCGGACATCCAGCAGATCCTGATTTCTCCAAATGGCCAGGAGATCTGGTCGGTCAATGCCTCGGGAACCCTGGGAGTCCTCGGGCTCGAGGACCGCAAACTGCGCAGTACCGTCGAACTCCAGGGCAAACCCTCGGCGGCGTGCTGGTACCTGGTCGGCGAAGAAGCGGAACTCTGGGTCGCCACCAGCACCCCCAACCAGATCGTCGTGGTCAACCCCTCGACCCGGATGGTCCGGACGAGAATCCCGGTCGGCGCCACACCGACCGATATCTGGATGGTACCATGAGCAGCGTCTGCCTACGCCACAAGGATCGTGAAACCGATATCCGCTGTGCCGCCTGCCTGCGCCCGATCTGCGAGGAATGCATCGTCATGGGCCCGGGCAACTCGCGCTTCTGCTCCACGGAGTGCAGCGAGAACGCCCAGAAGAGCAGCGAGCGCTTCGCCGACATGACGCGACGGGACGAAGAGGCCCTGCACGCCGCACGCCGGGCCGCCTTCGCCAGGCTGGTCATCGTGGTGCTCTTCCTGTTCGTCCTGGGGGTGGGCCTGCACGTGGCCTGGCCCTCCCTGCCCCAAGCCCTGACCGGTCCGGTGGAATCCTGGTTCGACCAGATTCGAAACCTCAAGCTGGACTGAAACTCGGGGTCCGCAGGAGGGGATGGGTCCCCCGGCAAGAAGATCTCCGCCTCAATCAGGGGCGCATTCCGGGCGCCCGCTGGAGGCTGGATTGATGGTACTTTCTCCCCTGGCCTGGGTCGGCGTGCTCCTGTACGTGCTCGTCTTCAATATCGCGATCCCGATCTACGTGGTCCTGCGTCTGTCCAGCCTGGACCACAACCTCGACAAGACCGTCCTGCTCCTGACGGTCCTGGCCAACAAGCAAGGGGCCACCCAGCAGGATATCGAGAATGCCCTGAGTCCCAGTCGCAAACCGGCTCGGGACTGACTGTTCCCTTCACTTGAGGGCCCGGGAAGACGGGCCCTCCCGATTCCAGAGGAGCCCCCATGTCCTTTTCCCTTGGCCTCCGGGCCTGGATCCCGGCGCTCTTGATCCTTGCCCTGGGGGCCAACCTGCCGGCCCTGGCTGCTCCGACCCGCTCGCTGGTCCGCAAGGAGACGCGCTTCGCAGATTCCCCCGGCGCGAAGGAATTCCCGGGAGCCCAGGCCCTGTATCTCCTGGACGAGATCGGGTTCGAGGTCCTGCCCGACGGACACACGGTCTACACCGAGCACGACGCGATCAAGGTCCTGACCCCCGAAGGGGCCGCCTCCACTTCCATCCTGGCCAGGACCTATCGGGCCGGGCTCGAGAGCATCGAGGTGGAGCAGGCCCGCACCATCAGCCCGGACGGCGAAGTCCTGGATGTCCCGGCCTCCAACATCCAGGACCTCCCCCTGGCCCCTGATTCCCCCCTGTACCGCGAGCAGAGGCTCTTCCGCCTGGAATTCCCGGATGTCCGTCCGGGCTCGGTCCTCGAGTTCCGTCTGCGGACCCGGCGCTCCCCGCGACCTGACGGGCGCTGGTGGGGGGCCTCCTTCGTCCAGAACCTGGAGCCGATCCTCTCCTCCACCTTCACGGTTCGCGTCCCCCAGGACTCCAAAATCCACTGGAGCGCCCCCGGGGTCACGCCAGGACGTCCCCGTGAGAGCGTCCAGGACGGAATGCGCATCCTGCGCTGGGAGGTCCGCAACGTCCCGGCCCTGGTCCCGGAGCCGGCGATGCCTCCGGTCGAGCGCTGCCTGCACCGGATCGAGGTCGGAAACCTGGACTCCTGGCAGGATCTCGGGGACTGGTTCGGACGCCGCTGGCAGGCCGCATTGGAGCAGGACCGGGGTCTGGACCTGGTGAGTGCGGGCCTCGTCCCGGCTTCCCGCCCGGCCGAGGAGAAGATCCGGGCGGTCCTGACCTGGGCCGCCCGACGCTACAAGATCCAGGAGAACCTCTCGGACCCCTGGAATCCTGCACCCGCCAGCCAGGCGCTCCGGGCGCAGATCCTCAGCCCCACGGACATGGCGCTCCTCCTGAGCGCCACCCTGCGCCGCCTGGGCCTGGAGGCCACGCCCGTCCTGGCCTCGAGCCTGCGCGAAGAGCGCCTGGAGCGAGAACTTCCCCAGCCCGAGAAGGTGGCCCGGGTCCTCCTGAGGATCGCCCGTCCCCGGGGTGGCTGGTGGTGGATCGATCCCGCCTCCCCCGGAGAACTCCTGAACTCCGCGCCAGGAGGAGCCCAGGGAGTGGGCGCCCTCCTGGTCCGCCCCGAAGGATCTGAGAAGATCTCCACTCCCGTCTCCTCCCCCGACGAGAACCTGCGGGACGTCGAGATGGAGGTCCGCATCGAGCCGGAGGGCCAGGCCGAGCTGATCATGTCCTTGACCTCGGAAGGGGCCAACGCCGCCCTGTGGCGCTCCCTGGAGCAGGAGCTGGCCGGTACTCCGGGCTCTGAGCGGGAAAGGCTGCTGGACCGGCTCTTCCACAGCCTGATCCAGGGCTTCGCGGTGAGCGGTCGGCTCTACTCGCACTACTTCCCCGAGAAGCTCGCCCCCGGGGCTCCCTTCCAGGTCTCGACCACCCTGGTCTTCCCCGAATTGGCGGCTTCCCGCGAGGATGGCCGGACTCGGGCCCTGCCCCTGCCCCTGTATGGCGGCGATCGGCTGGCCTCCCTGGCGGATTCCGGGGCCCGCCTCTTCCCGGCCCGCTTCGAGTTCCCGTTCCGGGACGACGTGCGGATCCACCTGGCCCTTCCGGAGGGCAGCCGGATCCTCGAGGTGCCTGCGGACCAGTCGATCCAGACGCCGCTGGGCTCCTTCTTCAGCACGACCCGCCAGGAGGGAAGCCACGTCTGGCTCTACAGTCGGCTGGTGATGCAGAGGACCTGGGTCAACCCTGAGGACTTCGAGGCGCTCCGCCGCCTGGCTCAAGCCCAGGCCGAAGTCCTGACGACTCCGCTGGTCTATGAGCCCCCGACCTCCACCACCGCCCAGGAGGCCCCTTGACCCCCCTGCTCTGCTCGGCCCCGGCCAAGTTGAACCTGGCCCTGGAGATCCGTGGGCTCCTTCCAGGCGGATACCATGAGCTGGACACCGTCTTCACCTGGCTGGAGCTCGAGGATCTCCTGGAAGTCCAACCGGCGGCGCGGACCGAGCTGGTCCTCCGGGACGAGATCGCCCGGGGCGCCCGGGTCCTGGCCGATGAGGAGAACCTGGTCATGCGGGCCCTGCGAAGCCTGGAGGACCAGGTCGGCCGGGAACTGCCCACCCGGTTGCACCTGGTCAAGAGGATCCCGGCCGGGGGAGGCCTGGGCGGCGGCAGCGCCGACGCCGCAGCCGCGCTCCTGGGGGTGGCCCGGGCCCACCGGCTCCCCCTGAGCCGGGGCGATCTGCTCCGCCTGGCCGCCCGACTGGGAGCCGATGTGGCCTTCGGCCTGGACGGTGGGACCGCCCGGGGGCAGGGGCGCGGCGAGATCCTCAGCCCCCTGCCTCCTCCACCCGATCTGCCCGTGATCCTGCTGATCCCGCCCTTCCCGCTGAGCACCCCCGAGGTCTACCAGAGCTGGGATCGGCTTCCCGACGCGGCCCGAAGACCGGGAAGAGGAAGCGTCGAGCGCGTGGTGTCCGCCCTGCCGAGCGGTCGGGCCGAGGACCTTCTCGAAGCCGTCGGCAACGACCTGGAGCCTGCCGCCGAGGCCCTGCGCCCGGAGCTCTCCGAGCTGAGGGCGAAGATGCTGCAGGCCGGCTGCTCGGTGGCCAGGCTCTGCGGCAGCGGCTCGACCCTCTTCGGCCTGCTGGGCTCCAACGGTGACCCGGCCCCCGTGGCCGCCCGCCTGGAAGGCCTGGGCCAGGTCCTGTGCACCCGCTTCCGGAGGTCCCCCCGATGAGCTTCCCAGACCGCGTCGAGGCGGTCCTTCTGGCCGGAGGACACCTCGAAAGCCTCCCCGAGGGCGAGAGCGCTCCTCCTGGGAAGGGCCTTCTTCCCATCGGCCCGCTTCCCATGGCCGCCAGGACCCTGCGCGCCCTGGTCGAGTCGCCTCGCATCGAGCGGGTGATCCTGGTCAGTCCGGTCGACCCCGGAAGCCTGGGACCCGAATGGGAGGGCGCCGACCAGGTGGCTCCCGCCGGCGCCGATCTGATCCAATCCCTGCGCGCGGGCCTGGAGTGCACCCGGGATTCCCAGGCCCCGGTACTGACCGTGGCCGGCGATCTGCCCTTCCTGAGCAGCTCGGCGGTGACCGACTTCCTGGGGAGATGCGCCGGACGGCCCGAGGCCTCGGTCTGGTACGGGTTCATGCGCAAGGAGGTCTCGGAGGAGAAGTTTCCCGGAGTGCGCCACACCTGGGCCCGACTTGCCGAGGGCACCTTCTGCGGAACCGGACTGGTGGCGCTGCGCCCCCAGGTGGCTGAACGCATGGAGCAGGCCCTGAAGGAGCTGGCTCGGGCCCGCAAGAACCCGCTGCGCCTGGCGGCCATCCTGGGGTGGCGGACGGTCCTGGCCTTCGCGCTGCGCCGCCTGAGCGTGCCCCTGGCCGAAGAATCCGCCCGGAGGCTTCTGGGGGTCCCCTGCGCGGGAATCGAATCCCCCTACGCCGAGACGGCCTTCAACGTCGACTGTCGCGAGACCCTGTTGGAGGCCCGCCGACTGGCCACCCGCCTGGGCTGATCCCGGAACGACCTCGCCAAAGCCCCAGGCGGACTCGATCCTTTGTCCAGACATGTTGACTTGAGGCCGGGTTGACCTGATAAGGACATGAAGAGCTCGAGTCTTGAGGAGGCGAAACGCCATGTACGTCGGTTCTGGCCAGGTCTACGGCCCACAGGGGGTCGGGTTCACCCTCGGAGGCCCAGGCCTTCCCATGGCGGCCACCGGATACCAGGGCCAATCGGGAGTCTCGTCCACCCTGCTGGGGGGCCCTTGGGGCGACGCCGGCTATAGCGGCAGCTTCGGGACCTATGGCGGGGCCTTTGCCGGCATGGGCACCATGGGCGAGATGGCGGGCTACTACATCGGTGACTCCTACCTCAATCAGGGCGCGGTGGGCTCCAACTACTCCGACCACATGATGAACCTGGGTTCGGCGGTCTGGGTGGAAGAGGTGGTCACCGAGACTCCCGGCAAGATGTGGGACGTCTGGTTCGACCATGTGGACGGACAGAAGACCACCCAGCGCTCGCCCATCGTCCTGGATCTCAACGGCAATGGCAAGCCCGACATCACGGGCGCCAACGTCCTGGGCAACGGAAAGATCGACGGAGCCACCGCGCTCTTCGACATCGACCCCACCAAGAGCAGTTGGGAATTCAAGAGCCTCCAGCGCCGTCCAGGCAACGGCGCTCCCAGCGTCCCGGGCGGGCGCTGGATCGAAGAGGACGGGCGCAAGCTGTACGTGGACAAGGACGGCACGGTCCAGGGCGAGCTGAAGCGCACCGGGGCCGGAGGCAAGGAGGAGTACCACTGGGGCAAGCAGGAGACCCGCGAGAAGACCGAGTGGCTGGCCAAGAACGGCGGGGATGGCCTGCTGGTCTGGGATGTCGACAAGGACGGAAAGATCACCTCCAGCAAGGAGCTCTTCGGCGAGTTCGACACCGATGGCAAGAAGCGCTTCGCCAACGGGTACGAGAAGCTGGCCTTCCACTTCGACAAGGACGGCGACGGCCTGGTCAAGGGCGAAGAGCTCGAGGGCCTGCAGATCTGGATGGACTCCAATGCCGACGGCAAGGTGGATGCGGGCGAGCTTCGCGAGCTTTCCGAGTTCGGGATCACCTCCCTGAACGTCGGGGACTACGACTCCAAGACCATGGAGGGCAGCTTCGGAGTCGAGACGCGCTCCCAGGAGGTTCGCAGCGCGGTCTGGGCCGGCTACAACGGGACCCAGGGTTCCCAGGGCGCCATCGGCGGCTCCTTCGGGATGGCCGTGGGCGGCGTGTACGGCCCGGGCGGCCTGAGCGGCTGGAGCGGCGGCTGGAATGGGACGGCGGAGACCACCGGGACCTTCCCCTCAAGCCAGTTCAACCTGGCCGAGCTGGTCAGCGCCTACCTCAAGGCCTGGAACCCCTCCCAGTCCGCCAACCTGTGGAACCAGGGCTGGGGCGCCGGTCGGGGCTACTCCTTCTGGTAGCCTGGACTTCTCCAGGCCCGAATCTTCCGGGGCCCGGGTCCCGGCCTGACCAGGCCCGGGGAAACCCGGGCCTTTGCACTTGGAGGCACCCATGACAGAGCATCCCCTGGCCCGCCCCATGACCCGCCTGGTCAACATCCTGCGCCGCTCCCCATCTCCGGACTGGGAGGCCCTCAAACCCGCCCTGCTGGAAGCCGCCGCCTATACCCGGACCCTTCAGGCCAGGACCCGGAACGGTCTGCCCCTCCTGGCCGCAGCCCGGGGATTCGAGGACCTCTGCACCCGTGCCGAGACGGCCCTCTCCGAGCAGGCGGGGATCCTGACCGGCCTGGCCGAGGCGGTCCAAAGCCAGGACCCGGAGACCCTCGGCGCCCTGGTCGAGCCTCTGGAACGGGTGGCCGGGCGGGTGAGCCAGACCCTCGAGGGCCTGCGCGAGACGGCTCGGAGGATGCCCCACTTCAGCGACGTGCCGATCCTCGACGAGATGATCACGCTGGCGCTGAACCAGCTCAAGATGGAGAAGGACTTCTCCGAGGATCTCCGGGCCCGCCTTCCCGCTCTTCGAGGCTTCCTTCAGTACCTGCGCCAGGTGGCCGGCCGCTTCCGCGATCGCCACCCGGAGCGGGCCGATCTGGCCGAGGGGCTCGAGGAGGTGACCGGATCGCTGGAGCAGGCCGCCGGAGGTCTCTTCCTGTACCTGCAGGAAGGCCAGGACCCGGTCGATCTCTCCCAGGCCCTCTCCTTGATGGACCGGGGAATGCTGGCCCTGGGTCGGATCTTCCAAGGGATGCGCGAGGTGCAGCACTCCGGACTGGTCTTTTCGGAGAACCCCGTCCTGGATCGGCTGGCTCGCTCCATCCAGGCCCTTCAGGCAGGTGAGCCCGGGCTGGCCCGCATGGAGGAGGATCTCGGGGAACTCACCCGATTCCACCAGGGCCTGGCCCGGGAGGCGGCCATCCTGGAGAGCGCCACCTTCATGCCCCTCTCCCTGCGCGACGAGTTCCTCCCCGGAATCTTCGAGCTCCTGGCCAGGATGGACGCCGAGCTGGATCTCCTCCATCGCCGGCCAGCGGACCCGGGGGACCTGGCGGAGGCGATCAACCGCTACCAATTCCTGGCCAGCGACCTGGACCGGATCCAGGCTGGTCTCGAAGAGCGACTGGCCAGACTCCCTTCCCTTTCCGGGGCTGGCCACTTCGAGGAACTGGCCGCCCTCCTCCACGGGGTCTACACGGGCTCGGTCCCGGATTGCCGCCTGGAAGGGAAGATCCAGGCCCTGCGCGCCCTTCAGGAGCAGTTCCAGTCCCAACTGCTCCAGACAGGCGCCCGGAGCGCGGAGGAGGCCGAGCATGCCCGGCAGGTCCTGGCGGCCCTGGCCGATCAGCGCCAGGCCCTGGATCTGGCCGAGGAATACCTCGGGTCGGGCCACCGGGACCTCCTGCTGGGCTCCTTCGAGGCGCTTCTCTCCCCGACCCGGGCCCTGATCGAGCTCAAGAACCGGCCCGAGGCCCGGAGCGCCGCCTCCTCCCAGGTTTCCACCTGCCCGGAATGCGCAGGACACAACCCCCCGGACTCAAGCCGCTGCGGGCACTGTGCCCGGCCCCTGCCCTTCTCGAGCGCGTCCGGGTCCTCGGCCAGCCTGGATCTCTTCGACTCAGGGGCTCGGACCATCCCGGCAGGAGATCCCTCCAGCCTCTCGGGAAACTTCCGAAGACTGGTCGAGATCCTCGAGGATGCGGGCAACGGAAGGCTCCCGGCCCCCCAGGCCCGAGAACAGATCGCCGGATTCCTGCAGACCCTCGAGCGGGCCGAGAACCAGATGCGCGAACAGGTGGCTCCCCTGGTCCGGAACGTCGAGGATCAGACCTTGTCCTCCTATCAAGAGGAGCTCGAGACCCTGGTGGCCTATCTGCGCGAAATCGTGGAGGCCGTGCTCGAAGCCCTGGACTTCGAGAATCCGACCGTCCTGCCCGAGATGCAGGCCCGATTGCAGGAGGTCGGCGAGGCCCTGGCCCGCTTCCATGAGGAGGTCACCCGGGCCGGCACCTGAGAACTCGACCACTCCGTTCCCTTGTGGTAGGGTCGGTCCGGAATCAAGGCCCTCGCAGGAGGCTTTCGCGATCCCGCTCGAAGGGAGCCGGCATGCCGCTGATGCCGAGACACTCGGTGGTCGTCCCGGTCTGCAACGAGGCAGAGGTCCTCGAGGCCTTCCATGCACGCTGCTCCTCGGCCATGCGCTCTCTGGGCGACGAGTACGAGATGGTGTACGTCGACGACGGCAGCCAGGATGGCTCGTGGGAGATCCTCAGGAGCCTGGCCCAGGAGGATCCCCGCGTCTGCCTCTTGCGACTCTCGCGGAACTTCGGCCATCAGATCGCCATCACGGCGGGGCTCGAGTCGGCCCGGGGCGAAACCGTCACGACCCTGGATGCGGACCTTCAGGATCCCCCGGAGGTGATCGCCGAACTGGTCGCCGCCTGGCGGGGAGGGGCCGACGTGGTCTGCGCCGTGCGCCAGGAGCGGAGGGGCGATCCCTGGTTCAAACGCGTCTCCGCCAGCGCCTTCTACCGGCTGGTCAACCGGTTCTCGGACATCCCGCTCCCCGCCCAGACCGGCGACTTCCGGCTGCTCTCGCGCCGAGCGGTGGACTCCCTGCTCTCGATGCCTGAACAGCATCGCTACGTCCGCGGAATGGTCGCCTGGCTCGGCTTCGAGGTGGCGACGGTCGGCTACTCCAGGGAACCCCGGGCCGCCGGCACGACCAAGTATCCCCTCTCCCGCATGCTGGGGCTGGCCTCCGACGGGATCATGGCCTTCTCGACCCTTCCCCTCCGGGCGGCGAGCTGGTTCGGCCTGGGAGCGACCGGCCTGGGCCTGGTGGTGGGGACGCGGGTCGCCTGGGAACACCTGGCCGGCCAGCAGGGCCCGAGCTGGGACCGCTCCTTCCTGGCAGCGCTGATCCTGCTCGTGGCCGGCGGGCAGTTCCTGACTCTCGGGATCCTCGGGCAATACCTCAAGCGGATCCACACCGAGGTCCGAAGGCGCCCGCTGTACCTGGTGCGGGATCAGCGAGGCTTCGAGGAGGGCTCGGCGCGGATCACTCCGGGGGCTCCAGACCCCGGGCCCAATCCAGGCGGCTCCGGGCCCGCAGGACCTCGTGGCGGGCGGCGACCTGACTGGTTCGAGCCGCCAGCAGGTCCACCCGGGCCTGGCTGACCTCCAGGAAGACGGCCACCCCGCTCCGATAACGTCCCTCCGCCATGGCCAGCGCCTCCCGGGCCCGCTCCACTTCGACCTCGGCAGCCTTGGAGGCGCGCTCGGCGCTCTGGTGCTCCAGCCAGGCCCGGCGAACCTGCAGGGCCACCGACTCGCGGGCCTCCCGCCAGTTGGCCTCCGCCTCCTGGACCCGGGCCCGCGCCTGACGGACCTCGTGGGTCTTGAGGTTGCCGTCCAGGAGGACCCAGCGCGCCTCGAGGGCCACCCGCCAACCGGCCTCACCGGGCAGCAGATCCTTGTCGTAGGAGACCCCGTTGGTGGAGCCCACCGCATAGAGCTCGGGGTGGCGTCCCGACTCGACGGCCTGCAGGGCCAGACGCGAGGATTCCAGCGCCGAGCGGGCCTGGAGGACCTCCGGACGGGTCTGGCAGGCCTGCTCTTCGGCTTCCTCGAGAGAACCCGGCGACGCCGGAGGCAGCGGAGGCCCGGACAAGGCCAGGGGGGTCCCCAGGGGCAACCCGAGCAGCCGGTTCAGGTCTGCCTGGGCCAGCGCCACCGAGTTCTCGACCTGGACCCGATCCAGTTCAGCCCGGGCCACGGGAACGCGGGCAAAGACCAGATCGGCCCGCGCCGCCGTCCCCTCCTCGAAACGGATCTCGGTCATCCGCATCTGCTCGTGGGCCAGGACCTCGGCTTCCTGGGCGAGCTCCAGCCGGAAGCGGGCCTGGAGAGCCTCCAGCCAGGCCTCTTCCAGATCCCGGCGCAGATCCCGCACCACCGCCCCAAGCGCCGCCCGGGCCTGCCCCTCCAGGGCCCGCGCCGAGGCGATGCGGGCCGCGATCTGGCCTCCGTCGAAGAGGAGCTGGCGAACCTCGAGCTGGAATTGACTGGACCCGTACTCAAAACCCTCGGTCTGGAAGGGACGGTCCTCGACCAGCCCCACGACCCCGGGACGCATCCCGAACGTGCTCAGCACCAGGGGAGGTCCGGGGGTGGTGCGGACCTGCTCGCGGAACCCCGTCAGGGCGGCCTGGGTCCGAGCCGGCGCCGAGGCGACTTCGGTCTGCTCCTGGGCCTGGGTGATCCGCGCCAGGGCCGCCGCGACCCCGGGACTGTGGGCCAGGGCCAGACGCCAGGCCTGCTCGAGTTCAAGAGGCAGGGCCTGTCCGGCAAGGTCGGCTCGCTCGACGGCGGCCGGAGGCCCCTGCGCGGGCTCCGAAGCCAGCGAGGCTGCTCCCGGAGAGAAGGCAACGAGCGAAGCCCCCAGCAGGGCAAGCCAGCAGGCCCTCAAATCCCCTCCTCCGGGCCCGGTTCGCCCAGCATTCCCCGCGCGGTCTGGAGGGCTCGGGAAGCCTCTTCGGGATCCGTCCCGACCAGGCCCTCCCCGGCCGTCTGGTAGGCCCAGGCCCAGGTGCGCACCAGGTGCCGGGTCCAGAATGGCCGCTCGGATTTCAGCGAATAGTCTCCCCGACGCCTCACCCCGTCCAGGATGGCCAGGGAGCGACGCGAGGCCTGTTCGCGCTCGGGAATCGGCTCACCAGGAGCCAGATAGCGATAGAGCAGGCCTTCGGGGACAAAGAACCCCTCCACCTCGGCAGGGAGGAAGTCGAGATGGACGGGAAGGCCTTGCGCCCTGGCCTGCCGGAGCAGACCCGACAACCCTCCCTCCCGAAGCGCCCGGGCCTGGTCCGAAGGCAGCGTGGCCAGGAACCACTCCGAGGTGCCCAGGCCGGCCGGCACGTGCGTCAGGGGCCTGCCCTCGACCATCGTGGCGTAGAAGAAAATCCCGGAGGTCAGATCGTTGCCCGTCACCACCAGAGCCCCCGGAGGGAGCCCGGCAAGCATGGCCTCCAGGCTTTCGGGCACCTGATGCTGACCGCGCTCCGAACATGCGGGAAGATTGAGGAGGAACGCGCCCAGAAGGCTCAGCCCGCAGATTCCCAGGGACAGACTCCGGACCCAGGCGCGGGGGAAGCGCAGGGCCCAGGCCAGGCCCAATCCGATCAGGCCCGCGAATCCCAGATCCGAGGAGGCATAGAATCGCTCCATCATGTCCAGGTAGCCCTCGCCTCGCGGCTGGGCGCCCACCAGGGCCCAGACCGGGCCCGCCATGAGCCACAGGAACCCGAAGAGCAGAGCCTCGGGCCTCCGGCGGAGAATCCCCAGTCCCCCCCCCAAGACTCCGAAAAGGCCCCCGAAGAAGGGAAACTGCCAGGCCAGGAGCGAGCGCCCCCAGGCCTCCAGGTGAAAGGCCCCCGCAGGCTGGGTCCCCGAGGCCCGACTGAGCTGGATCCCCCCGTATCCCTGGCGCGTGACCGACCACCAGAGACGCTCGGGCGAATCGGGGTTGCCCCAGTTCAAGGGAGGCCCCTGCGAAGCACGCCAGGACATCCAGGCATAGGGGGACAGACCCAGGACCAGGGCCGGCACGCAGGCCCAGGACCAGCCCACGGGCCGCCCGTCCCGGGCCAGCCACAGATAGCCCAGCAAACCAGGAAGCACCAGCACGATCGTCTGGTGATGGGCCATCCCCAGGCCCAGGACCAGGGCCCCCAGCGCCAGGAGGCGCCGGCGTCCCGGATCGTCGGCCTCCCTCCAGCAGGAAGCCAAGGCCAGCAAGGCCGCGAGCAGGGCCAGATGCAGCGAGAAGACCTCTGCCCCCACGGCCATGCGCCAGGGGGTGCGCGCGCAGGCGAAGAGGGCTCCGGCCAGGAGACCGGCCAGCGCCAGACCCGTGAAGCGGGCGATGGCAAAGGTCGCCAGACCGACCCCCAGGGCCCCGGCCAGGGCGGCGAAGAGGTTCATCGCCCAGGCCGGATCGCCGGGCACGAGGCGGGTGAAGAGGTGGCCGATCAGGACATAGAACGGATATCCGGGCGGATGGGCGATCCCCAGGACCGTGGCCGCGGTGACCAGTTCGGCGCTGTCGTGACCGGGCGGCAGCCCGGGCGCCATGGTGGCCAGATAGAGCGCCAGACTGCCGGCAAAGGCCAGAGCGCCTGCCCCGATTTTCCAGTTCACGGAGGCTGATTTCTGCGCCCCCCGGGCCAGGCCTGCCCGGGGAAGGGGCCTCGCCATCGTCGTGGAATCCGCCGCCATGACTTCAAAGCATACCCCCATCACCACCGAGAACGCCCCGGCCGCCATCGGCCCCTACTCCCAGGCCATCCGCTGCGGAGACCTGGTGTTCTGCTCGGGACAGATCCCCCTGGATCCCCGAAGCGGTGAGCTGGTCGGAAAGACCACCGCCGAGCAGACCGAGCAGGTCCTCAAGAACCTGCAGGCCGTCCTGGAAGCCGCCGGTTCCAGCCTGGACCGGGTCCTGAAGACCACCGTCTTCCTGCAGGACCTCGCGGACTTCAACGAGTTCAACCAGGTCTACGCGCGCTTCTTCGCCCAGGTCCCCCCGGCGCGCTCGGCCGTCCAGGTGGCCGGGCTCCCTCGCGCGGTCCGGGTGGAGGTGGAGGCCGTGGCCCGACTCTGAAAGCCCGTGCCTCGGGCCTTCCGACAGAAGGAATCGGGAGCAAAAAGAGGAAGGAAAGCGGACATTTTTCGACCCGCAATTCGAACTTGAGTTCGAGCGGCATGACCGGATCCTGAGGCGACAAGCCTCTGGCGCGTCGATCCGCCCTTGATTCCATGGGATCCGGCAAGAATTCCGGAGGTAGACAAGACATGGCTCGCAGTTCGCCCAAGAAGCCCAGCCCGCCGAAGTGCCGCAGCACCGGCGCCAATCTGGAAGGAAAGGACTGGGTGCGTATCGGCGGCAGCAAGTGGCTCCGCGAAGCAGCCGTCAAGGAAGGCAAGTTCATCCCGATCGAGCACCGCGAGGGCTACAAGGCCAAGGCTGTGGCCAAGGCCGCCACGACGCCTGAGGTCCCTGAGGCGCCCGCCGAGGAGAACGCCCCGATCGAGAGCGCCGCAACAGAATAGATCCGCCACGGACGGAGGGACCACGCGTGAAGAGCTATCCGACTGAACAGATTCGCAACGTCGGCCTATTCGGCCATCAGGGAGCGGGCAAGACCTCGCTGGCCGAAGCGGCGCTGTACGTTTCCGGCGCCATCGACCGGTTGGGCAAGGTGGAGGAGGGTCACACCACCACCGACTTCGATCCCGACGAAATCAAGCGCCAGATGACCGTGTTCACGGCCCTGGCCCCCATCGAATGGAAGACGGGCAAGATCAACATCCTGGACACCCCGGGCTTCTTCGACTTCCTGGCCGAGAGCCTCGGCGCCCTGCGCGCCAGCGAGGGGGCCGTCCTGGTGGCGGCCGCGAACTCGGCCATGGAGGTGGGCCTGGAGAAGATCTGGGACCTGACCGAAGAACGCTCGATGCCCAGGATCCTGTTCGTCAACAAGATGGACAAGGAGAACGCGGACTTCTTCCGCCTGATGGACGAATGCGCCGAGAAGCTGCACGGAGCCCGGGTGGTCCCGGTGCAGATCCCCATCGGGACGGCCGAGACCTTCCAGGGAATCGTGGACCTGGTATCCCAGAAGGCCTATACCTTCGACGCCAAGGGCCATCCTCAGGAGATCGCCATCCCGGCCGACCTGCAGGACGCCCTGGCCGGTTGGCGCGAGAAGTTGACCGAAGAGGCGGCCGAAGCCGACGACGAGCTGACCGAGAAGTATCTCGAGACCATGGAGCTGACCGACGAGGAGATCCGCGACGGCCTGTTCCGCCGCATCAAGTCGGGCAGCATCGTGCCCGCCCTGTGCGGTTCCTCGACCAGCCTGAAGGGCGTCTCGCTCCTGCTGGATGCCATCATGGAGCTGATTCCGGCTCCCTGCGCCGAAGTGCCCGGAACCACCCCGGATGGCCAGGAGATCCGCCGCCCGGCGGAAGCCAAGGCCCCGCTGACCGCGCTGATCTTCAAGACCAGCTCGGACCCCTACGTCGGCAAGATCTCCTACATGCGGGTCTATACCGGGACCCTGAGGCCGGACTTGGTGCTGCACAACCCCAACCGGGGCGAGGATGAGAAACTCGGCCCGATCTTCACCATGCGGGGCAAGCAGCAGGACAAGGTCGATCAGGCCCAGGCTGGCGACATCGTGGCCGTCGGACGCCTGGGCGGCTCGGCCACGGGGGAGACCCTCTGTGACCCGGCCAACAAGATGCAGTTGCCAGCCCTGGAACTGCCCGAGTCCTTCTTCACCCGTTGCATCCGGGCCAGGTCCAAGGCCGACGAGGACAAGCTCTCGGCCAACCTGCAGCGCTTGATGCAGGAGGACCCGACCTTGAAGGTCAAGCGGCTCGACGAGACCCGCGAGACCATCCTCTCGGGCGTGGGCGACGTGCAGCTCGATCTCTGCGTCGAACGGCTCAAGCGCATGGGCGTGGACGTGGAACTCTCCACCCCCAAGGTGCCCTACCGCGAGACCCTGCGCGGCAAGGTCCAGCAGGTGGCCCGCCACAAGAAGCAGTCGGGCGGCAGGGGACAGTTCGCCGAGGTCCATGTCGAGCTCAGCGGCCTGCCCAGGGCTTCGTCTTCGAAGACGGCATCGTCGGCGGAGTCGTGTCGAAGAACTTCATCCCCGCCGTCGAGAAGGGCGCCCGCAAGGCGATGGAGGAAGGAATCCTGGCGGGCTATCAGGTGGTCGACGTCAAGATGCGCCTGTACGATGGGAAGATGCACGACGTCGACTCCTCGGACATGGCCTTCCAGATCGCCGGCAGCATGGCGTTCAAGGAGGGAGCCGTCAAGGCGGGTCCGGTTCTTCTCGAGCCGATCTACGAGGTCGAAGTCCTGGTGCCGGAGTCCTTCATGGGTGACGTCATCGGCGATCTGAACTCCAAGCGCGGCCGCATCCTGGGAATGGAGCCCACGGGACGGAACCTGCAGCGCATCAAGGCCCAGGTTCCCCAGGCCGAGATGCTCCGCTACTCGATCGATCTGCGCTCGATCACCCAGGGCCGCGGTCAGTTCTCGATGAAGTTCTCCCACTACGAAGAGGCTCCGCCGCAGGTCAGCGAGCAGGTCGTGGCGGAGGCCCGCGCGGCCGCAGCCAACTAAAAGAGAAGAACCGTGGCCCCCCGATGAGGGGGGGCACCCAGGGCCGTCCCGGTCCCCCGGCACCTGCCGCGGGATCGGGCGGCCGACCTGCAACCTCGGGCCGGCTCGCTCCGGCCATCCAACGGGACCCGGCCCCGGGTCGGGAGCCCAAAAGGAGGCACAAGTTGAGGCGAACCTTCGGGCTGACCGCCCTGCTGCTGATGACCCTGGCGGTCCTGGCAGTGGCAGGCTGCACAGGAAGCGCCGGTTCTGGCGCCGGACTCATCCAACCCTTCGAGACGGGCTCACCGGGACCGTACCCCTCCCCCTCCGACACCCCGACGCCCACCCCGTCGATTTCCCCGCCGCCCCCGGGTACGGTCAACGTGGTGACCAGCCTGAACAACCCCACCCGGATGGCCCTCGACCTCATGACGGGCTACCTGTACTATCTGCAAGGCTACCAGTTGGGCTCCAACCAGGGACGCCTCTTCCGGACCTACGTCGATACCGTCAACAACACCTCGAAGATGGACCCCGATTCTCCGATGGAGATCGAGATCGACGAGATCAACACCCGGGGCGAGGTGATCACCAGGGCCCTGACCCTGTCCAACCCGGTCTGGATGAGCGACGCCGAACTGCCCGGGTATGGCTACACCTTGCTGGTGACCGACAGCTTCGGAACCAACCAGGGCCGCGTCCTGCTGATCACGCCGTCCGGAAAGACCGCCACGGCCCTGGACCTGGGCCGCTATGCTGCCACCCCCCCGGTCAACCCGTTGGGCGTCTGCTTTGACGGCTCGAAGTACGTCTTCTGGACCGAATACACCGGGACTCCCCAGGGACGCGTCCGGCGCGCCGACATCTCCCAGGATCCCCCGGTGGTCATCGACTACCTGACCGGCCTGGACTTCCCGGCCGGCATCGACGCCGGAGGCGGCAAGGTCGCCGTCGCCCAGAACGGTGCCAGCAGCGTGGTGGTCGCCGACATCGAGCCGCAACTCTCCCAGTACCCGATCCCCCTGGCCAACACCTACACCCTGACGGCCGCCCTGGGCGACCCGGTGATGCTGCGGCCCTTCGAGGTCCGCTGGGCGGCGAACCAGACCCTGGTGGTCCTCGACGGATTCGCCCTGTCGGTGGTCGGCGGTCCGGTCCCGGCCGGCCCCGGCAACGGCAACCTGCGCTTCTACCCGGGCCCGGCGGACATCAACTGGACCAACCGCAACCTGAACCTGATCAAGGGCAACATGACCGACCCGGTCGGCCTGGGCCTGATCTACCAGAAGACCGACGGCAACCAGCCCTACCTGGACGTGGCCTTCATCCAGTTCATCGTGACGGCCGGAACGGTGAACCGGGTCCGGTTCCAGACGGCGGCCTTCCCGCCCTTCAACATCCTGGCCGACAAGCAGCTCATCACCGGGTTCTCCCGAGGCTTCCACACACTCCCGGTGGGGACCTGGGGCCACCTGACGGAGCCTGAGACCCTGTTCCTCTTCCTCACCAAGGGATTCGAACTGGGTCAATCCAACGGTTCCATCGTCCGCCACGTCAACAAGTTCGAGCCCTGACGGGGCCCGCTCCCGACTCGTGAGGGCCGCCCCTTGACGGGGCGGCCCTCACGCATTTTCTCGCCTTGCCGGGCATGCTACAATCCATGGGCACTTCGACCAGACACCCCTCAATCCGCTCGAGGGATTCAAATCCGACCGCGCCCGCCCGCGGGCGCCCTCCAGGTGGTGCCATGCTCTGGAAAGTCCTCAAGATCCTGCTGGCTTTTGCCGCCATCCTGTGGGTGGCCCAGGCGGTCTTTGACCCCGTGGACCATGGCCCGGCCCGAGATCGGCCCAGACGCCTCTTCGAAAAGGACCTGGCAGCCAAGTTGAACCGCGGCTTGCTGGTGGTGGTGGATGCCGAAGAAAGCGACCGCTACATCCAGGAGGATCTGAGCACCCACGACCTGACCAAGGCCTTGACCTTCGCCCGCCTCAAGAGCGAGGTCCTGGAGCGCCCGCTCTTCATCGAGGACAAGCAGACCTTCGGAACCGAGGCCTCCGTGGCCCGGGTCAACCCCACCGACCGCAAGGCCTGGCAGGAACTCACGCTGCTGGAGATGGATCTCAAGCGCGACTTCGCGCGCCGGCATCCCAAGGACACCAAAGGCTACCTGGAGGCCTCGGCCCTGGACCCGAAGCGCACCCCGGAGGCGATGGTCACCTTCATCGACCGCTACCCTGACTCCCAGGTCGCCTCAACCGCCCTGGCCCACCTGGAGTATGCTCTCTGCGTGGCCCTGAAGGACCCCCAACGGGCCCTGGCGGTCTACGACAAGCTGGCTTCCCGACATGCCGATCAGGCCTACCTGTTGGGGTTGCTTCCCGAATACCGGAACCGGGCACGGCAATACCAGGAGATGCTGGGGAATCCGGCCGGTCGCTAAAGCCTCACCCGGGCCATGGCGCCTCGGGAGGAAACGGACTCAGTGGTCGAGGGGCAGGCCCAGTTCCTTCCAGGCCCGCCAGCCTCCGGACATCGAGCGGACCCGCTTGAAGCCCATCTTCTGCAAGGACTCCGCCGCCAGGACCGAGCGATAGCCCCCAGCGCAGTAGAGGACCAGGTCGACCTCAGGATCCGGGAACCGATGCTCAACATCGCGTTCCAGGATCCCCCGGGCCAGATGAACGGCTCCCTTGATGCGGCTCTTGCGCCACTCGTGGTCCTCTCGGACATCCACCAGGTGGAAGTCCTCCCCGCCCTGGAGCTGCTGGTGGACCTCCTGGCAGGTGCACTCCTTCACCCGGGAGCGAGCCTCTTCGACCAGTTTCACGAACCTTGCGGAATGGTCCACCCGGATCACCTCCAGATCACGAGCTCCGGCCAGGGATGGGCGCTTGGGGTCCCGCTGCGGACCTGACCGGGAGTCGAGGCTCGATTCAAGCCCCCTGCGACAGCTCCTCCCCTGCCGAAGCCGAAAAGCTCAGGCTCCTCCCAGCAGTCGACGCCACCAGGGCGCCTGGGCCCGCCTCTCGGCCTCCTCGAGACGGACGGCCAGATGACGAGCCCTGGACTCGGCCTCGGCGCGGGCCTCGGCAGCCGCCTCGGCCCGGACCTCGGCGCGAAGAAGCTCGAGGTCGCGAGACTTCAATGCCTCCTCGGCCTCTTCCAGACGAATCCGCATGTCCGTCTCTGTCTGTGACCCATCGGTCAGCATCCGCCGGGACTGCTCCAACTGGCTCTCCAGGTAGCCCAGGCGCATCACGGCGGCCTCATGGCGCTCCAGGGGAACGGTCAGGCTGGGAAGAGGCACGGCGACCTCTTCCTCCGAGCTTTCCTCGAAGCTGTCCATCTCCCGGGAGTTCGTGCCCCCCCTCGGTCGGACCCACCCACCTGCGGGAGGGCCGAAACGGGTCAGGAAGGCCTCCAGCTCGGACTCGGGGATTCGCACCCCGGGAAGGCCGGTCTCCTCGGGAGGAAGGGCGCGGACCCGGCCCTTCTGGATGTAGCGATAGACCTGGCGTTCGGTCTTCCCGATGGCTGCCGCGAATTCAGATGCCGACAGGAGTCGGACCTGGGAGGAAATGCTGTCGCTCTGGGTGCTCATGGGGTCGAGTATTGAACAAGATCCGCCATGATCCTGCCAGGACTTGAAGGAAATCCGACACAGGTCGGACCTGTCGGGCTGAGCAGACCCCTGATGCGCTGGCACAGGCCTGGAAAGAAGGGGGTCCTGGGAGGAGGTTCGGCCTGGTGCCCCTGCAAGAGGGCTGCGATCCCGTGGAGACCCACGGAGCGGGATTCAATGGGCCTGCGGGGCTGGGACGCCGGTCCGACATCCCTGTCCGGGAGGTCCGACCGGGTCGGAAGGCTCGCGTCTTGAGGTCCACGCCCACGCGAAAATCCCGGGTCGGGTCTCGGAGACCCGACCCGGGACGGCCCGGACGGCGCGAGGAAGTCCGAGGGCGTTTCTAGCGCATGACCACCGAGACCACCAGGGACAACACGATGAAGCTGACGGCCAGGTAGTTGGTGGCGGTGCCCAGCATCTCCTCGGTGCTCTTCTTGCCCTGGAAGACGCTCTGGGTGTTCCCTCCACCGAGCATGCCCCCGAGGCCCTCATTCTTGCTGGTCTGGGTCAGCACGGCTGCGATCAGCCCGACGCAGACCAGCAGATAGACGGCCATCAGGAGGTACTGGATGACACTCAGCCCAGGAGCCGCCGCTGATGGCGGAGGGGCTGCGACCGCAGCAGGGGTCGCCTCGACGGGAACTCCCGTGGGAGCCTGAGCCAGGGTCGACCACAGGCGAAGGCAGAAATCCAGATACATCGTCTCCTCGAATCTCGGAGCCTGAGGCTCCTGTCTGATCTGCAGCCGGCCTCGGGGACTCGAGGCGGCTGGCTTGAAGAACGGACGCGCGCCGGGACGCCGCCCGCGAGTCTACTGGAACCGGACGATCCGGGCGAAACTCTCGGCCTTCAGGCTGGCCCCACCGACCAGGGCCCCGTCGATCTCCCGACAGGCCATGAAGGCATCGATGTTCTCGGGCTTGACACTCCCTCCGTAGAGGAGGCGGACCTGGGAGGCGATCCTCTCGCCAAAGAGCTCGCCCAGGGTGCCCCGCAGGAGACTCATGGTCCGGTTGGCCTCATCCGGAGAATCCGTCTTGCCGGTTCCGATGGCCCAGATCGGCTCATAGGCCACCACCAGATGATCTCCAGAATCCAGGGAGAGACCCTGCAGGGCCCCCCGCAACTGGCTGACGACCCTCTCCTGGGTCCGCCCGGCTTCCCGCTCTTCAAGGGTCTCACCCACACAGAGGATCGGCACCAGCCCGTGGTTCCGGGCGGCGGCCACCTTCAGGGCGCAGGTCTGGTCGGTCTCGCCGAAGAGGGCCCGGCGCTCGGAGTGCCCCACGATCACGAAGTGGCAACCCACATCGCGCAGCATGGGTGCGGAGACCTCGCCGGTAAAGGCGCCGGAATCCTTCCAGTAGAGGTCCTGTCCTCCGAGCCGGAGGGCCGGACGTCCGTCCAGAAGCGAGGCGACCTCGCTCAAGAGGTGGAAGGGCGGACAGATCGCCGCCTCCCGGTCGCGAAGATCACCCACGCGGACCAGAAGGTCTTCCACCATGACCCGAGCCTCGCGGCGGGTCATGTTCATCTTCCAATTGGCAGCCAAGAGAGGGATGCGCACGAGAATCCTCCGAAGAACCATGTTAGCAGAACTGTCAAGACATGAGCCGCCCCCTGAATCCGCCGCGGTAGGCGGCGGATTCAGGGGCCTCAGGAGGTGCGTCGCAAGGCGACGACTCCAGGCAGTTCTCGGCCCTCGACAAACTCCAGGGAGGCTCCTCCTCCGGTGGAGACATGGGTGATCCGATCCGCCAGGCCGGCCTGCTCCAGGGCGGCCACCGAATCGCCTCCCCCGACCACGCTGCGGGCCTGGGAATCGGCCACGGCCTGGGCCACGGCCCGGGTCCCCTGATCGAAGGGCTTCTTCTCGAAGACCCCCATCGGGCCGTTCCAGAACACCGTGCGCGAACCGGCCAGCTCCCTGGCGAAGAGCTCGACGGTGCGGGGGCCGATGTCCAAACCCATCATGTCCGAGGGGATCTCTTCCACCGGGACCGCACGATTGGGTGCCCCTTCAGCGAACTCGGAAGCCACCACCACGTCCAGGGGCAGGAGCAGCTCGGTCCGGGTTCCCCGGGCCTTGGCCTCGATCCGGCGCGGAACCTCCAGGTCCTCTTCGCACAGGGAACGCCCGATCTCCAGGCCACGCGCCTTGAGGAAGGGGAAGGCCATGCCGCCCCCGATCAGGATCCGATCCGCCTTGCCGATCAGGTTCTCCATCACGCCGATCTTGTCGGTGACCTTGGCACCGCCCAGCAGGACCACGAAGGGGGACTGCGGATCCGAGAGCAGCCCGCCCAGCTCGGCCAGCTCCTTCTCCATCAACAGGCCCGCCGCCGAAGGCAGCAGAGCCGCCACCCCGGTGGTCGAGGCGTGGGCCCGGTGGGCCGAACCGAAGGCGTCGTTCACGAAGCAGTCGGCCAGCCCGGAGAGGGCCCGGGCGAACTCCGGATCATTCTCGGTCTCGGCCGAATGGAAGCGGACATTCTCCAGAAGCAGGACCTGGCCGGGCTTCAGGGCCTGGGCCAGGGCCGTGACTTCGGGGCCGACACAATCCGGCGCCATCGCCACGGGAAGGCCGAGCAGGTCGGCCAGGCGGGCCGCCACCGGCTTCAGGGAGTACTTGGGCTCGGGCTTGCCCTTGGGGCGTCCCAGGTGGGACATGAGGAGCACCGAGGCGCCGTTCTCCAGAAGGTGACGCAAGGTGGGCAGGGCGGCGCGGATGCGCGTCTCGTCGGTCACCCGTTCGCCATCCAGGGGCACGTTGAAGTCCACGCGGACCAGCACCCGCTTGCCGCGCACATCGAGGTCCCGAAGGG
>JALHDH010000198.1 GCA_022839105.1 bacterium
GACGGGCTGGAGCCGTGCTTGGTTAGTTACTCCTCATCCAAAGGGCTCCAGCCCGTCTCATCAATTTTGCTTATTTCAAAAAAGAACTTGACAAGGATTTATAAAATAAAAAGAATGCGATTGGTCGCTTTGCCATACATAGATTGTGATTAAAGAGGGATAATAGATGCTCTGAAAGAACCTGAGAAACAACGAGTTGGATTTTACACCAACATTTGGGACTCAACAAAAAAATTGAGGTTTAAATGAAGAACAAAGTATTAATGCCCTTTCTTATATTTATATTCATTAGCATTATTGTATGTATGGGTCTTTTTTCTTGCAGTAGTGGCACTACTCAACCCCAAAATTTAGAAGAATTGGAAAAACCTTTTGGCATTCCCACTTCCGAGAAACCTGCTATTCCTAAAAGTTTTAATATCATAGTTGATGCCAGTTCAAGTATGTATGGTTTTACGGGCAAAAATAGTGGTTTTCTCACTTTGCTTAATACAATAATAGCAAAAATTCCTCAGGATGCTAAAATCAACTTTTATAGTTTTGGACAAAGCTCGCTCAAGATGGAGGGAGATTTAAGAGCCAATCTATATAAATTGTCCAGACGAGATTTTTATAAAGAACCCAGAACTGATCTTACTAAACCTTTCAACTTGATTAGAGAAGATAAAAATTCTGTAAATATAATCCTCACTGATGGTGTGCAATCAACTCAACATTCTCAAGAAGATTATGTTATCTTTGCTAAAGAACTAAATCAATATCTGGAAGGAAGCGGCTTCTTTGCTTTGATGGGAAAACAAGTTCCTTTTGAAGGGTCCTATTTTTCCGAATATGCCAGAAAATATATTGATATTGAACCAGGAGGGAAACGTCCCATATATTGTCTTGCCTTCGGAAATCGTAAATATGCGGATTTTGTACAGAAGAAAATTAGAGACCTTTTTGATAATTGTTTTGATTTTGGAGTCGTTCTACCAAATCATCTAAAATATACGCAGGATGAATCAGGGAAAAATGAGCCTGAAAAACTTGTCCATATAAGTAATGATGAAAAACTGCCGGTGGCATATTTTAATTTAGGAAAGGGTCATTTTCAATATCTGAAATTTAATTTAAAAGGTTATGAAGATAGATTCGGTACTACCATAGATTATGCAGTTGCCTATCAAGCGAAAAAGAACCCTAATTTCATTGAATTGCAAGATAAAAGAGGAACTGTTAAAGCAAATAAGTTTGCAGGAACAGATAAAATAACTTTTAAAATTCCTTTTGAAGAAGATAAATCAGGTACCTATCGCATTCTCTTATCTTTTCGTAAAACCTTACCCTCCTGGATAAAAGAGTGGAGCACTGATGATGATTCTAAGCCTGAACTACAAACTAAAACCTATCATCTTGCTAATTGGATGCAATTTATTCTGGATAACTTTGAGGACTATAAATTTTTAACTACTACTCGTTATTATCTACAAATAGAGAGGAAATAAATGTTACTTAATATCTTATTTTTTTGGTTCTTCTGGCCCTCAATTTACATTGAGAATTGGCGTAATGAAATGGCTAAAAGCATTGTTATTGGGTTAATGGTTAATATAATTTTTATCGCTATCTATACTGCTTTGCATTACCGTAGAGAAAAAGAAAGCCACAGATTCTGGATGACCTTTATAGTCTCTATGGTTATTAATCTAATATATATCATATTTACTGCAATTAAGATAGATGGTGAGATGGTGACGGATAGTTACAGGTTTATCTATATCCTCAATTTTATGATTGCTATGGTAGTGTGGGACTTTTTACTGTTTTATCTGGCAAGTCCTGCTCTTAGAGCTAAAAAATATTTTTGTAGACTTCATGAATATATACTCAAAGCTAAATAGGAGGAATAGTGCCTTACTATGTATTTTCTATTGGAGGAACAGGAGCAAGATGCCTGGAATCACTCATTTATTTATGTGCTATGGGAATTCATTTAGACCAGCCTCTATTTCCTATATTTGTTGATCCTGACCAGAGTAAGGGAAATATCACCAGAACCTTAAGTCTAATTCAAAAATATAAACTCATTAGAGAACATTTACCAAGACCATCCAAAGATTATTTATTCAATACAGAGATTATATATTGTGATGAAGAAAATGTACCTGATACTAAAGTTATAATTCCTAATTTATATAACCCCAACTCTGGTTTAGACCCTTCACAAAATAAACTTTCCCATTTTATTGAATATGAAACGAAACTTCAGGGGACAGAATATAAATTCCTGGCTGACCTTTTATTCAGTAAAGAAGAATTAAATATGGATATGAGTGCTGGATATAGAGGTATTCCTTCTATTGGCTCTATCTTAATGACCGATATTCAAAATCAAGCTTTCTGGACAGAATTAAAAGGTAGATTGGAAGAAGATACTGCTTCCAGAGTTTTTATTTT
>JALHDH010000199.1 GCA_022839105.1 bacterium
TCTCTGTTTGTTACCGGTTGCATACTTGTAACCCAACTTCCACTCATCCTCAACCCATAGTAAAGGATGGGTTGTGGGTGGGTGAATTGTAAGGAGAAAACGATGAGTGGCTTGCAGGAGAATATAGATTCTTGTTTTAACCTTAAACCGATTCCTCTCTCTGTTTTGTTTTTACCTTAAACCGGTTTATTTTCTGTTTGCAACTATATTTTGAAGCAACAATAGCATCATTTCTCTGTAAAAAAATTTCCGCTGTAAAGTCCGGTTTAGGGTTAAAACAAAACTTGAATCTTCTCTCAACTTTTTCAGTTTAGAATGATGCCCAAACGGCGTAGCATTTGAAAAGTATCAACATAAGGAACATTAAACTGCTCGCATAAATTAGGAATAGGAACTTTTGCCTTGGTCTTACTTGGTTTTTCTTGTGTCACTAAAACATTGTCATAAGCTTTGGCAAAAGCCACCAGCCAGCTGTCAGAAAGATCAGACGAAGCAAATTCATTTTTTACGGCTGGACTGTAATAATTATTTTCTGACACCCATTGAACAATTTCTTTATATTCTTTAATAACATCTTCTGTCGCTGTTGATTTGAAATACGGTTTAAATTTTTCCTTTGCCCAAATTGCCAATTTATCGGGCATTTTGGAATTTTTTGGATCATGACCTTTGTATAATTCATTTTCAACCTTATCAATACTTATTATCTTACCACTTTCTGCATATTTAAGCAGTGCTTTCCAAAATCCAGGAGCAATATCAAAAGAGTAATAAGTTCTATGAGCTGTTATAAAAACATTGGCATCTAAAACATAAACCAGATTATCCAATATCACATATTCCCCAATAGCTTGTCTACATAGTTATCAAATGTCCTACCATAAAGTCCAGTAAGTCGATAAGCATCAGTATATTGTAAAACTCCTTCATTTAGCGCTTGAACTACAAATTGGAGGAAATATTTGCCCACTCTCAAACTTTGAGTACGATAATAATCACCTCCCCCCTTAATTTGTGCCATTTGTCTTTTACAATACCCGTCATAAAAAGAGAAAAAATCCTTTTTGTCAATATAACCACAGTCCAATAATCTTCGTGCTATAACAATCTCACTGACCTTAAATATTTTGCTTAAGGAAATAAAAACATATTCAGAGTTTATATCAAATTCAATTTCTTGCAGTAACCTGGCAGGAACCAGAAATTCAGCAGCTACTTTATCACAAAAAATCTCTTTAGCATCTTGAGCAGGTTGCATTTCTCTCAAATCAAAAGCAGCGCTTTCTCCAATCCATAAATGAGCTAATTCATGAGCTATAGTAAACATTTGAGCTGCTTTACAATCGGCATTATTTACAAATATCAGAGGTGCAAAGTCATCTACTAAAACAAAACCGCGGAATTCGTTAACATTAAGCGGACGATGTGTATTGTTTTTTACCACTCCGTTTTTTTCAAACATAATTCCTATTTCTTGAACTTTATCTCGTAAGAAAGCTAATGTCTCTTCCCAAGTAGAAAAAATACTTGCCCAATCATCCTGGATACCCAGTTTTTCCCTCATTTGAGTAGAAACTTGAGCAGGATCATCATTTATATTGCAAGAGCCAATAAAAGGCAATTTTTCATAGCGATTATCTATTAGATATTCTTTCAGCCAGATTTGCCTGCGCTGCATATCATATAGGGTATCAATAAATTCAGGACTGAATTGGTTATTTTGAATTTCTTTTTTAGTTCTAAATAAGGGTATGGGTATTTGTTCAATAGGGGGATTTTCTAAAAAAAAATAACCAAAAGGAATATGTAAAGTAGTGGATAAATCTTCCAGTTGCTTTAAGGTTGGTCTTTCTTGTTTAGCTATCCAGAGATTAATATTAGGAAACTTTTTCTCCACTTTTTCCAATGGAATACCGGCTCTGGTAATACCCCACTCTAAGATAGCTGGATTAATAGAAACTTTTGGCGTTTTCAATTTAACATATCCTTTCTTAAATAAACACTACTTACACAAATTCTCTTATAATCACACCAATGTTTTCTGTCAAATACAATTTCAACATTTCTATTACAAAATTCCCAATATCCTGGTATATAAGTGTTTTTTTTCTTTATATGCTCTCGTGCTTTTTTTACTCTACACCGATCCTTTTTTGTGTTGAAACGGGATTTGTAAGGCAACAAGATATTTAATTCCCTGCCTTTTCCTGGCAAAGCTGAAGCTCGGTTTAGAGTTAAAACAAAACTTCATTTCAATGGGAGATGCTGGTAACTAATTTTTTTATTGCAGAGCATCCTTCAACCTGTAGAAAAAAACTACACTCTTGTTGTGTTACCGTACAAATGAAGAGTTCATTCGTTACTGTGTTGTTCTTGAAATAGTTGTAGTTTGGTTGGTTGTGTTCTTTGTTCTTGTTTTAACTCTCAATTTTGAAG
>JALHDH010000088.1:0-4034 GCA_022839105.1 bacterium
TCCTCGATCGGAGGGGGCGGCCCCACGGGATCCAGCCAGGAGTCCGCCGGGCTCGTGCCCGCGGGAGGTCCCGAGCCCGGTTCCGCCTCGGACTGGAGATCCGTCAGGTCGACCCGGATGCGGACGCGGGGCTGGACGTAGCGGAGGGGGTCCTCGCGAAACCTCTCGAGGCTCTCCCGGCTGGCGAAGTAGAAGGTGGTGCCGTACAGATCCACCTGATAGACGGCCTGAGCCGGATCCAGTTCCTGCCGGGTGACGGGGTCCACGACGGAGCCCATCCCCGTCTTCGGACTCGGGGTGGGGCTGGCGAGGGGGTTCGTGGCGAGGGGTTCCAGGCGCGGAGGGAAGAAACGCTCGGCCAGGAGCAGCCCGCCCACCCCCAGGACCAGGAGAACCCCCACCAGGGCCAGGGCATAGAACAGCACACGCCGCCCCTTCTGCGAGGAGGGGTCTGGCGGTTCGGGTTCCACAGGGACGAGGAGGGTTCCGGTGTCCAAGGCGCCCCCATCATAACACAAGCTCCCCCCCCAACCGAAGCCCGTCCGGCGATCGCGCTCCGGAATCCGTCAGTCGGGGATCGCGGCTTCCTCGACGGGCGCGCCGGCCTCGAAGAGGACGTAGCGGCGAACCTGAAGCGGGACTCCGGCCTCGACGGAACATTCCTCGACCAGATCGGCCACGGTGCGCGAGGAATCGCGCACCCAGGGCTGATCCAACAGGACAGCGGCGCGGAAGAAGCTGTTGCGCATGATTTCGTCGGCCAGCGCGTCCGGGCTCGAGCCACGCCCGGTCTCCCGCTCAAACCGGCGCAGGATGGCCTCCCTCTCGAAGGCCAGGCGCAGGTCCGGAACATCCTGGCGGCGCAGGTAGGGAGGCCTGTGGAAGCTCACCTGCAAGGTCAACTCCCGGGCCAGGCGGTGTGCCCCCGGGGCCTGCGAACCGGAGACCTCGACCAGGACCCCCAGGCGGCCCAGGGGTCCTGGTCCGTGCGAATAGGCCGCCACCACGCCGGGAAGACGCGCTGCCATGCGCAGGAAGCGGCGGATGCCGAAGGCCTCTCCGGAGCGAAGGACCAGATCCCCCAGAGCGTCCAGGACCCGGGTCTCGCGTTCGGGCAGGGGGGACTCCAGCAACTCCTCCAGGGAGGCTGCCGGGGCGCGCGCCACCTGCCAGGCCAGGGCCAGCACGAACTGACGGAAGCGTTCGCCCCGGATGGCGCGCCGACTCTCGAAGGAGACCTCGACCAGCCCCCCGGCCGAACCGTCCTCCAGGGCATGAGCCGCCACCACCCCGTTCGAGCCCACGATCCGAGGGCGACGGGAGGCCGTGGTCAGGGCCTGCAACTTCAGCAACGCGGCGGCCTTCCGCAGATCCCCCCCGGTGGCTTCCAAGGCACGACGGCACTCGAGCACGGAGGCTCCAGTGCGCCGGCGCAGTTCCTTGACCAGGTCGGGAGGAATTCGGGGCATCTCTGGAAGGGCTCTCTTCTAGTCTCCCAGGCTGCGGGCCAGGGCTTCCAGGGACTCTTCCTCGGTCCGAGCCGAATCCTTCTGGAGCCTGTCCCCGAAGCGGGAGACCCGGGCGCTGGAGTCCGGTCCCGGATCCCCGACCAGCAACTCGACCGCCTCCACCAGCCGCATGAGGCTCTCGACCTCCTGGAGCGCCGCCCGGTGGGGGGACTCCAAGGAAGGCTCGACCTCCAGGCGGGCGAAGCGCCCCTGAAGCTCGCGTCCCCGGGCTGGAATCCCGGAGATGCGAGGAGTGCGACCGGCCGCCACCTCCAGGAGGACCTCCTGGATCTGGAGTCCCAGGGCCACCTGCTCGAGTTGCAGCGGCAGGAGGCTCCGCTGCCAGCGATAGTAGGCCGCCAGACTGCTCGGGGCACGAAGGGCCAGGATCCTCGTGGACACGACCAGCCGCCCCCGCAGCCAGCCCTCCAGCCCGGCCGAGGCGAGTTGGGATTGCTGGCGATTGAAGGCCACCAGGTCGGCCCGAGAGGCCCTGCCCTTGCCCATCAGGGCCACGAGTTGAGTCACCAGCTCGGTCCGGGAGCGGGCCGCCCGACGGCTCGCCGCACCCAGGGTTGCTTCGGCCGTCAAGCCGCGTTGGCGGATCTCGGCTTCCAGGCTGCGACAGCGCGATTCGGCGCGGCGGGCGGAATTCAAGGCCTCCTCCCCCGACAGGCGACCGGCCGCCCAATCCTCCAGAGCCTTGGCCGCCACCTGCATCTCGCGTTCCTGGCAGACCAGCAGGCGGGACAGGGCCAGATCGTCGCGGGCCAGACGCAAGGCCGGATTGGGAGCCGCGTCGGCCGATCCGGGGAGGATCAGGGCCAGGAAGAGCAGCAGGAAGACGGGGGCTGCCATCCTAAAAACGCCGATCCAGCTCGGGAACCAGCCAGGAGGCGGTCTCGGCGGGAGTCAGGCCACGCGCCAGGGCCACGAAGGTGGGTTGCAGACCTTGGACGGACTGCACGACGGGGGCCGTGTGCAGGGCCTTCCGGGTCGACTGATCCACGAAGGGCAGGTGGTGCAGGGCCACCAGGAAGAACCAGGCCATCAAGAGGCCCTTCAAAGCCCCCAGGATGGCCCCCAGGCCGTACCTGACAGGACGGGAGATCGAGGAATCCTCCGCGTGCAACTGGTCCAGGTGCCAACCCAGAAGAAGGACCCCGGCTGCCACCACCAGGAAGAGGGCCAGGAAGGCGAAAAGCTTGCAGTTCGGCCCTGAGGCCCCGGTCATGTTCTGAAAAACCTCTCCCACCGGCACGAAGAAGCGCAAGGCCACCCCCAGGCCCAGGCCCAGGATGGCCAGGTCGAAGAGCTCCCGAGCCAGGCCCCTTTGATAGCCGCCGAACCCGAAGAAGAAGATCAGCAGCACCAGGAAGAAGTCCACCCAGGTCAATCGGAGCCTCCCTCTGGCCGGTTCCGCCCTGAATCCGGGAGCCGACTCAATCCCGCAGGTGAGCCGAGAACTCCCGTTCGGCAACCTTCAGCATCTTTCGCAACACGCGCTGGATCTCATCCTCGGTCAGGGTCCGATCCTGGGCCTGAAGCAGGGCCCGGAAGGCCAGGCTCTTGTGCCCCGGAGCCACCTGGGCGCCTCGGTAGACGTCGAAGCAGGAGACCTTCCGGACCAGCTCGCCCCCGGCCTGGGCCATCCGACGGGCCAGGATTCCGGCCGGAACCTCCTCGGTCACCAGGAGGGCCAGGTCCCGCTCCACCTCGGGGAACCGGGAAATCGGGGAATAACGCCGGTGCGCGCGCAGGCCGGCCAGGAGATCCAGATCCAGCTCGGCCAGGACCACCGGGACCTCCAGATCCAGTTCGACGGCCAGGCGGGGATGGATCTCCCCGGCCCAGCCCAGGACCTGCTCGCCGAGTCGAATCCGGGCGGCCCGGCCCGGATGCAGCCAGGGCTCAGGGGCAGCCTCGAACTCGAACTCCAGGCCGGCCAGGGCAGCGAAGTGTTCCAGGGCTCCCTTCAGATCCAGGAAGCCGGCCTGCGGACGGCACAAGGCCAGACCCAGGTGCAGGGGTTCGGAAACCTCCTGGTCCTGGAGCCGGAAGACCCGACTGACCTCGAAGAAACCCAGCTCGCGGTTGCGCACGCGCAGGTTCCGCCGGACCACCTCGACCAGCGAAGGGAAGAGCGCCGGCCGCAGGACCCGCTGGTCCTCGCTGAGCGGATTCATCACCGTGGCCGGCTCCACCTCGAGGCGATAGCGCTCGAGGATCTCCGGATGGTGCAGGGAAGGGGTCAGAAGCTCGCTCCAGCCCAGGCGGGCCATGGCCTCGCGGACCCACTCCTCGAATTCATCCTCTCCAGGCATGGCTCCCCGGGGCTCGCCGTGGGGGACCGTCACCGGGAGGTTGTCATAACCGTAGTGTCGGGCCACCTCCTCGATCAGGTCGGCCTCCTCCAGCACATCCTGTCGATGCGAGGGAACCCGCACGCGCAGGCCATGCTCTTCCGGCGCACACGAGAACTCCAGGCCCTCCAGCAGCTCGCGGGTCCGCTCGACGGGAATCTCG
>JALHDH010000088.1:4079-17769 GCA_022839105.1 bacterium
CTCCGCGATCCAGCAGGCCAGGACGCACCGTGCCAGCCAGGCTTTCCAAGAGCCGCGCGGCCCGGGCCGAACCGAAGGCCACCCGCTGAAGATCCATCCCCTTCTCGAAGCGGCGCGAGGACTCGGTGCGCAGGCCCAGGCGCAGGGAGGCGCGGCGGACATCTCTGGAGTGGAAGCAGGCCGATTCCAGGAGAATCCGGCGGGTCTCGGGGCCGATCTCGCTGTCCAGTCCTCCCATCACGCCCGCCACCGCGACCGGTTTCTCGGCGTCGGCGATCACCAGGGTTCCCGCCGGGAGTTCGTGCTCGTCGCCGTCGAGGGTCTTCAGGCGCTCTCCGGGCTGGGAGCGGCGCACCACCACCCGGCCTCCAGCCAGGCGTGTCCACCACGTTGTTGACGGCCCGCATCCCGGCGGACTCCAGGCGGCGCACCATCCAGGCGGGAGAAGGCCCCACCCGGACCTCCTCGATGACCCGGGCGATATAGCGGGGGCAGCCCTCCAGATCCCGGATCTCGACCAGGTCTCCGGCCAGCTCGGGAGAGTCCGGATGTTCCAGGAGCTCCGGGACCCTCAGAGGCCGCCCCAGCTTCGCGGCCAGTTCCCGGGCCACGCCCAGGAGGCTCAACTGGTCGGGGCGATTGGCGAAGGTCTCCAGGACCAGGACCTCCTCGGCCAGGCGCATCACCTCGTGGATCTCCCGCCCGGGTTGAATCCCGGGGTCCAGATCCAGGATTCCCTCGCGCTGCTCGATCGGCAGGTCCTCCGAGTCGATCCCCAGCTCCGCGGCCGAGCAGAACATGCCCTCCGAGACCACGCCTCGCAGCTTGCCCTTCTTGATCCTCAGGCCGCCGGCCAGGAGGGCCCCGTGGGTGGCCACGGCCACCACCTGATCCACGCGGACGTTGGTGGCGGCGGTGACGATCTGCAAGGGGGTCCCGGTGCCCACGTCCACCCGGGTCACCTTCAGCCGATCGGCGTCCGGGTGGGTTTCCACGCTCAGCACGCGGCCGGTGAGGACTTGGGTGATCTCGGCACCCTCGCGCTCGATCAGCTCGACCGGGACGCCGACGCCAGCCAGAAGCCGGGCAGCCTCCTCGGCCGAGCCCTCGAGCTCGACGTATTCCTGGAGCCAGGTGTAGGGAACGCGCATTTTGAGCCTCTTTATCCTAGAACTGTCGGAGGAAGCGGTCGTCGCCCTCGAAGAGCAGGCGGATGTCGTCGATGCCGCAAGACAGCATGGCGATCCGCTCGACTCCCATCCCGAAGGCGTATCCGGTGTAGCGCTCCGTGTCATAGCCGACCCGGGACAAGACCCTGGGATGGACCATCCCGCAGCCCATGATCTCGATCCAGCCGCTGTTCTTGCACATCCGACAGCCGGCGCCCTCGCACAGGAAGCAGTCCACCATCACCTCGGCGGAGGGCTCGGTGAAGGGGAAATAGGACGGGTTGAAACGGGCCCGACGCCGCTTGCCGAAGAGGCCGCGGGCGAAGACCTCCAGGGTTCCCTTCAGATCAGCGAAGGTGACCCCTTCGTCCACCAGCAGGCCCTCGACCTGGTGGAACTCCCAGAAGTGGGTGGCATCCACAGCGTCGCGGCGATAGCACTTCCCCGGCACGATGATGCGCACGGGGGGCTCGGTGGTCTCCATGACCCGCACCTGCACCGGCGAGGTGTGGGTCCGCAGCAGAAGACCCTCACGCAGGAAGAAGGAGTCCCACATCTCGCGGCTGGGGTGGTCGGCCGGGATGTTCAGGGCTTCGAAGTTGTAGAAGTCCGTCTCCACCTCGGGGCCCTGGACCACGCCGAAACCCAGCCCCCGGAAAATCTCCTTGATCTGGCGGATGACCTGGTGGATCAGGTGCACCCGTCCGGGAGCAGCCCATCGACCCGGAAGGGTCACGTCGATCCGCTCCTCCAACAGACGCCCCTCCAGGGCTTCGCCGCGCAGCTCCGACTGACGCTCGTCCAGGAGCCCTTCCAGGAATTCCTTGATCTCGTTGGCCTGCCGGCCCACCTCGGGGCGCTCCTCGGCGGTCAGCGAGCCCAGACCCCTCAAGATGGTGGTCAGGGCGCCGCCCTTGCGGCCAAAGACCCGGATCCTGGTCTCGTCCAGGGCCTCCAGGGTGGAAGCCCCGCGGATCTCGCGTGCCACCTCTTCCTTCAGGCGGGTGAGTTCTTCAAAGATCGACATGATTCACTCCAGTGGGGTTCCGGCCGGGGGACCGGCGCCCCGGGATTCTCGGAGAGCCCCCCATCTCCTCCGAAGACCCGGCCTGAGCCCGGGGACTCAGGCCGGTTGGCCCTCGCCGCTGCGGGGCGAGAACTGCCCGGCTCCGGCCAGCAGGCTCCACAGGACGCAGCCCCAGGCCAGGACATCCCCCAAACGGGTATAGAGGGTCTTCTCGGAGACCGGCGCCAGGGAGGCGACCAGAACCCCGCGCTCCATCAGGCGGGTCTCGGCCAGGACCTCTCCCGTCGCCGAAACGAAGCCCGAGATGCCGGTATTCCCCGCCTGGATGGTCGGGCGGCCCGTCTCGACGGCGCGCAGGATCGCCATGTCGAAGTGATGGGCCGCGGCCGAGGTCTCGCCGAACCAGGCGTCGTTGGTCGGCACCACCAGATAGCGGGCTCCTTGACGGACCAGGTCGCGAGGCAGGTGGCTGACCATGGACTCGTAGCAGATCAACACGCCCACGGGAGTGCCGCCCAGATCCAGGGGACTCGGCGGGGCCCCTGACTGATAGTTCATCACCAGATCCAGTTGGGGAAGAGGCGGCAGGAAGCGCTTCCAGGGAAGGAACTCCCCGAAGGGGACCAGACGATGCTTGTCGTGGCGTCCGGCCAGACGCCCCTGGGGGCTGAAGAGGGTGGCCGTGTTCCAGGTCGCCTTCTCCTCGGCTGCCTCGATCGAGCCGACCAGAAGCCAGACCCCGAGGTCTTGCGCCAGTCTGGAGACGCGGGCCACCAGGAAGGGGGTCTCGAGGAAGCCCCGATAGGGAATCGCGGTCTCGGGCCACACCACGACCTGGGCTCCCTGGGTCGCGGCCTGCCGGGTCAGGTCCTCCAGGCAGGCCATGATCTCGGCCTGGAAGGCCGGGTCCCACTTGACATCCTGGGGCATCGAGACCTGGACCACGCCCCATGCCGCCGGAGGTCCCGCCGGAACCGGGGGATGAGCCAGGCGCCAGGCCCCGAAGAGCAGGACCAGACCGGAGAGCCCGGCCGCCCAGGCCAGGGCCGGGGCAGCCTCTCGAGCCCCCGCCGACGGGCCTGCCTCGCGCCAGCAGACCACCCACCGGGCCACTGCGGCGTTGGCCAGGGCCAGGACGAAGCTCAGGCCCCAGGGGCCGAGAAGCGCCCCGACCTGGATCAGCACCGGAACCCGCGCCTGGGTGTGGCCCAGCATCCCCCAGGTGATGCCCAGCGGGCCCAGCGTCTGGAGGAACTCCATGGCCACCCAGGCGGCGGCCGCGTAGAAGCTCTCCCCCACCGGGTCCGCGGGCCGTCGCATCCCCAGGACCGCCCCCAGAAGGGCGGGGGCCATGCTCTTGAAGAGGACCAGGCCGACCAGGGCCACGGGTCCGAAGAAGAGGGCCCAACTCAAGAGCGAGGCCTGAAAGCCGATCCCCAGACCCAGGCCCAGGAGGGCCCCGCGAACGGCTCCCTGGCCGCGACAGGCCACGAAGAAGGGCACCAGGGCCAGCCAGGCCAGGGGATGCACCCGGGCGTGGGGGAAGGAGAGCGTCAAGAGAAGGGCGGTGGCCAGAGCCAGCGGCAGGGCCTTCCGGAAAGGCAGGGGGAAGGAGCCCGAGCGTGCGGGAGAGAACCCCCGGCTCACCTCCACCCCTTCGGCGGAATCTCCACCATGCACATGCATCGTCGTCTTCCTCTGCTTGCCAGGCTCGGCGCCCGAATCCGAGGCTGGCTTCCCGCCCTGGTCCTGCTCGGCGCCCTGGGGGTCGCCGGCTGCGCCTCAGGCCCCTCCGAGAATTCGATCGCCGGGGGCGGCTCCGGCCCCCGATTCCTTCACTTTATCGTCACGGTCAACCCCAACGGGGTGATCGACCGGACCGGCCAGGGCTACTACGCGATCCTGATCAACTCCCAGGGCGAACCGATCGAGGTCACCAACCTGGACACGTTCACGGACTTCATCCGGTTCGACGGGAACAACGTGGACTGGTACCACCGGCAGGCCAACCTGCCCAACCCGGGCTTCACGTTCACCCAGGCTGGCAGCCTGAACGCCGCCAGCAGCGTCTCGGCCGACGGCAAGCAGTGGCGGGTGATCCTGGACGTGGGCGAATCGACGAGCTTCATCAACCAGTTCGTGGTGAGCAACCGCTTCACCGCCCACCTGGTGACGACCGACAACTACCAGAACTCGATCCTGGGGAGGATCCTGGACACCATGGGCCCCGGGCCTGCTTTGGGATCGAATAGCCAGCAGACCCTCCAGGTCCAGAAGGGGACAGGGGCGGTCGGCCCCCTCCCCGCCTACTACCCCGACGATCCCCTCAACGACTGGATCACCCGAGATGATCTGCCTCCGGCCCTGCCCTACACCAACTTCGACATCGCCAGGTTCGAGGTGGTCAGCCAATCCGAATAGGGCGCTGGCGAGCAAACGGGCAGCGCAGGACAAGACCCTGTCCATGCGAAAGGGGCGGGCCATGCGCGCCTTCCGGAGTGGGCTTGGTTGGCTTTTCTGCGGGGCGCTGGTCCTTCTTTGCCTGATCTCCCCCGCCCAGGCGGCCCCAGCCCAACCCGCCCACCTGACCGCCGACCGGGTCCACTCGACCCCCGAGAAGGTGGTGGCCGAGGGCAACGTGGCCGTGGACATCGAGGGAGCCCGGCTGCTGTGCCAGCGCCTGGAACTGGATCGCGCCACCGGCCAGATCACCGCCGCCCAGGAGTGCGTGTTCTACTACAAGGACAGCTTCATCGCGGCCGAGACCCTGACATGGGATCCCCAGACCCGCACCGCCCGGATGCACCAGGCCGCAGGCCAGGGCCGGGACTTCAGCATGGAGGGAGGCTCGCTGGATCGCGACGTCTTCTTCTGGGCCGAGACCGTGAACTGGACCACCGAGAAGGTGGAACTGCTGGATGCCACCTTCACCACCTGTGACACCTCGCCCGGCGACTGGCACTACAGCTTCCACTCCGAGCGCGTCGAGATCTACCCCGAAGACCGGTTGCTGGCCGCCAATACCAGCTTCACCCTGCATGGGAACCGGATCGCCACGGTGCCCACGCTGAACCTCTCACTGGATCCCCGCGACCGGCGCCGACGCAGCCAGATCCCCCAGGTGGGATCCAACACCACCGACGGGACCTTCGTCCGCAGCGCCCTGGACTACGCCTTCGATCGGGACAACCACGGCCGGGTGATGCTGGACTACTACTCCAAGACCGGGATCGGCCGCGGCCTGGAGCACTTCTACACCCTGGGCGGGAAGGGCGAGGGCAACCTCTACCTGTACCACCAGAACGGGTCGACCGACCGGGAACGCTACGAGGTCCGCAACAACCTGTACTATCGCCCGGACGACTACACCCAGATCGCCTGGAACTTCAACTCGAATCGGACCGAGATCCCGGGCTTCGAATCGCCGGACAACCTCAGCTCCTATCTCAGCGCCACCCGCTACGCGCCGGGCAGCGCCCTGCAGTTCTCCCACAACCTCAACAAGACCGGTCCCGACCGGAACACCACCTGGAGGATCTTCTACAACAAGGAGCTCACGCCCGAACTCTCGACGATCTGGGCGGCCGACCTGGCCACGGCCTCCACCGGGTTCACCCGTACCGAGAGGTTCCACTACCTGGGAGGGCTGCGCCATGTCGGCGAGCTCTTCGACAGCGAGCTGATGGTCGAGAACACCTCAGGCCAGCAGACCTTCTTCCTGAACCGGAACCCCGAGCTCTCGTTCCGCAGCCGCCCCCTGCACCTGGGCCCGCTGCCCGTGCTGGCCTCGGCCTCGTTTGGCCATGTCCAGGAGAGCCCCAGCATGTTCCAGACCCAGCGCTGCGATCTGCGCCTGCAGGTTCCCGACCAGACCCTGAACTACGACTCGGGGCGCCTGATGGTGGGCGGAGGGCTGCGTCAGCTCTTCTACGGCAGCGGGGAATCCCAGTACGTCCTGGCCACCCGCGTGGGCTGGCTGCAGCATCTGGGCGAGATGGGCTCCCTGCGCCTGGACTATAACTGGCAGCTCCCCGAGGGCTATACGCCCTTCCAGCATGATTTCGTCTACCCCTTCGAGAACCTGACCGGAGGCCTGGAGATCAGCCAGGCGGACAAGTTCAGCGTGTCGCTCCTGGGCGGGTACGATCTGCGCCACGACCAGTTCCAGAGCCTGACGCCCCGGGTCGACTTCCGGCCGGGGCCGGACTGGAGGATCTCGGCGGCCTCGAGCTATGACCCCAACACCTCGATCTGGCGAAACGTGGACGCCGGGATCAAGATGCAGATCACCCCGGGGCTCTCGCTGAGCCACTGGAGCGTGTACGACCTGGTCAACAGCCGGCTGACCTACCAGGACTATCAGCTCAACCTGGAGGACCACGACTCGATCACCAGCCTGGTCTACCGGGGGGTGCAGAACGAGTTCTTCCTGCAGTTCAGCCTCAAGGCATTCCCCCTCCAGCCGGTCAGCATCGGGCCCAACACCCACGACCCGATCCTGCCCCAGTTCATGCCCAACGCCTTCGTCCGCTGAAAGCGCCGGCCGCCTCGGCCGCCCCCCGGGTCCCGGGGCAGGGCATGGGGGGGCGGGTGCAAAACTACCAGACCCATGTCCGGCATCGGCCTGATGGGCGGAACCTTCAACCCGATCCACCTGGGCCACCTCTACGTGGCCGAGGAGGCCCGGATCCGCCTGGGCCTGGACCGGGTGGTCTTCATCCCCAACCAGGTCCCTCCCCACCGCCGGGATCTCCATGACATGGCGCCCGCCCGGGACCGCTACGCGATGGTCTGCATGGCCATCAGCGGGAATCCGGACTTCTCGTGCAGCCCGATCGAGCTGGAACGCCCGGAGGTCTCCTACACCTTCGACACGATTTCGACCTTGCGGGAGAGGAACCCGGAGCATGCCTTCACCTTCCTCTCCGGAGCCGACTCGCTGCTGGTGGACTGGCACCGCCTGGACGATCTCCTGGGCCTGCTGGAATCCTTCGTGGCCCTGACCCGGCCCGGTTCGACGCGCCAGGCCCTGGAGGAGCGCCTGGACGGCCTGGGCCTGACCAATCGGGGGAAGGTCCGCTGGCTGGAGATCCCCGGCCTGGAGATCTCGGCCACCGACATCCGGAACCGGATCCGCAAAGGCCAGGCCTTCCGGTACCTGGTCTGTGAGCCGGTCCACGACCATATCCGCAAGAGCCGCCTGTATCTGCCTCCCGGAGCCCGGGCATCCGGGCCGGTCTGAAGCCCGGCAGCAGGAATCCGGCCCGAAGGCTGCAACAACCCTCCCCGGGGAGGGGCCCGAATGGAAAGGAACAACAGAGTGGAAACACTGGAACTGGCCAGGCGCATCGCCGACCTGTGCGACGAGAAACTGACCCGCGACGTGGTGGTCCTGGACCTTCGAGAAGTCTCGATCCTGTGCGACTATTTCGTGCTGGCCAGCGCCCCGACCCGGGTGCAGACCCGCGAAGTGGCCCGCAACATCGACGAGATGTTCTCGGCGGAGGGGCTCCAGCCCAAGAGCATCCAGGGGATGCGCGAGGGGGCCTGGATCCTGCTGGACTATGGGGTGGTCGTGGTCCACCTGTTCATGGATCGCGAACGCGAATTCTACGACCTCGAAGGCCTGTGGCGCGAGGCTCCGGTGGTCTATCGCCCGGCTCCCCAACCCACCCCTGGCTCGAGGCGTTAGCCGCCTGATCCCGGAATTCGCGCCCCACTCCCAAGGCGCGTGGCTCGACAATGGCCCGGAGGCCACCCCATGACCCGTCGATTCAAGACCAGAGGAAACGCGCTCATCGCCCTGCTGACAGGCCTCTTGGGAGTCCTCGTCGGGGCCGGGCTGATCCTGCTGGCCGTCTGGTTCCGTCAGGCTCCGCAACCCAGGCCAGGAATCGTGGCCGGCCCGGCTCCCCTGCCCACCTCGGCCCCGCTGCAGGCCGCCTCGCCCCAGGCGATGCCCCCCAACAGCGTGGCGGATGCCGTGGCCCGGGTCGAGCCAGCCGTGGTGAACATCGACACCACCGTGCGGGTCCGCCGTCGGGTGATCCAGGACGGTCCCTTCGGCCCGGGATACTGGGGCGAGACCCAGATCGAGGAGATCCCCCAGGGGATGGGCACGGGAGTCCTGGTCAGTCCCGACGGGGTGGTGCTGACCAACAACCACGTGATCCGCCAGGCGCAGGGGATCACCGTGACGCTTTCCGATGACCGGCAGTTCCCGGCCCGGGTCCTGGGCACGGATCCGCTGACCGACCTGGCCATCCTGAAGATCGACGATCCCAAGCCCTTCCCGGTGGCCCAACTGGAGAGTTCGGAAGGGATGCGAACCGGAGACTGGGTCGTGGCCCTCGGCAACCCCCTGGGCATCGGCCAGACGGCCACCGTGGGCGTGCTCTCGGCCCGGGGAAGGCGCCTGGCCGACGCCTCGCAGGCCCTGAGCGATCTCCTGCAGACCGATGCCGCGATCAACCCGGGGAACTCGGGCGGCCCGCTGGTCAACCTCCAGGGCCGGGTGATCGGCATCAACACCGCCATCATCCGCGGAGCCCAGGGGATCGGCTTCGCCATCCCGGCCGAGACGGCCATGCGGATCCTCAAGGACCTCAAGGAACACGGGCGGGTGGTCCGCCCCTTCCTGGGAATCGAGATGGGCGACCTGACCCCGGCCCTGCGCCGCTACCTGGAACTGCCCCAGGACACCAAGGGGGTCGTGGTGGGCAGAATCCTGCCGCAGAGCCCGGCGGACCGTGCGGGGATGAAGCCGGGGGATCTGATCACCTCGCTGGAAGGCCAGCCCACGCTGACGGCTGCCGATCTGCAGGCCCGGATCCGCTCGCTGGCCGTGGGCCAGAAGGTCCAGGTCTCGCTGCTGCGCCAGAAGCAGAGCATGCAGGTCACCGTCGAGCTTCAGGAGATGCCTTCCCGGTTGCTTCCCGGGCGCTGAGTCCTGCCGCGACCAGGGTCCATGGCGGACTTCCGAAGTCAGCCCGTGAGGTCGGCCGCCTCCCCCTCCACGGGACGAAAAAGACCCGACATCAGGAGACCTCGCTCCCTCGAACCGGCACATCATGGCATCCGGGGAGGAGTGCCCTGGGGTGGGGCGAACCCTCCTGCCAGGTTTGCACCGGTCTCCCGGTCGAACCGGACACGACAGAGGCCGGCTCTCCGGGAGCCTCCCGGTCCAGACCGGCCCGCACGAGGAGGAACTTCATGCGCGTGCTGCCAGCCCTGGCGCTGGTGGCGGTGTTGTGGTTTTCCCCGGCCCTCACCCAGGCCAGGGAAGACTCCAAGGAGGCCCCAGGCCGCTCGGCCCACGCCCCCGCCACCGCCCCACACCTGGACCCGGCGCCCACTCCCCAGGTCCCGACGGCCTCTCCAGACCCGGCGGGGAAGCTGATCACGGAGGCCTTCACCTCGGCAGCCCGTTCGGGCGCCGAGGAAGCCCGCCCCGTCCCCACCTCCAGGCCCCGGACCGTCAACGCCCGGGCCCACGGCAACGACCACCAGGCCCCCCCGCCCCCGCCCGGAGTGGGGCGCCAGGTCCGGGTCCAGGCCTACGCCTATCACCTGCGGGGCTTCACGGCCCGAGGCACGCGGACCCAGTTGGGAACCGTGGCGGTGGACCCTCGGGTCATCCCGATGGGCTCGAAGATCTACATTCCCGGATACGGGTGGGGCCGGGCCGTCGACACCGGCGGAGCCATCCAGGGCCGGAAGATCGACGTGTGGCTGCCCACCCTCTCACAGTGCCTGCAGTGGGGCGTCCGCGACGTGACCATCACCGTGGTCCCCTGATGCGCGTCGCCCTGATCCAGTTGACCTCCACCGAGGATCGGGACGGGAACCTGGAACGAGCCGAGAGGCTGATCCGCCAGGCCCGCTCGGCAGGGGCCGAGCTGGTGGTCCTTCCCGAGATGTTCCATTGCCTGGGCCCCGCCGAGATCCGCCTGGAGGCTGCCGAGCCCCTGGACGGGCCGACCGGCACCTGGGCCGGCGCGCTCAGCCGCGAACTGGGAATCCACCTCGTGGCGGGAAGCCTGCTGGAGCGGATCCCCGACGAGATCCGCCACTTCAACACTTCGTGCCTCTTCGACCCCGAGGGGCATCGGGTGGCGCTCTACCGCAAGATCCACCTCTTCGACTGCGATTTCCCGGGAGCCGCCTTCCACGAATCCGAGACGGCCCGCCCCGGGGAGGCACCCGTCCTGGCCCGGCTTGGCCAAGGGCCGCGGTTGGGCCTGAGCATCTGCTACGATCTGCGCTTTCCGGAACTCTTCCGGATCCTGGCGCTTCAGGGCGCCGAGATGGTGGCCCTGCCGGCCGCCTTCACCGAGCGGACCGGACGCGATCACTGGGAGGTCCTGGTGCGCGCCCGGGCCATCGAGAACCAGGTCTTCATGCTGGCGGCGGGCCAGGTGGGCGCCTCGACGAAGAGCCTGCGCTGGTACGGACGCTCGATGATCGTGGATCCCTGGGGCGTGGTCCTGGCCCAGGCCCCCGACCGCGAGGGCTTCATCACGGCGGAGTTGGACCTGGAAAGCCAGCGCCAACTCCGGCAGAGCATGCCGGTCCTGGCCAATCGCCGCCCCACGGCCTACGCCTGGCCGGACTAGAATCGCCCTGGCTACTGGACGACCTGCACCTGGCGGGCCTCGACGATGCCCGCCGAGTTGGACAGGCCGTGCACGACGACACCCTGCCCCGGCCGGATGGACTCGACGGGAACGGCCTGGCCCGTCCCGCCGTGGACGGGATAGATGGCCGGAGGCAAGGCCACCTGGATGGGGTGGGCCGCACCTGCCGGCACGACCGTCAGCACCCGATTCTGCGGATCCGCCGACAAGACCCGGGCCTGGAACTGGACCACCTGCATGCCCAGGGGCCCGCCTGCGTTGGCGTTGAAGCCGAACCCGCCCCCCTCCTCGTCGTCGTCCTCGTCCTGGGCACCGCCGATCATCGAGGCGACCGAAGGCCCACCGGCCGGCTGGTCCACCCCCAGCATCGCCGAGGGGCTCTGCGCGCCGTAGGGGCTGGAGGCTCCATAAGGGTTGGGGGCGCCATAGGGGGTCGCCACACCCGCAGGGCCGGGGGCCCCGTAGGGATTGGGCGCGCCATAGGGGTTCGCCCCGCCGGCGGGGCCGGGGGCCCCGTAGGGATTGGCGACTCCGGCAGGGCTCTGGGGAGCGTAGGGATTGGGCGCGCCGCCGGGATTGGCCAGGACCTGCCCGGTGAAGGGGCTGCCCAACGGGGAGGGCTGGGCCCCGGTGTTGGCGCCGGGCGTCATCTGGGGAATCGAGGGGTAGGCCGAGTTCTGGACCGGACCGTGGATGCCGGGGTTGGTCAGCGAGCCCTGGAAGTTCCCCCCCATGCCCAGCGGACCCAGGACGCTGGGTCCCCCCAGGGAAGGCAGGCCAGGGCTGACCCCGCCGGCCCCGGCTCCGGTGGCGAAGTTGCCGACCGGGGTGTGGTTCGGAGTCCCCGCACTGCGGGTGACGTAGCGGTTTGAAGAGCCATAGTCGGTCAGGAGATCGGCTTCCAGGGGATCGTCACCCAGGGATCCGCAGACGCGGACCACCACTCGCATCCCCGGCTTGAAGGTGGTGGGCGCGACCTTGTTGCCGTAGACCTCATAGGTCGCGTTCTCGCGCAGCACCACGTTCTTGACCGTGCCGTCCTCGCGCTGGATCTGCAGACGCCTCGCGCCCGGGTTGAAGGCCTTCAAGGTTCCCGACACGGTGGGTCGGGCCTCGGCGGCCACCCCCAGGAGAAAGACGAAGATCCAGACCAGGACGGACCAACGAGCGGGCTGATTCATTCCCTGCACCCCTTCCTGCTTGTCCCCATGATGCAGTACATCGGGCGCCAGGGGAAGCCCGGACGGGCGGAATCGCGGGAAACGGGGATCCTGGGCCCGGGAAAGCCCAGCTCAGGGGTTCCCGCCCCCCCTTCAGGGCAGCTTGGAGATCAGGTCGCCGAAGGCCACGGCCAGGACCTTCTTGGGATCTCCAGCTTTGGGGAAGGTCACGAAGACGCGGCCGATTTCGGCTTCAACCTTCGAGACCCTGGCCGGCTGCAGCGAGCCCAGGTTCGAGAGGGCCATCACCTCGGCCCCGGCCTTGAGGGCCGGTGGGCGGACCGGGAGCGCGTGGCAGGCCTTGGTCGGAACCACCCCGATTCGGCCCGCGAAGCCCAGGTACAGGACCTGCTCGGAGGTCCGGTTCAGGACCTGTCCAACCTTCCAGGAGGGGCCATCCTTGAAGGTGATCATCGTGCCGGGCTCCAAGGCCTTGCCCAGGCGATGAAAGGTGTCGGGCTTCAGGGTATCGGGCTTCTTGCCCACCCCGGCGGGGTTCTCATAGGAGATGTCCAGGTGCAGGACCTTCGGCTGGGTGGGGGTCCCACCCTGGATCACGAGGGACTTCTGCATTCCCGAGCCGGATTGCCACCAGGTCAGCAGGATGTCTCCGACGGCGGCCTTCTCGCCTTTGCGGATCGGCACGATCAGCGAGTTGGGCATGGTGGACTCCTTGCCCATGAGGTTCTTGACGGTCGATTCCGCTGCGCCGGGCTTCACCATCGTGGCGGCGTAGAAGATGAAGGTCTGGGACTTGACCCCCTTCTCGAAGGCCTGGTCCAGCCACAGGCGGGGCGGGGTGAGCACCCAGTCTCCCGCCTTGGCCGTGGTGGGGACGACGGGATAGTCGAGGGGGATCCTCCCCGGTGCGGGGGCCGAGATTGAAACTCCCGCCAGCAACACAAGCAGGGGAAGGGCCAACAGGGCAGAGCGAAGGATCATTTCGGGTCACCTCCCAGGCTTCCATGTTTCGGCCAGGCAAAAGACTCCTCCTGGGTGCAGAGCGGCCTGTGCGCCCGGGCAGGTTCGCTCCGGTCGGGATGCGAAGACCGGGCGCTGGATGAGGATCCTCGTAGACGCCGATGCCCTGCCGGGCGATGCCAGGCAGATCCTCCTGCGGGCGGCCGCCAGGGTCGGCGCGGAGATCCTCCTGGTCGCCAACAAGCCCCTGCGTGCGCCGGACGGGGTCACCTGCGTGGTCGTCGAAGAGGGATACAACGTGGCCGACGACTGGATCGCCGAGCGCGCGCAACCCGGCGACCTGGTGGTGACCGCCGACGTTCCCCTGGCGGGACGCGCGGTCGCCAGGGGCGCCTGCGCCCTGGACCCCCGAGGGTTCCTCTATACCGAGGACCAGGGCGCCGAGCGCTCGGCCATCCGGGACCTCAAGGAGGACCTGCGCAACGCGGGCCTCTTGCAGGGCGGAGGCCCGCCCCCCTTCGGCAAGAAGGATGCCCACAAGTTTGCCAACGCCCTGGATGCCTGGCTCGAGCGAGCCCGGCGAGGGCGGTAGATCCAAGCGAACAAACTTGTCGCGGATCTTGGCCCGGATCGTCGGTCATCGGGCGACCGGCGATCCGGGCTGTGGACGGTGCCGCGTCCGGGGACAGGCTCTGGTCAGGGAAAGTCGAGGGCCTG
>JALHDH010000005.1 GCA_022839105.1 bacterium
CAGGCGCATGTACATGCCCGATGAATAGCGTTTGACCGGCACGTCCATGAAACGTTCGAGTTCGGCAAAGGCGACGATGGAGTCCAGGCGCTGCTGCACCTCTCGCCGGGTCATGCCCAGGATGACGCCGTTCAGGAAGGCGTTCTCGCGCCCCGTCAACTCGGGATGGAAGCCAGCCCCCACCTCGATCAGGCAGGCCAGGCGCCCCTGAAGGTCGATCCGCCCGCGAGTGACCGGCATGATGCCGGCCAGCAGCTTGAGCATGGTCGACTTGCCCGCCCCGTTGTGGCCGATGATGCCAAAAGCCTCTCCGGGCTGGACGGAGAACGAGATGTCCTGCAGGGCCCACAGGTCGTCGGCTCCCCCGTCACGTCCGGGGAAGAACAGGGAACGCAGGAGGCCTCGGGTCCCGCTGAGGTGGTATCGCTTCGAGACCCCCTCCACCGAGACGCTGCCCGAGCCTCCCTTCAAATCTGGAAAATCGCTCATGGGTGCACGGGAGGTTCCCAACCCCCGCCCCCATTCCTGCCCGGCGGGCAAGCGGGGAGGAGCCCCCGGGTCGGCAGGGAAACCCGGGGCATCTCGTTCCCGGGAGGAGACCCCGTGCGCAGATTCCTGTCCTTCCTGGTCCTGGGCGCCTGGCTGGCGTTCACGGCCGCCCCCGCCCTGGCCCAGGGGCCGGCAGAATTCAGCGGGATGGCCCGCTTTGGCCCGCATCGCCTGCTGGTGGTCAGCGACGCCAAGGCCGACTCGTCGGAAGCCAGGCTCGGGATCCTGAGCCTGGCCGGGAAGACCCCCCGGATGCTTCCGGTCGAGGTGGAGGATTGGGGGGACGGCCGGGCCAGCGATCTAGAGGCCTGCTGCCCGGTCCCCGGGACCGACGACGAGTTCCTCCTGGCCGAGAGCGGCTGGTGGAAGGGCCATGGGGGCCGCCTCTTCCGCATGAAGCTGACCCACCACCCGGATCGCGGCTGGACGGGGCAGGTCCTGTCCGTCTGCCGCCCCCTCCCCATGCCCGCCGGAGGTTCGACCCCGAGTGCCCTGCAGATCGAGGGGATCGGCGCGATCCGCGATCCCCAGGGGCGCCTCTTCGTGGTCCTCGGACTGCGCGGCGGTCCCGAGGGTCCGGGAAGCCTGGTCTGGGGGCACCTGGACCAGGAGGTCTTCACCCTGGCTGGCCAGCGCGACTTCTCGACCCACTCCGAGATCTCCGACAGCCGAAGCTGCGCCGACCTGCAGCTTCTGGAGGAGGGCGGCTCCTTCCGGGTCCTGACGGTGGCTGCGACGGACCCCGACGACCGGGGCCCCTTCCGCTCGGCGGTGCTGGAGGTGGGTCGCTTCACCCCCCGCGCGAACGGATTCGATTTCCAGAAGACGGCGAACCGGGTGCTGTGGAGGCTGGAAGGGCTGAAGGTCGAGGCCCTGGCCCCCACCCCCGAGGTCCTGGAAGGCTCGCAGTTCTGCGTCGGGACCGACGACGAATCCTACGGAGGGATCTTCCGGCCGCTGCCGGCGCTTCCCTGATCCCGCCTTGCCCGGAGGAAGAATGGCCACCCTGCCCACCGACTTCAAGTTGGACCCCGAGACCCGCGAACTGACCCTGACCTGGACCGACGGGGAGGTGACCCGGCACGACTACACCGAGTTGCGTCGGCTCTGCCCATGCGCCAACTGCGAGATCGAGCGCAACAAGGTCCGCCAGTCGATGGGCCTGCGAATCCTCTCAGGCACGAAGCCACGCCCCGCGGCTCCCCTCCTGCTGAAGGTGCAGCCGATCGGCCGCTATGCCCTGCGCTTCGACTGGGAGGACGGCCACTCGGCCGGGATCTATCCCTTCGTCTTCCTGCGCGAACACTCCAAGAAATGAACAAAGCCCTCGCGGGCAGGCCGGATTCGGCTTTCCTGGCGGGGCTCTTCTACAGAAGGAAGCTGGTGGTGGAGTTCGGCCTCAAGAGCTCGGCCAGGCTGGGTGGCTCTTCGCACTGAAGCACGCGGGCGAAGCCGCCGTCCATCAGCAACCTGGAATCGGGGGCTCCGGTGCCCAGGCCCGAGCCCTGGCGTGATTCCTGGAAGCTCGAGCTCCTCCACCCCTGGCTGACCCTCAGGCCATCCTGCAACATCTCTGGTCTCTCCTTCCTGCGCCGATCGGGTCAACCCCGGACGCCTCTTCTGGACCAGATCTACCAGCGGTCCATGAAAACATGCTTAAAACCTCTGGCCAGATCGAGCCAGGGGAACAAGTCACCCGAGCCGGGAAGCAAGGCCCACCAGAGAAAACAGAAAGGCCGACGCGCGAGGCGCCGGCCTTTCTCGGTACCTGGGTCTTCCGGACTCCTAGAAGTCGAGCTTCATCTCCAGCAACAGTTGGCTTCCGGCGTAGTCGCCGTTGGCAAAGGCGCGCTGGTTGAAGTCGAAGAGGCGATAGTCCACCGAGAAGGTCAGGTCCTGGCTCATCCGGTAGTCCAGCCCGATCCCGGGGATGCTCTGGGTGAAGTCGGTGTCCTGGATGCCCATGTGCCCCTTGTAGTCCATGAGCCACCAGCCGCCCCGGATATCGAGGTCCTCGCTCAGCGGATAGGCCAGGTCCAGGCGATAGACATCCTCCTTCAGGCGGATGTCGTCCACCGCCGGAGCCCCACGCCGGATATCGTAGCTGAAGTAGGACAGATCCGCCTTCAGCCCCCCTCCGAAGCGGTGGCTCAGGCCCACCCCATAACTGTCCACCGCCCCCTTCTCGGCGCCTCCAGCCTGCAGCATCGAGAACAGAGGCTCGATGTTGCCCACGGTCTGGACCTGGGCCGGGGTGGTGGGCTTGACCTGGTTGAGATGGCTGTACAGGGCGTAGACCGAGGTGTCATCCCCGTTGAAGGTGTAGCGCCCGCGGAAGCGCAGCCCCTCGCGGTTGTTCGGGAACTCCAGGTAGTCGTGCATCTGGTAGTAGGCCGAGTAGTAGGTGCCGTAGGGGAGGAAGACCGGGATGCCGGGCGCCACCGGGTAGGCCACGATGAAGGGGTCGTAGGTGGGATCCACCCGCAGGTATTCCAGGTCCAGGAAGAGCTTCTCGATGGGCTCGGCCCCGATGCCGACGCGGTAGAGGTCGCCGCCCACCGAGGTGTTGAAGGCCAGGCCGGAGGTATCGGGGTTGTAGCTGGAGGTGGCGAACTCGCCCGAAAGGCGGATCCGGTACTTCTGCTCCACCAGGTATGAGGCGTCCAGCCCGAAGGTGAACTCCGACTGGGGGCCCACGAAGAACTGGGGCACGGGGGCGGCGGCTCCCAGGGGCTGGCCCAGCCAGGCGCCCGGGGCGACCGGCGGAAGGCCCGGTCCGGTGAAGGAGACGGTGGGCAGCGGGATCAAGGGAGCACCGGCCCCGACCAGGGTCCCATCGCTGATCCGCTCGTTCCGGTGCTGCACGCCGTGAAGAGCGATCGTTCCACGGTCTTCGGCAAACTCATAGCGCAGGGTTCCACCCATGCTGTTGGTCCGGTACTGCGAAGCATCGGGGTTGATCGAGTAGAAGGCCTCGTACTTGAAACCCGAGTCGGTCCCGGCCAGGCTCCCGGTCAGGTTCGCCCCGTAGAAGGGCAGCCAGCGCGGATCATTGATGTTGGGGTTGCGGGCCCCGTTGAAGATGTAGTTGGCGTGGTAGCGGGTGAAATAGGAGCCGACCACCAGGCGGGTCTGGGAGGGCCGGTGCATGACCCAGAAGTTGTCCAGGACCATCCGGGTGAAGGGCTGGTTGTTGTCGGGCTGGGCTCCGGGGACCAGTCCGTTGCGACCGGTCCAGACGTTGGACAACCAGGGGGCCGAGACGCCCCAGTACTGGTCCACGCCGATCTCGCCCTGGCTGATGTAGGAGACGAACTCGGCTCCGGCCATCCAATCCTCGCCGAGGTCGGCATTGAGTCCCAGCAGGCCCAGCGCGGTATAGCCCGTCCCGTCCAGGAGCAACCGCCCGGTGGACCAGTCGATCCCCGGGTTGAAGTTGCTCCCGATGTTGGGGGAAGGTCCATGAAGCTGGTTGCTGGCGCCGATGGTGTGCAGCCGACCATAGAAGCGGATCCGCTCCAGCTCCGAAACCCTCTGGTCCAGACGGCCGGAAGCCTCCTCCAGGCTGGTGACCCGGACGCCCAGGGCGGCCAGTTCCTCGCGGAAGGCCTCGGCCAGCCGGCGGACCTCCTCCAGCTCCGCCTTGCCGGCGAAGGTCGCGTGGTCCTGCTCCATCCGCGCCAGCAACCGGGCCACCACCATGGCGACCTCATAGCGGGTGGCGGCGCGATCCCCGCGGAAGGTCCCGTCCGGATAACCCTCCACCAAGCCCTTGGCGGCCAGGCTCCTCACGGCATCCATGGCCCAATGGTTCTCGGGCAGGTCCGGGAAGAGCGGCGCGGCCTTGGCCGGCACCGTCAGAGCTGCCAGGAGCATCGCCCCGGCCAGGAATCGTCCCCAGTTCATCGATTCTTCCTCCGTCCTACAGGCCCCGGCCCCCCGAAGGAGCCTGGAGCGACGGAAAAACCGGGTGCGCCGGGCTTTCCCCCGCCCTGAATCTGCCTGGAAATTCGCCGTCCGGTATTCGTTTGCCGCCAGGGGATCCCTCCCGGAAGGGGCCGCCGGAGCCGACCCGAATGGGCTGCGCATGTCCATCTTCCGAGTGGCCCTGGCCCAGATGAACCCGACCGTCGGCGACCTCTCCGGCAACACCCTGAGGATCCTCCAGACCATGCAGGAGGCCCGGGACCTGGGCGTCGACCTGCTGGCCTTCCCCGAGTTGGCCCTGACCGGCTACCCGGCCGAGGATCTGCTGCTCAAAGCCAGCTTCCTGCGCGAGAATCGACGCTGCCTGGATCGGATCCGCCGGGCCAGCGACGAGATGGTGACGGTGCTGGGCTTCGTCGATGACCCCGACGAGATCTACAACGCGGCGGCCGTGCTGCACCGGGGCCGCCTGGCCGGGGTCCACCACAAGACCTTCCTGCCGAACTACGGCGTCTTCGACGAAGACCGCTACTTCATGCGAGGGAGCCGCCTGTCGGTCTTCAGGCTGGGGCCTTTGACCTTCGGCGTGGCGGTCTGCGAGGACATCTGGTATCCGCGCGGCCCGGGCTACTACCAGAGCCTGGCGGGCGGCGCCCAGTTGCTGGTCAACCTGAACGCCTCGCCCTACCACACCCGGAAATGGGAGTTCCGCGACAAGATGCTGGCCACCCGGGCCTCGGACAACGGCTGCTACGTCGCCTACGTCAACGCCGTCGGCGGGCAGGACGAGCTGGTCTTCGACGGCGACTCGTGCGTGGTCGATCCCGGAGGGCGCCTGGTGGCCCGCGCACCCTTCTTCCAGGAGCACCTGCTGGTCTGCGACCTGGAGCTCGAGACCGTGCAGCGCCGACGCCTGGTCGACCCTCGCCGTCGCAAGGGCCTGACGGCCTTCACCACCCCGGGTGCCGCCACCCATGTCCCCCCGATCGACCGGATCGAGCTCGAACCGCGCCCCGAGGACGCCCGACGCCCTCCCCTGGCGCCTCCGGGCTCTCCTCCCCTGCCCACCCTGCCCGAGGAGGTCTTCAAAGCCCTCACCCTGGGCACCCGGGACTATGTCCGCAAGAACGGCTTCTCGGAGGTGGTGCTGGGCATCTCGGGAGGGGTGGACTCGGCCATCACGGCCGCCGTCGCCGTCGCCGCACTGGGGCCGGAGAACGTCCACGGGGTCTACATGCCCAGCCGCTTCAGTGCGGAGATCAGCGGTGAGGACGCGGCGCGGCTGTGCCAGAACCTGGACATCCCGCTGACGGTCCTTCCGATCGAGGGCCCGGTCAACGCCTTCAACCAGACCCTGGCCCCGGTCTTCGAGGGAAGGCCGGTCGATGTGACCGAGGAGAACCTGCAGGCGCGGATCCGCGGCAACCTCCTGATGGCGCTCTCCAACAAGTTCGGCTGGCTGGTGCTGACCACGGGCAACAAGAGCGAGACCGCCTGCGGCTACTCGACCCTCTACGGAGACATGGCGGGGGCCTTCGCGGTGATCAAGGACGTCCCCAAGGTCCTGGTCTACGAGTTGTGCCGGTACGTCAACCGCCAGGGCGAGGTGATCCCCGAACGCATCCTGACCCGCCCGCCCTCGGCCGAGTTGCGGGCCGACCAGAAGGACTCGGACAGCCTGCCGGAGTACGAGGTCCTGGATGCGATCCTTTCCCTCTACGTCGAGGAGGATCGGAGCATCGACGGGATCGTCGAGCAGGGCTTCGATCGGAACCTGGTGCGCCGGGTGGTCCGCATGGTGGACAGCAGCGAGTACAAGCGCCGCCAGGGCCCTCCCGGCGTCAAGATCACCCAGAAGGCCTTCGGGCGGGATCGCCGCCTGCCCATCACCAACCGCTTCCTGGAGGACTAGGCTTTCAGGGATTGTTCAGCGGCCAGGCCCAGGATCTTGGTTGAAGAGGTGCACTTGCGATGATTCGACCCGTCAGCATGGCTCAGCCCCCCACCCCGCCCGCGACCTCGTCGTTGCGGAACATGGCTCCGCCGGGAGCCACCACGACGGATGCCTACGTGGGAAGCGCCCCGGCTCCTGAGGTGGCCGCCCCGCAGCCCGAACAGGCTGCCGCCCACGCAGGAAAGGCCCTGAAGGTGGCCGCCGCCGTGGGTCTGGCCCTGGCGGGCGTGGGCTTCCTGGCCGGTTGCGTCACGACCGCTCCTCCCCCTCCCAGTTCGGTGGTCACCGAGCACTACACGGCGGGTGACTTCGCCGTCGAGGCGATCCCCGAGGGATTCCAGAGGATCGACATCGTACGCGGAACCCACACCGAGAAGGTGGAAGACCAGACCCTGACGGTCAACAACGACTACGCGCCGTTCGGCGTGTACCTGGGCGACGGCCTGTTCTACGACACGAACGGGAACCTGGTGCTGGTCCCCCAGCGCGCCTTCGAAGGCCCGGCGGTCCCCGTCGATTCCAGCCAGATCAAGGTCGATCCCCCCGGCGCGGGCAACACCTCCAAGGCGATCTACCAGGCCGACGGCGACGTGAAGATCGAGATCGACGGCTTCGGCAACGATTTCGCCATCCGCCAGGACGGCGCCCGCTTCACGATCGACCCCGCGGGGTGGGGTGGCTCGACCAGGATCACCCGCGACGGGAACGACACGACGATCGACCCGGCCGGTTGGGGCAACGACATCAAGCTGGAACGCAGCGAAGGCCAGGTCCAGGTCGACCCGGCCGGCTGGGGCAACACCACGAAGATCCAGCTCGGACAGGATCGCATGAAGCTCGACCCGGCCGGCTGGGGCAACGAAACAGTGATCACGCGTTCCGGAAGCACGATCAAGATCGATCCCGAAGGCTGGGGCAACGAAACCACCATCACCCGCTCCGGTTCGGTCACCCGCATCAAGCACCCGGGCCTGGGGGGCGAGACGATCCTCAAGCACGAGGGGAATCGACTGGTGATCGATCCCGTCGGATGGGGCAACCAGACCGTCGTGGAGTGGAAGGACTGACCCTGGACCGGAAGCCGACCTTCGCGCCCTCCTGCTTCGTGCTGAACAAGTCGATGCGCGCATGTTGGCAGGGATGCTTCGGTATGGCATCATGATCCTGACGTGGACATCAAGGGACTGAACTTCGGCCGATACGACCCGGGACACATCGCCGCCGTCCAGCGCGAGGTGGCCCGCAGCGTCAAGCCCAACGTCCTGCGCGAGCTGGACGACAAGGTGGCGGCCGCCCTTCTGCTGACCACCGACGCGGTGAACCTCTCGGACGAGGCCAAGGCCTATCTGCGCGAGCTGCGCAAGAGGATGCGAGCCGAGGGGAAGGGTTCCTCCAAACAGGCCCGGGCCACCGAGGAGGACTTCCAGTCCTTGCTGGCAGGGCTCGAGGAGTTCCGCAACCAGGCCAAGGAGGAAAACTCCGAACCCGAGGGCAAGCCCGCCTTCCCCAGCACCATCACCCTCTCCAACCATGTCCCCGGAGCCCCACGGCCCCGGGCTGCCCATCCCTCCTCCCCGACCCGGGACATGATCGAGGGCATGATCTACTACGCCCCCTCCTCAAAGGCCCGCGAGATGGTCCAGCGCGAGCTGGAGGTCTTCGGTCCCGAGCTGGTCGCCCAGGTCAAGGCCTTCGGGGTGCGCCTGATCGTCCTGGAGCGCAACCGGCTCCTCTCCCATATCCGGATCCGCGGGATGTCGGTGGTGGCTCCGGGCGAGCGCACCTTCGACGGCCGTCCCTGGGATACGGTCCGCGGGCTCTATGACCAGTCCCGACGCCTGCTCGTGCTGGGCGAGGAGATGCTGGGAAGCCCCTTCCGCTCGGTGGCGCGACACGAGTTCGCCCACGCCTTCGACCACGCCTTCAGCGAGAAGAACCGGCGCAAGCTGCCGCTGTCGGTGCAGTTGTGGAACCTGTTCCGGGCCGAGCGGACCGGGATGGTCTCGGCCTACGCCTCGACCAACCCCGCCGAGTACTTCGCCGAATCGGTCGAGGCCTGGTTCCAGGAAAAGGGCCGCGCCGCCCTGCAGAACGACGATCCGCGCATGTTCAGCTACCTCCAGGAGCTCTTCGCCGCATCCTGAGTCCTCGGGTCCCGGCCTGGCTCGAACTGGAGGAGATCCCTGCAAAGTCGAGAATTTTGCGTTTTCACCGGAAGCGATGAATGGCCCGAAGGCCGGGCGGGAATCCCGCCCGGCTCGGCCCTTCTTCATTCCGGCCCCAGACTGGTGCCTCTCCCCAGAGCCACGTCGCCTTGAAGACCCGCCCGCGCCGCCCGGAGACTCGGAAACCTGGGGCACCGAATCGAATCATACAAGAGGATGAGCGAGACCCCCATGAAGAGGCTCCCCCTGCTTGCCGCGATCCTGGCCCTCCTGTGCCTGCTGCCGCTGACGGCCTGGCCTGAGGAGGGGAGGCCGGCCTCCCCGGCGACTCCGGCCGCCAAAGACCCCCTGGTGCCCGACCATCTTCCCCCCCTGATCCTGCCGCCGCTGCCCGGAGACTCCTCCGAGCCGGGCGACCCTTCTCCGTCGGATCCGGTGGAAGACCCCACGGCCGCGCCGGTCGAGGAGCCGATCGCGCAGCCTCCGCCGCCCCTGCCGATGCCCCAGGGTCCGGCCGTGGTCCGGAACAACCTGCCCGTCGGCCGCAAGTATCACTTCGCCCTGGATTATGACGGCAAACTGGTGGGTTACAGCCACTTCTCGGTGGACCGCCTGCTGACCCTGGGCGGACAGTCCTCGTTCATGTTGAGCTCGGCCACCCGGATCAAGATCGGGGTCGGCGGAGTCCAGGACCTGAAGTTCGCCTCCCAGTTGGAGGTGGACAAGTCGACCCTGGCGCCCTCCTCCTTCCAGTGCATCCAGAAGTCCAGCGAAGGCGCCCTGGAGGTCAACTGCGTCTACTCCCCCACCATGGTGGCCCAGCGCAACCACGTGGGCCAGTTCGAGCAGACCCACTTCCACAACTACGAGGGGCCGACCCCGCACCTGGTCTTCAACAACCTCTGGGGTGAACTGGACACCTTCGCCGAGCACTACTGGTTGCTGGTCCGGGCCGCCTCGACGGGCGGCGTGCTTCCCGCCTATGACCCGATCCTGCGCGGAGCCGGTCAGGTCGTGGTCTACGCCCCGAAGAAGGAGAACTGGGACTGGGACGGCCGGAAGGTGGCGACCCGGGTCTACCCCGTGACCGATCTCAAGGGAACCCTCCTGGCCCGGGTCCGGGTCCTGGACTCCAACATGGAGCCCCTGGAGATCCGCGAGGTGGGACGCGGCCTGGTCTTCCGGCGCGCCGACCCCTCCATCGTCCAGCGCGTGGACAAGGTCGCCGGCCTGGACCTGTGGCCTTCCAAGATCGCCCGCTCGAACATCTTCTTCCCCGAGCCCGAGAAACTCAACACGCTGGAGGCCGACCTCGAACTGAACCTGCGGGGCGGACAATTCGCCGATCACCAGATCTCAGGCTACCGGCAGTACTTCACCGGACAGATGACTGAGGGTTCCATGAAGGGCCGCGTGGTGGTCCGCTCGGTCCCCCTGGAGATCTCCCGACGGACGCCCTTCCCCCTGCGCGGGGAGACCCCGGAGGAGATCCGCCCCTACCTGCTGCCCGGTCCGGGCGTCGAGAGCGACTATGTCCCGCTTTCCACCAAGGCGGCCGAGCTGACCTGGAAGGCCGAGAACGCCTTCCAGGCCGCACGGAGACTGAACTCGTTCGTGGCAGCGGAGATCGAAAACGGCATCTCCTTGCCCTCGGCCCGTTTTTGCCTGGAGAGCGGGATCGGCAACGCCGAGAGCCGGGCCCTGCTCCTGGTGGCCCTGGCCCGAGCCTCGGGGTTGCCGGCCCGGCGTATCGGCGGGCTGGTCTTCCAGGCCGGCGACTTCGTGCCCCACCACTGGGCCGAGATCTGGCTGGGAACCCAGGAGGGTTGGACCCCCTTCGACCCGACCACCAACGAAGCTGGTCAGATCGGGGCCAGCCACATCGCCCTGGGGGAGAGCGGCGACATCCAGTCGACCATCATCCAGGTCAAGAACTACGCCCCGCGGGCCCCGCGCAAGGTGGCCTACTTCAACACCGAACTGACCTGGCCCGTCGGCGAGCAGCGCGTCTACGCCATCCTCCGCAACGGAGAGAGGATCGGCACCGAGACCGCCTGGGTTCGCGACATGCAGTTCCTCGACAACCAGGAGGTCTACAGCTTCCAGGCCCAGGCCACCCTTCAGGACGGTGAGAAGACCCTGGAGATGGAGTCGGAGCTGCTGGTGGACCCCGCCGGCCTGCCGGTCCGCTTCCACACGGTCTCCGCCGACCCCTCGGGCCCGATCGAGACCGAGCTGCGCTTCAAGGCCGACACCCTGCACCAGTCCGTCAAAGGCGGGAAGAGCCCCCTGGAAAGGGAGGTCCCCTTCGCCCGGGGCACCTACCTGACCGACCAGAGATTCCTGTCCCAGTGGGCCCTGGTCGTCGGCCAGCTTCCCCAGTCCAAGCCGGGCGACACGGTGGCGCCCGAGAAGAAGCAGACCCTGCACGTCTTCGTGCCCGAAGACCTGCGCTCGCGCGAACTGGTGCTGGAGGCCCGGGACCCGGAGACCCTGACCCTGGCCGATGGCAGCGAGGTCCTGGCCCGGAAGTACGAAACCGAGAAGGGGATGATCTTCTTCCTCAACGACCAGAACCAGGTCGTCAAGATCGCCATCCCCGGCCAGAAGCTGGAGGTCCTGCTGGAGAAGACCGAGTTCCGCATGAACTGAGAAGCCCGGTTTCCTTGACTTGAAGGGGTTTCATACGAGTTGCCAGAAGGGTCGCGCGCTATGAGCGAGAGGATCCTGGCCGGTCGCTATCGGTTGGACGAGCGCATCGGCGAAGGGGGCATGGGCTCGGTCTACCGGGCCCTGGACCTGCACACCGGCCAGGACGTGGCGGTCAAGCTGCTGCGTCGGAAGCTGTGCGAGCGCGAGCATTCGCGCCGGCGCTTCGCTCGGGAAGCCCGGGCCGCTGGCCTGCTGGATCACCCGGGGATCGTCCGGGTCCTGGACCACGGCCAGGATGACCGCCCCTACCTGGTCATGGAGCTGCTGGAAGGGATCTCGCTGCGTCGCCATGTCCGGCGCGCCAAGCCGACGCCGGCCGAACTGCTGGAGTTGGTGGCCCAGATCTCCGACGCGATGTCACATGCCCACTCTCGAGGCATCATCCATCGCGACCTCAAGCCCGACAACGTCTATGTGGCCCCGGGTGGCCGGGTGAAGGTGCTGGATTTCGGCCTGGCCAGGATGTTGCGGATCCCCGAGCTCTCGGCCCTGACCCGGTCGGGAACGGCCCTGGGCACCTGCTCCTACATGGCCCCCGAGCAGGCCGCCGGCAAGGAGGCCGACGAACGCAGCGATCTCTACTCCGTCGGCGTGATGCTGTACGAGTTCCTGTGCGGGATGGTCCCTTTCTCGGCCGAAGAGCCGGCCAGCGTGCTCTACATGCAGGTCCACCAGGCCCCCGAACCCCCCCGGGCGGTCAACCCCGACCTTCCCGTCGAAATCGAGAACCTGATCCTGCACCTGATGGACAAGGATCCCGCGCGCCGACCGGCCAGCGCCCGGGTCCTGGCCTTGGACCTGCGACGCATCGCCGCCCGCCTGCGCGGGGAGGTCCTTCCTGCCTCGGTGGCCGTGGCCTCCGCCGACTCGGCAGAGTCCACCCTGATCTTCACCGCGAACCGCCACCCCGCTCCGGCCCTGCCCAACGTCCGACCGGCACCGGGCAGCCCCTTCCCCGAAGGGGACCGGGTCTGCCTGTTGACCACCGATCTTCCGGGCCTCTCCCGTCTGGGCCTGGATCTCAGCCCCCTGGAGGTCTCGGCCATGATGGCCGACCTCTCCACCGAACTGGAGGAAGCCCTGCGCGCCCACTCCGGCCGGCTTCTGGAGCGCCACGGGACCCGGATCGTCGCGGCCTTTGCCGGCCGGGAGCCCGGGCTGCGGGCCGTCCAGGCCGTGAACCGGATGCGCGCTCGGGTGCAGACCCTGCTGAGGCGCTATGCCATGACTTCACCCCCGGCCCTCTCGGCCGGAATCTTCGGCGGCAGCCTTCCCCCTCGATTGCCAGGCGACTCGTGGGAGGAGATGGCCCGCAAGGAACTCCTGCACGGGGCCCAGAGGTTGGAGATGTTGGCCCGTGAACACCCGGACGCCACCCTGATCTGCGCCGAGAGCCTGGACGAAAGGGTCCCGGTGCAACCCCTGAGGACCCTCTTCGTCCGCGGCCGCCGCGACCCGGTGCAGATCTTCCGGGTTCTGGAAGCCTGAGAGCCGATCCCCCCGCCACTCCCCTGGCGGAGTCCCAGGAAAGGAATCGCGACCATGGAACTGCGGTTCTACGGTCTTCCCCTCCTCCTGCTCGGAGGTGCGGCCTGGCTCGCCCTGGCCGAGATCCGGAATTTCCAGGCCGGTCGGGAAGCCGAGAGACCTTCCTGGTCTCGCCTGATCCGCCGCCTCTTCGGCGCCGCCCTGCTGGTGGCCATCTCTGCGATGTTCCAGTTCGCCGACACCAGGCTGCCCGACCAGATGCCGCCCGACCAGGCTCTGGCCTACTTCCACTACTGGATGGGTGCCCTGGCCCTGGTCGGCCTGGCTGGAATCCTGGCCCTCTGGGACGTCCTGGCCGAACTTCGGAACCTGAGGTCCTACGTCGACCGGGCCGAGCGCGACGAGCTGCGCAAGCTGCATGATCACCTGAAGGAGCCCAAGCCCTGAGACCCCTCATCTTTTTCTTGATCGCCGGGCTGCTGGCGCTTCCCCTGGAGGCCAGCCCCGCCCCCCTGACCGTCCGCACCCTGGCGGAGCCGGCTCGAGCCCAACTCCTCCGGGGCCCGGAAGTGGTCCTGGAGATCGAGGGAGCCTCTCCCGAGCAGGCCCGGCGCGCGGCGGACCTGGCCATGCGGCCCGAGGTCCCCATCCGGGTGACCACCCGGGAGGACCAGGCCCTGGTCTGGTCCGGAGAGGACCTGCTGGCGGCGATCTCCCAGCGGCAGTCGGCGCGCTGGGCCACCACCCCCTACTCGCTGGCCCGGACCTTCGCCAACCGCCTGGAGGCGGCCCGAACGGGCAAGGCCCCGGCCGTGCCGACCCTGGACCCCGCCCGGATGACGGTCCCCCTGGGCGAGACCCGCCCTGCCCGCTGGCTCAACGTGGCCGGGACTCCCCAGGTGACGGTCTCCGACCCTTCGGTGGCGACGGTCATGCTGACGGGCAACCAGGCGCTGGTGACCGGGACCGGCACGGGCGAGGCCACGATCACCCTGTCCTGGGAGAAAAACACGCTGAAGCTTCCGGTGGTGGTCCGCCCCTGGGCCGCCCGCCTTCCCGCCGAGCTGGAGGTCCCCCTCTCGGGAGGGATGCCCCGGGCGGAGGCCCTGCGCCGGGTGCTGCTGAGTCGGGCCTGGCCTCATCCGGCTGCCCGGGTGGAGATCTCCTTCCCGAAGGACCCTCCCAGGAATCCGGATTCCCCCATCCCCGTCGAAGTCCAGGCCTCCGGGCCGGGGCTCCTGACCGCGAGTTCGAAGATCCAGGTCCGCTTCAAGCCCACCCCGATCCAGATCTACCAGGCCGGTGCCCTGGTGATGAGCAATCGCCCCGAGAAGGTCCACACCGAAGGGACCCTCCTGCGCCAATCGCTGCCGGCGGCTCCGGTCCGCCTGCTGATCCACCACTACAACCTGCCCCAGGGCCCCGAGCGCTTCCTGGAAATGTTGCTGCGGAACCCCTCCGGTTCGCCGGCGCGCGTCTTCCTGGCCCTGGAGGGTGTGGGCCCCTCGGCTGACGAGATCTTCGCGGGACACCTGGCCACCCGCCGTTTCCTGGAGCGCATGGGGGAGATGCAGGGGATCACCCTGAGAGTGGGGCCCGGCGAAACCGTGCTGCTGGAGCGCCTGCGCATGAAGCCTGGACAGACGGTCAGCGCCATGGGCTGGCTGCAGCCCCTGGATGCCGTCGAGACCGAATTGACCGTCCGAGCGGTCGATTCCCAGGGTCAGGCCCCCGACCGGGATCTGGCCCCCGCAGGCCCCGGCCCCTTCTCCACCGGACGGGGCCTCTTCCCCGCCGAGGTCCATGCCTCGTATGCCCACGATCTGGGCTCACGCTACACCTTCATCCCGCTGGGCGACACCCCGTTCACCCAGGATCCGATCACCGGCGAGCCCAACCCCGGGAACTTCGGAGTGGTCTACCGGGTCCATTTGGTTCTGCGCAACCCCACCGACGAGGTTCGGGAGGCCCGGGTCTTCTTCCGTCCCCGAGGAGGCCCGGCCCGCGGAATCTTCTTCGTCGACGGCGCCTTCGCCGAGACCGACAACGCCACCAGCGCCAGACCCTATCTTCTGGGCCGCTGGTCCCTTGCGCCCGGAGAGGTCCGGGAGGTCCGACTGGAGACCTTTCCGCAATCCGGATCGAACTACCCCGTCACCCTGGAGGTGCAGTCAGACTTCATGAACCTGCCCTCCGCCGCCCATCCCGAGCCGGGCCCGCTCTCGCCCATGTGGATGCCATGAGCCACCCTTCCGAACCGGCCTCGAGCCAGGAGCGCTGCCCCTGGTGCGGCCAGGACCCCTTGTATCGGGAATATCACGACCGGGAATGGGGAGTTCCCGTCCGAGACGACCAGCGGCTCTTCGAGTTCCTGGTGCTGGAGGGAGCCCAGGCTGGGCTCTCCTGGCTGACCATCCTGCGCAAGCGCGAGAACTATCGACGGGCCTTCCAGGGATTCGACCCGGAACGGGTGGCCCGCATGGGCGAGACGCAGCTCCAGTCCCTGCTGGCCGACCCGGGAATCGTGCGCAACCGACGCAAACTCGAGTCCGCCGTGAACAACGCCCGGGCCTTCCTGAAGATTCGCGATCAGCGCGGCGCCTTCTGGCCCTATCTGTGGGGCTTCGTCCAGAACCAGCCGATCCAGAACGCCTGGAGGACCCTCCAGGAGATCCCTGCCACCACGCCGCTGGCCGAGCGGATCAGCCGCGAACTGAAGGCCCAGGGCTTCACCTTCCTGGGCCCCACCATCATGTACGCCCATATGCAGGCCACGGGGATGGTGAACGACCACCTGACCGGCTGCTTCCGCTGGGCCGAACTGGGCGGCGCCTCGGGCTGAAGGACTCTCGGGTCCAGGTGGCCTTCAGGCCCGGCCCGTCGCCTCGCGCCGGGCCAGGGCGGCCTCGGCAGCGGCCACGGCCCGATCCAGGGTCAAGTGGAAGGCCCGCTCGGCGTGGCGCTCGCGCCACCCGGCCCGGGCCGCCACGTCGCCGACGGGGCCCTTCATGCCCGCCAGATGGACCTCCAACCCCTGCAGACCGAGTTCGTGCATCAACTCCTCGAGACTCTCCAAGGCGACGGCGTCCACGTCATTGACGGCCGAAAGATCGATCACCAGGCCCGCGACACCCTGGCGCGCCGCCAGGGCCCGCTCCACCACGTCGCGCAGCCAGGTGGCGTTGGCGAAGTACAGGCTGGCATCGGGGCGGAGGACCACCAGGCGAGGATGGACACGGGCCTGAGGATGGCGCAGGACATTCCGCCAGACCCCACAGGCACCCGAGGCCTCGGAGTCCGCCAGCCGGCCCATGATCGCCACATGGGGGAAGGCGCTGCGCCACAGGAAGATCGCCAGCGAGAAGCCGATCCCGACCAGGATCCCCGGCTCGACCCCCAGGAAGAAGGTGGCCAGGAAGGTGATCCCCAGGCTCAGGGCATCGGCCCGGCGCACCCGCCACAGGCGGAATGGTTCGCGCAGATCCACCAGGCCGATGACCGCGGCCACCACCAGGGCAGCCAGGATGGCCTGGGGCAGATGATAGAAGAGCGGGGTCAGCGCCAACAGGGTCAGCATGACCAGAAGGGCCGTCACCACCGAGGCCAGGCCACTGCGGGCCCCGGCCTGATGGTTCACCGCGCTGCGCGAGAACCCGCCGGTCACGGGGAAGGCACTCAGGACCCCGGCGACCAGGTTTGAAAGCCCCAGACCCAGCAACTCGCGATCCGCATCGACCCGCTCGCCGTCGCGCGCCGCCAGGGAGCGGGCCACGGCGATCGACTCCAGGAAGCCGATGAACGCGATGGTCAAAGCGGTGGGGAAGAGCGCCCAGACCGCCTCGGCCGGGGCGTGGGGAAGAGCCGGACGGGGAAGACCCGCCGGCACGGCTCCGACGATCCGGACTCCGGCCTGCTCCAGGCCCAGCAGCGCCACCGAGAGGGTGCCCAGGACCACCACCACCAGGGGCATCGGCAGCCGGGGCAACCAGCGCCGGCCGGTCAGCAGGAGGAGCAATGCGGCCATCCCCAGCAAAAGGGTCCACGGTTGGACCTCGCCCAGACGCCGAAAGACCTCCAGAAGGATGGGCACGGGCTCCTTGGCGACCAGTGGGAATCCCAGGAGGTGGTGCAACTGCGAGAGGGCGATCACCAGGGCGGCGGCCGAGGTGAAACCCGAGACCACCGCGTGCGAGAGGAAGGCCACCAGGACCCCTCCCCGCAGCAGGCCCAACCCCAACTGCAGGCCCCCGACCATCAGGGCCAGGATCCCCGCCAGGGCGAGGAAGTCCGCGCCACCCGGCTCGGCCAGGGCAGAGATCCCGGCGAAGGTCAGAAGCGACACGATGGCCACCGGACCGACGGCCAGGGCTCGCGAGGAGCCCATCACGGCATAGGCTACCAGAGGCAGGGTCGAGGCATACAGGCCGGTCACCGGGGGCATCCCCGCCAGCATGGCGTAGGCCATGCCCTGGGGAACCAGCATCACGGCCACCGTCAGGCCCGCCAGGAGGTCCCTCGGGAAGTCGCGCCGGTCGTAGCGGCTCAGCCACGGGGCCAGGGTCAGCGGAGAGGACATCTTTGGCCCTTCCCATCGGGGGGGATGAATCCCCCCGACGGCTCAGCGTTCGGCGGGGACCGACGGACAGCCGGCCTCGATCCAGCCCTGATAGCTCCCTTCCAGCTCGCGCACGTCCTCTCGCCCGCGGGAGCGCAGGATCGAGGCGGCCACGGCTGCGCGATTGCCGGTCTGGCAGTGGACCACCACGGGGCGATCGGCCGGAACCCTCTCGGCCCGGAAGGCCAGGCGCCCCACGTCGAGCTGCATGGAGCCGGGGATTCGACCGGCCCGATGCTCGTTGGCGGTGCGCACGTCCAGGACCAGCACGTCGGGGATCCGGGCCAGTTCACCCGGGGCCACCATGGGCAAGGGACCGGCCGTGAGGCCCTCCAGCGAGGAGACAAAGCCCATCACGTTGTCGATGCCCGTCCAGGCCAGGCGGTCCCGCATCCAGGAGGCCTGGCCCGGGTCGCGGGCCAGGACCACGATCGGACGAGGGTCGGCATCGGGGTCCAGCGCGAAACTGGCGTTGGTGGCGAACTTCTTGCCCTCGGGCACGAAGAGCGCTCCAGGCACGTGGTCCGCGCGGTGCTGAGCGACCTCGCGGGTATCCAGCAGAATCAGGTCTTCGTTCACCCGCCCCCGCAGCTCGGCCGGGGTGAAGGCCCGCATGGGCGGACGCCTTCCCAACAAGGCCGGGCCCAGCTTGTTGGTCCGCTTCATCCGGCCGAAGTACAGGGGTGCGTCGGGCTGCCCTTCCAGCAGGGCGGCCGTGAAGCCTTCGACGTCGCCTTCGCGGACCAGGCGCGACCACCAGCCGACCTGGCGCTCGTAGCCCACCGTGGTCAGGGGAACCGCGCCCAAGGCCTTCCCGCAGGCGCTTCCAGCCCCGTGAGCCGGCCACACCTGGACGTAGTCGGGCAGGGTCAGGAATCGGTCCCGGAGGCTGGCGAAGAGCTGTCGGGCTCCCCCGAAACGGGTGTCGACGAAGCCCGCGGCCTCATCGAGCAGATCCGGCCGGCCGACATCACCCACGAAGACGAAGTCCCCGGTCAGGAAGAAACCGGGCAGTTCGGTGGCGGCGCCGTCGGTGACCAGGAAGGAGAGATGCTCGGGGGTATGGCCGGGGGTGTGCACGGCGCGGATCCGGATCTTCCCCAACCGGATCTCGCTGCCGTGGACGAGCTTCTCGCCCTCGAAGCCGTACTTCCAGTCGGCGTCGCCCTCGTCGGAGAGGTACAGGGTGGCTCCGGTGCGCTCCGCGAGTTCCCGACTTCCGCTCTGGTAGTCGGCATGGATGTGGGTCTCGGTCACGGCGCTCAGCCGCAGACCGTGATGCTCGGCCAGGCGGAGACAGGTGTCGACATCGCGGCGGGGGTCGATGGCGATGGCTTCGCCGGCGGCCTGGCACCCGATCAGGTAGCTGGCCTGCGCAAGGTCCTCGTCATAGATGGATTGAAAGAACATGCCCATGGATTCGACGTTTCGGGTTCGATCCTGCCAGCCCGAAGGATCTTCGGCCAGACCAGGGACCAGGCGGTGGCGCTTCGAACCCGGGACGGGAACCGCGGCCGGAAGGACCCGGCCTTCCGAGGCGCAAGTGCTCTGGCAGGACTCCGGGCCTCCTGTTCCGGAGACCCCGCGATCTGCGGCCTTCAGCGGGGCCGCGCTGCCTGGAAGGTCTTGAGATGCCCGCCAGTTCCAGTCCCCATCCATCCCGGAACCTCTGCCTGGAGGCGACCTACACCCGACTCCCACAGCCGTTCTACACCCGTCTGTCCCCGACTCCGGTCCGATCTCCGCGAGTCGTCCTCCTGAACCAGGAGCTGATGGACGAGGTGGGCCTTCCCCTGGGTCGTTGGAAACCTGCAGAGGGAGCCGAGCTGCTGAGCGGCAACCGGCTCCCCCCCGGAATCGACAGCTTCGCCCAGGCCTACGCGGGGCATCAGTTCGGCCATTTCACGATCCTGGGGGACGGCCGGGCCCACGTCCTGGGGGAATGGGTCACCCCCTCGGGCAGGCGCTTCGATCTCCAGCTCAAGGGTTCGGGGCAGACCCCCTACTCCCGCGGGGGGGACGGCCGAGCCGCCCTGGGTCCGATGCTGCGCGAGTACCTGATCAGCGAGGCGATGCACGCCCTGGGCATCCCCACCACCAGAAGCCTGGCCGTGGTGGGCACCGGAGAGGAGGTCCTCCGGGAGACCCCGTTGCCTGGGGCCATCCTGGCCCGGATGGCCAGTTCCCATATCCGGGTGGGCACCTTCCAGTTTGCCGCCCTCTTCCCCACCCCGGACCATGTCGGGGCCCTGCTCGAGTATTCCCTCCAGCGCCACATGCCCGAACTCCTTCAGGCCGGGAATCGGGCGCTGGCCTTCCTGGAGGCGGTCGTCGAGCGGCAGGCGGAACTGGTGGCCCACTGGCTGCGCGTGGGCTTCATCCACGGCGTCATGAACTCCGACAACTGCGCCATCTCGGGCGAGACCCTCGACTACGGCCCCTGCGCCTTCCTGGACGCCTATCACCCGGACCAGGTCTTCAGCTCGATCGACCGGGCGGGCCGCTACGCCTTCATGAACCAGCCCCGCATCGCCCAGTGGAATCTGGCCCGCCTGGCCGAGACCCTCCTGCCGCTGCTGGACCCCTCGCCCGACGGGGCGATCGAGATCGCCACCCGGGCGATCGAGGGCTTCGGGCCCCTCTTCGCCACGAGGTGGAGAGAAATGATGCGGTCCAAACTGGGACTGTCCGGAGAGGAGTCCGAGGACCCGCGACTCTTCGAGGATCTGCTGGCCTGGATGGCGGCCAGACAGGCCGACTACACCAACACCTTCCTGGCCCTGCGGCGAAGAGAGGCCTTGCCGGCCGAGCACGAATCCGACCCCTCGTGGCAGGCCTGGAAGGCCCGCTGGGAGCAGCGCCGCGCCCGAAACCCGGAACCGCCGGAATCCACCGACCGGAAGATGAAGGCCGCCAACCCCGTGATCCTTCCCCGCAACCACAAGGTGGAGGAGGCCTTGCAGGCCGCCACTGAGCATGGCGATCTCGAACCCTTCCTGGCCCTGCACCGGGCCCTGGCCCGGCCCTACCAGGATCTTCCCGAGATGGCTCCCTTCCAGGTTCCCCCCCGGCCGGAGGAACGCGTCCAGAGGACCTTCTGCGGAACCTGAGCCATTGCGGGACTCCTCGGCCGGCCCGGGCGCCCTTCGGGGCCACGAGGCCACGGGGATCCTTGACGCCCGTCGGGAATTCGGGCATGGTCCGAAGGAAATCCCCCCCTCCGAAGTCGCCCAGGTGCGCCTCCGGGGACGCTCGAGGTGACCGGATGTCGCAGGATTCCCAGGCCGTCAAGAGGCTGGACCACGGGGTCAGCAAAGCCCTCCGCTGGCTGGAGGAGACCCAGACCCCCGAAGGCTACTGGGCAGGCTTCCTGAAGACCAATTCGGCCATCGAGGCCGAGTGGGTCCTGGCCATGCACTTCCTGGGGATCTCCGACGACCCCAAGTACCCCGAGGTGGTCCGCTCGATCCTCTCCGAACAGAGGCCCGACGGCTCCTGGGAGGTCTTCCACGGGGCCCCGGCCGGCGACGTGAGCGCCACGGTCGAGTGCTACGCGGCCCTGCGGGCGGCGGGCCTGGACAAGGACAGCGACCCCCTCATGAGGGCCCGCGAGTGGATCCTGGAGCGGGGCGCCCTGGGCAAGGTCCGCGTCTTCACGCGGATGTGGCTGGCCCTGCTGGGCGAATGGCCGTGGGATGCCACGCCCAACCTGCCGCCCGAGCTGGTGTACCTGCCCTCCTGGGCTCCCCTGAACCTGTATGACTTCGCCAGTTGGGGCCGGGCCACGATCGTGGCCCTGTGCATGGTTTCGGCCAGACGCCCCGTCCGGCCGCTGCCCCCCGAAAGGCGCCTGGACGAGCTCTTCCCCGATGGCCGGCAGGCCCAGGACTACTCGCTTCCCCGCCCCAAGACCCCTCTGGGCTGGTTCTTCTACCTGGGAGACCGGCTCCTGAACCTCTATCACCGCTCCCCGATCCAGCCCGGGCGCGACCTGGCCACCAGGCTCTGCGTCGAATGGATGGTCCGCCGCCAGGAGGCCGACGGGTGCTGGGCCGGGATCCAGCCCCCCTGGATCTACGCCCTGATCGGCCTGAACTGCCAGGGCTTCGCGCTGGACCATCCGGTCATGAAGGCGGGCCTCGAGGCCTTCAACGAGCCCTGGGCCTTCCCCACCGAGAAGGGCACGTACCTTCAGTGCTGCACTTCTCCTGTCTGGGATACCATGCTGAGCCTGGTGGCCATGACCGACTGCGGCCTGGATTGCCGGAACCCCTCGGTCCAGAAGGCCCTGGACTACCTGCTGGATCAGCAGATCGACGCCCCGGGAGACTGGCAGGTCAAGGTGAAGGGCGTCCCCTCGGGGGGCTGGGCCTTCGAGTACGAGAATGACACCTATCCCGACGTGGACGACACGGCCGTGGCGGTGATGGCCCTGGCGCGCCTGCGTGCCTCGTCCGCGGACCCGGGTCGCGTGGACCGGGCCCTGGAACGGGCCACCCGCTGGCTTCTGGGGATGCGCTGCCGCAACGGCGCCTGGGCGGCCTTCGACGTGGACAACGACAGCGCCCTGGTCGGCCAGATCCCCTTCAGCGACTTCGGGGAATCCCTGGACCCGCCTTCGGCGGACGTGACGGCCCACGTGGTCGAGGCCCTGGGACACCTGGGCCGGGACATGGGCGATCCGGTGGTGGCCCGGGCAGTGGATTACCTGCGAGCCGAGCAGGAATCCGACGGGAGCTGGTTCGGCCGCTGGGGGGTCAACCACGTCTACGGGACCGGGGCGGTCCTTCCCGCGCTGCAGGCGGTGGGCGAGAACATGCAGGCCGACTACGTCCAGAAGGCCGCCGACTGGCTGGTCTCCAAGCAGAACCCCGATGGTGGCTGGGGCGAGACCTGCTCGTCCTACATGGATCCGTCCCTGCGTGGCGTGGGCCCGAGCACCTCCAGCCAGACCGGCTGGGCCCTGCTGGCGCTCCTGGCCCTCGGAGACCACGAACGGGACCTGGCCATCCGGCGAGGGCTGGACTACCTGCTGGGCACCCAGCGTCCCGACGGGACCTGGGACCAGGCCGAGTACACGGGGACCGGCTTCCCGGGCTATGGGCTGGGAGCCCGGGCCGACGTGACGGCCGGTCAGACCCTGGACCAGGGCAAGGAGCTGGGCCGGGGCTTCATGCTGAACTACGCCATGTACCGCCACTACTTCCCGCTGATGGCCCTGGGCCGGGCCCGAAGGCACCTGGAGGGTTGACCCCCGCGCCCACCGCCGGTCATTCGAACCGGACGCCAGGAGTCTGGTTGGACGGGCTCCTGGTCGCCCTCATCCTGGGAATCCTGGCCTTCCCCGCCGCAGCCTGGGCCCAACGCTGGATGGTGAGTCCCGAGGGAGACGGGGCCTTCCATGTGCTGGGCATCCTGGCCTTCCAGGAGCTCTTCCTGGAAGGGGAAGGTGCGGGCGCGATCCTCCAGGGCATCCTGGGCTTCACCAATGCCCAGACCTACCCGCCTCTGGCCTACCTGGTTCCCGGTTTCCTGGGCGCCCTGCTGGGAGGGGTCGATCTGCAGGGCCTGGTCCTGCTCCAGTTCACGTGGGTCTTCTTGACGGTCGGGGCGACCTTCAGCCTGGGACGAATCCTCTTCGACGACTCCAAGGCAGGCCTGCCGGGCGGGAGGGGGCTCCGGGTGGGGTTTCTGGCCGCCGCGCTGGTGGCCTTCGAACCGATCATGGTGGTCTACGTGCCGGAATTCCTCCTGGAGTTGCCCGCCACCGCGATGCTGATGGTGACCCTGGTGGCCCTGGCCCGGGATCCCGGCCTGGAACGGAGAGGCTCGGCGTTCCTGGCGGGAATCGCGAGCGCCGGATTCCTGCTGACCAAATGGTCTGCCGGCTTCTTCCTGGCGCCCACGCTCTTCTGCCTGGGTTTCCGGATCCTCCGGGCCTCCTCCCACGAGCAGCGCCGGTCGGCCCTTCTCGTCATGGGCCTGCTGGCCACGACCCTGGCGCTGAGCGGCGCCCTGGCCACCTTCTTCCTTCCCCAGCGGACTTTCCCGCTGGAACTCGTGCCCTGGAACTCGCTCCTCCCGCTGTTGGGGGGACTCGGTGGTGCCCTGGCCCTGCTGGTCCGACTGACGACCCACCGCCTCCCGGCAGGACCGGTCCGGAACCTGGTCCTGGGACTCCTGCTGGCCAGCTTCCTGGTGGCCCCGTTCTTCCTGATCCACGCGCCGGAAGCCGTGGAGTCCGCCGCAGCCCACGTGCGCACCACCACCACCCCGGGGCACCTGGACTACATCGAATCCTTCCTTCCCCAGCCCTTCCTCCTGGGAGAGGCCTGGGGCACCGCGGCAGCCCTTCTGGTGGGCGTCGCCCTGGTCTGGCTGGCTGGCGCCGGCCCCCGAGGAAGCTTCACGCTGATCGGGCTCCCGCTCCTGACGGGGATTGCGGTGCGGCAATTCTTGATCCTGATCGACTACCGCTATATCCTGCCCTCGTTTCCCCTGGAGATCCTGGCGGTGGTCGGCTGCCTGCAGGCCCCTCGAAGAACCCGGGCCGTGACGGCGGGCCTCCTGGTGAGCCTGGTGCTCTGGAACGCCTTGAGCTGGCTCTCGGGCACCGGGATCCCGATCGCCCCCGGACACGAAGACGACGTCCGCCTGCCCCATCCGGAAACGCTCCGGCCTATGGCCGACGCCCTGGGCCGGACCGTGGCCGAGACCGCGGGGAGGGCCCCCCAGGTGGTCTGGGTGCTGTCCCCGACCCACCCGAATCTCGAACACACCCTCCAGGTCCTGACCCTGATCCAGGGAGCCCCCCTGGTCCTGCGAGCCGTGCCTGGCCCGGGCCGGCCCGGAAGCCTTTCGACCTGGACCTCCGTCCCCCGAATCCTGGCCGGTCGCCTCCCCGAAGCCGAACTCGAGGACCTGCACCTGATGTGCACGGCTCCTCTCGAAGAGGCTCCCGGAGCCTGGTTGCTGTACCTGGGGCACGAGGGGACCCACCCGAAGCTCCCACTTCCTCCCGAACGCCTGGGCCCGATGCGGAGCCTGCCCGCCCCGCTCTGGCAAGAAGCCCGCCTCCAGCGAATCCTGCCTGGCCATGGCCGGCTCTCCGACCCCCAGGGCAGCGACCCCGGACCCGCATCTTCGCCCGGTAAAGGAATCCCTTCCCAGGCAGAGAACGCCTTCCCGTGACACCGCTCCCGCTCTCCATGATCCCCGAGAGGCCGGTCGCGGGCTGGTCTGGCCGCAGGTCGGCGCGAGCCCGTGTCATCCCCATGCCCAGGGAGGCCCTTCCGTCCCTGGCGGCCGGGGAGTCCATCCGATGGATCCCACGGGGAGGAGGAAACAGCTTCAGCGACTGCGCCTTCCTCAGCGAGGGCCTGACCCTTTCCAGCGATGGGATGGACCGGATCCTCGAGGTGGACCCGGATCGGGGCTGCGTGCTTTGCGAAGCGGGCGTGACCAACCGGGAGCTCTTCGACCTCCTGGAGAGACCCGAACTCCAAGCCTGGACTCTGCCCGTCCCCGGGGGAACCGGACAGGTCACCGTCGGAGGCGCGGCTGCGGGGGACATCCACGGCAAGAACCACCCGGCCCGAGGCTCCTACGGCAACCACGTGAAGGCCCTCCAAATGCTGACGGCCTCAGGCGACGAGGTCTGGTGCTCGGCCGAGGAGAATCCGGACCTCTTCCGGGCGACCCTGGGGGGGATGGGCCTGACCGGCTTCATCCGGAAGGTCCGCCTGCAACTGGTTCCCGCCCCCGGCCAGGCCCTCCATGTGCGGACCCGGAGGATTCCGGACGCCCTGAGAGGGATCCTCCGGTTTTTCGAAGAGGAGCCGGCGGAACTGCAGATGGCCTGGATCGACCTGGCGGGCAGAAGGGTCCGGGGGGTCTTCCACTTCAGCCGCCCTACCTCGCGCCCCCCCAGATCCCCACGCCGAACCCTGCGGCTGCCGATCCCGCGAATCGCCTTCCTGAACCCCTGGACTTCTCCCTGGATCAACCTGGCGATCTACCACCTGCACGCCAACCTGGATCGGGTCGTCCGCCCGGAGGAGGCCCACTATCCCCTGGACTCCATCCCAGGATTCCAGAAGGCCTACGGCCCCCGTGGCTTCGTGGAATACCAGTTCCTGGTCCCCCCCGAGCGGGCCGAGGAGGGATTGCGCAGCCTGGTCGCCGCAACCCGGAAGACCCCGGCCTTCCACTGCATGGTCAAGCGGTTCGGCTCCCACCCCCCGCCGGGAATGCTCTCGTTCGCCCAGGAGGGCTTCACCTTCACCACCCTCTTCGCGGCCCGTTCGGGGGTCTTCGAGGTGCTCGAAGAGCTGACCGAGCGCCTGATCCCCTTGGAGGCCCGCTTCAACCTGACCAAGGACAGTTGCCTCTCGCGCCAGCAATTCGAGCAGACCCAACCCGGCCTCGAGGAATGGCGCCAGGTCGTGAGGCGCTGGGATCCCGAGGCCCGCATCCAGTCCAACCTCTCATTGAGGCTGGGACTCAAGCCGTGGTGAGAAGGGTCCTGCCCCGGCATTCCTCGGAGTTGACCTGGCGAGATTATCTGGCCATCCTGGCCCCCCGACCGGCCACCCTGGAGGAGGCCTGGAGCGGTCTTCCGGCCCAGGCCCGGGTGCTGCCCACCCCAACCGGACGTCATGCCCTCTGGGCCTTCCTGGAGGAGGCCCCATTGAAACCCGGGGACGAAGTGCTCCTGGCGTCCTACAACTTCTACCCGGTGGTGCAGATCCTGGTCCAGCGAGGTCTGGTGCCGGTCTTCGTGGACATCGAACCCCAGACCCTGAACCTGGATCCCGAGGACCTCACCAGACGGATCTCAAAGCGCTCCCGACTGGTCCTGGTCACCCACATGTTCGGCCACCCGGCCGACATGGATCGGATCGGCGAAATCTGCCGTGAAGGCCATCTCCTGATCTTCGAAGACTGCGCGCACGCGCCCGGAACCCTCCATGGTGGAGCCCAGGTCGGCTTTTCGGGAGAAGGGGCGCTCTTCAGCTTCGGGGTCTACAAGATCCTGAACTCCCTGGGCGGGGGCATGCTGGTCCTCTCCGGTCCAGAGGCCGACCGCTTCGGGATGCCCCGATTCCCCGTTCGAAGAGGCCCCGGAAGCCTGGTCGAGCCCCTGGCCCGCCTGCTCTTCTCGATCGGCTCCTCTCCGGCACTCCATGGCCTGACCCTGCACCCCTTCCTGGGCTTCTGCGAGCGCCACCTTCCCGGCCTGGCCCGAACCCTGGACCCCACCGACAACGACCCCGGGTACCGCTTCGATCCCGCCGGGCGCGCCCCGTTCCGCCCCTTCATGGCCGAGATGATCCGCCGCCAGGTGGCCCGCCTGGAGACCAACGTCGCCAGACGCCGGGCCGCGGCCGAGGGAATCCGCTCCCGCCTGGGCCGCCATGCCGAGGACCTCTGGTTGCAGCCGGATCGCCACGGAAGGTCGAATGCCTCCTACCTGGGGGTCCGCCTGCCCGACGCCGCGGAAGGCGCCCGTCTCTGCCGGGAACAGGGGGTGGGTTGTCGGGAAAGGGAGTACCTGGACTGTTCCCGGCTGCCGCAGTTTGCCGCCTGGGCCACCGAATGCCCCGAATCCAAGCGGGCAGAGGAACAGATCCTGCGCATCCCCTCCTACCCCAGCCTCTCGGACTCCGACCAGGAACGCGTGGCCCGCGCCCTGCTCCGGGCCCTTCAGGGCTGAGGGCCTCTGCCAGGACTCTGGGGCCGGGACACTCCAGGACCCGGGCAAGGCCGCATCCCGGCCCACAGCGCCCGCCCGAGCCCGACCCCGGCCCCCAGGGTGAGGACCAGGGCCAGATAGAAATTCAGTCCCAGGGCCACAGGAAGCAAGCCGATCCGACGGCTCGCGACGAAGGCGAAGAAGCCCAGGTGCCCGACCAGCCAGCTCGCCATGAAGACAACCGGCACGATCCAGAGCGCGGGCGAGAGCCAGGACAGGGGAAGCGCGAGCAGGGCCGCTGCGGGTGAGAGGGTGGCCAGAGCGGTGTCCAGGGTCTTGTGGGCGCCGGTATCAAAACCGGTGCGCAGGAGGAAGAGCTCGGCCCACTGCGCTGCCCTCCGGAAATAGAGGCGAGTCAGACGGCCCAGATAGGGGAAGCGGTGGCGCGCCAACACCCCGGCACCAGCAGGTTGAGGTGGCCTCGAGCCAGCCTCTCGCCGAACTCCTCGCACTCGTAGTCCAGGCCCCTGCCGAGCGTCTCGTCGAAGCCTCCCAGTTCGCGGAAGACCTCGGAGCGCACCCCGGCCACGGCGGCGCTGAAGACCCGGAGCGGGACCTTCCCCAGCCGCGTGAAGTAGTAGTGGTCGAAGAGCGCCTTGTAGGCCGGGGTCCAGCCGGAATTGAGGGCTTCGAGATCGTAGGCTCCGGTCACGGCCTCGCACTCGCCCAGGGCCTGCGCGAAAGCGCCCAGGGATCCCGGCAGGAGGACCGTGTCGCTGTCCAGGAAGAACAAGGCCTCGCCTTGGGCCTGTCGGGCTCCGTGGTTGCGAGCCGCGGCCGGCCCGCACGGGGAAGGGAGTCGGAATCCGCAGACCCGGCCTGGATGGTCCCGGGCCAGGCGGGCCAGGATCCTGGGGGTGTCGTCGCTCGAAGCATCGTCGACGATCAGGACCTCCAGAGGCGGAAACCCGCTGGCCAGGACGCTCCGAACGCACGCTTCCAGGGTTCCTGCAGCGTTCCTGGCAGGGACGATCACGCTGATCCGGAGGCCTGGAGCGGCTCGATCCCTCAAGAGGCCCTCCCCACCAGGCGGAGAACAGCGGGCCAACGAAGCGGGTTCCACACGACTCCCGCGGAAATCGCACATTCATAGGTGCACGCGCAGCCGGATTCGCGGATCCAGCGGATCAGGTCCCGGGCACGCGGCGAATCCAGGAGACTTGCCAGATCCCCGTCGTGGTCCAGGAGATTCCCCAGGCTGCGGTCCAGCATCTCGCAGGGCAGGACCTCCCCGTCCTCGCGCAACACCACCAGGTTCCTGCCGGCCACGCAGGGAGCCGCCGGTCGCCCTTTGGAAAGCACATGGACCACCCCCTCCCTGGTGAGTTGCCCCACGGCCCTCCAGACCGCGGAGAGAGCCCGTTTCCCCCGGGGACCGCGCAGCCGGTTCAAGCTCCCGAGGAGGGCCTGGTACTTCGCGAGGGAATCCGGGCTCCGGTCGGAGGGCCGACCGCGAGCCCAGGTCACCGAGAGATTGTCGAAGGGAAGGGTCCGGTGGAGGGTCTCCAGGGTCTCTTTCAGGCGATCCTGGTTCAAATCGTGGAAGATCGCGTTGGCATCCACGACCAGGTTGGGGTGGCCCTGGCGCAAGTCCATCAGGGCTCGGCTGGTCTCCAGGGCCCTCTGGAAAGCGCCTGGCCTGCCCCGCAGCCGATCGTGCTCCTCCCCCAAGGCATCGATCGAGACGACCAGACGGAACGAGGAATGTGGGAATCGAGGCAGCACGTTCCGGACGAATGCCGTGATCCGCCCGGTGAACCAGCCATTCGTAGGCACGCTCACATAGGGGGCCCGGGTGCGATCCAGCAAAACCCCGGCGAGTTCCGTCAGGTCCTCGCGCAGGAAGGGCTCGCCGCCGGTCAGGGAAAGCTGCACGAGCGGCCCGAGCTTGCGGGCCACCTGCCCGAACTCCGCCAGGGTGAGCTCCCGCCTTCTCGGAGGGAATCCGAAGGAAAGCAGGCAGAAGGGGCACTGAAGGTTGCAGCGCGAGGTGACGAAGACGACGAGATAGCCCACCCGCCGAAACCGGAGCAGGCTCCCCGCCACCCGCGACCAGGTCCGCCAGGGCACCCTCATCCGGCCAGGGCCCCTCATTGGAGGCTCGGCTCCTCGTGTCCCGCCAGCCAGACCCGACGCGTCTCGGACCATCTGTAGGGAACCGCGGTCGCCCATCTCAGCACACGGATCGTGCGGATATCCGGAGCCCCCGTCTCGTCGGGCAGGACCACGAAGCGGACCGGGACCGCCCGCCCCTCGAGCAGGACCCGTCCGTCCACGACGTGACCTCCTCCCACCCGAAGTTGCGCCTCTCCGACCCGGAGCAGCCGGACCTCCTGGATTCCACGTCCGGACTGGAAGAACAGAGCCCCTCCGCGGCCTCGGGACTCGGGCAGGGCCATGACCAGTTCGGAGAGGGTCCCCGTCTGCATCCCGGTCACGAGGTCCGAACCCGAGGTCTCCCCAGGAACGGAAGAAGCCCCCAGCAGGCCAGGCATCCCGGTGGATCCCCGACAGGCGTAAAGGTGGAAGTGAAGGTCCAGCACCTCGAGCTCCGGGCGGTCCTGGCAGAGATCCTTGAACAGGACCCGGAAGCGCCTCGGCTCCTCCCCCATCTCCAGGGGAGCGGGAGGGGAATCCCAGGCCATGGTCAGGACGTAATCCAGGTCTGAAAGGGAGTCCTCAGAGGCGGGGTCCAGCTCGACGACCTCGCCCAGATGGCTCAACCAGGCCCGGAAGAGGACCGGGATGGCCCGTCCCTGCGGTTCCGTCAGCGCCAGGACGCCCACCCGCCTCCCCGCGGGGATGGCGTCGAGGATTCCCGGGGACCAGGTGGGGGGCTCGGCCACCGGGACCACCCGGATCGGCTGGCGGGGCACCTCGAAGGCCACGGGAAGGGCGTGGGGACAGATCTCCGAGACAGGCCGGAGTTCCAGTCCCGCCGCGGCCGCCACCCGCCCTACCGCAGGCAGCCAGTCAGCCATCTGCAGCATGCCGGCAAAGATCATGAAGGCAACGCACAGGGTCCAGGCCACCCGATTGCGCGCCATCCCCAGGAAGGCCAACAGGACCAGCAGCGGCGTCATGGGGGCCTGATAGCGCGGGTCAGGCAACAACAGGAAGAAGTTCAGGCCCAGGATCACCGCCGAGGCCGGAAGGAGGAAGCGGCCCAGCGCCCTCTTCTCCCGCCAGGTCCACAGCAGGACGCACCCCAGCAGCAACCAGTAACGCCCTCCCCAATAGAAGGAATCCAGGACATTCAAGCTGTTGGAAAGCACCCGGGTCATCGCCTCGAACCAGGTCGCGCCCTCCTGCAGGGCGCCCGGAACCGCCTGCGTGTGTGCCTCCAGAACCCAGAACCACAACTCCATCCTGGCGAAGTACCAGGGCGCGCAGATCAAGCCGGCGATCGAAGCTGCCGCAAGCAATCCGACCCCCGAGGGGAGCCTCTGGTGTCCTCGGGCCAGGACGCAGGCCAGCACAAGCCCCGAGAGGAAGAGCAGTTCGGCCCCCAGGACCTGGGGGAGGGGCGAGACCAGCGGCAAGCCCTCGGCGCTGACCCGGCCCAGATTCGCTTCCGCAAACCTCATCCCCGACCGGGCGCTCCAGAAGAGCTGACCCGACATGACCAGGACGCCCACCCCCCCCAGGATGGAGGCACGCGAGGCGAAAAGGCCTGGTGCTGCCGCCAACATGACCAGGGGCAGACCCATGAGCATGAAGTAGTACTTCGTCAGCATCCCCAATCCGAAGGCCACCCCCACGGCCAGGCAGGTCCGAGGCCGTCTCAACCCCTCCGGTTCGAGAAGCAACGCCACAAGCAAGGCCAGGAAGAACATCTACCCCAGGTCCTGGGTGTAGATCCTGGAATACTCCGAGGTCCAGGTGGCCGTGGTGATCCCCAGGGCCAACACGATCGCCCCCCGCCATCCCGCCACCCTCCAGCCGATCCGGCCCAGAAGCGCGATCAGGCCAAAGACGAAGACGAGTTGGGCCAGGCGCATGACCAGCACCTTCTGGCCGAAGAACATGATGGCCAAACCCGAGACCATGAAGGTCAAGGGGGGATAGTTCAGGGTTCCGGGTGGAGAGAGCCTGGGAGGCAGCGGGGTTTCGCCCGAGAGGTAGGCCCCAAACTCCGCGGGCAGATTCCTGATCCACTCCGCGCAGTACAGCGGGTAGCGCATGAACCTCTCGGAATGGGACTCGGGGAAGGCCAGGCCGTCGCGGAGCTCCCAGGCCAGGTGGATTCCGGCGAAGACCCCGCCCAGAAGGCCGAGGAGGCCATAGAAGACCGCCCGACGCCGCCACCCCATTCCGGTTCCTTCTCGCCGAGGAATGGCGATCCTGTGCCTCGGGCTCCACGGAGCCTCAAGTCGGCAACCAGGTGCGGCGCCACTGAAGAAAGATCGCCAGCGTCCACAACGCCTTTCGATGGTCGGCCCTTCCAGCCAGGTGCTCGTCGAGGAGTCGTCGGACCTCGGAGGGGCTGAAGAGATCGTCCCGGGCCAGCTCCTGGGGCCGGAGCAGGTCCTCGATCCAGGGGCGCAGGGGCCCCTGGATCCAGCGGGCGACGGGCATGCCGAAACCCTTCTTGGGCCGTCGGCGGATCCGGGCCGGCAAGAGATGCCGGGTCGCGCGCTTCAGCAGGTACTTCGTGGTCCAGCCCCTGAGCTTCAAATCGGCGGGAACCCGGCTCAGCAACTCCACCACCCTGCGGTCCAGGAAGGGCACCCGGGCCTCGAGCGAGGCGGCCATGCTGGCCCGGTCGAGCTTGACCAACAGATCCTCGGGAAGATAGAGGTTCAGGTCGGTCAGGGTCAGCCGGGTGGTCAGGTCCAGCTCGGGCCTCATGAAGGCCCCCAGGGGCTCGAAGGTCTCCCATCGGCCCGCCATGCCCGGGCCGTAGAGCCTGGCCTTCTCCTGCTCGGAGAAGCTGCCTGCCCACAGGATGTGTCGCCTCTCGGCCGGCTCCTCCAAATAGCGCAGGAATCTCCTGATCCGGAAGTCCAGGCTCCAGTTCCTGGTCGAGACGGGCAGCCGACCGGCCCACTCCCGGGCCTGTTCCAGCCAGGAACGCGGGAGCCGGCGGAGCCACTCGGCCAGGTGGGCTGCCGGATAGGTCGGATAGCCGGCCAGCAATTCGTCCGCCCCCTCACCCGAGAGGACCACCTTCACCTCCTGGCGGGCCAGGCGGGCGAGAGACCAGGTGGGCACGATGGAGGCGTCGCCCAGGGGCTCGTCCAGGACCTCCGGCAGGCCCTGGAGCAGTTCGAGACAGCGGCCAGCCGAGAGGATCCCTTCATGGTGACGGGTTCCCAGGAGGCGGGCCACCCGCCGCGCGGGGCCGGATTCATCGAAGGATGTCTCAGGGAAACCCATGGTGAAGGTCCGCACGGGCCCGGCAGCCTCCTGGGCCACCAGGGCCGTCAGGGTGCTCGAATCGAGCCCTCCGGAGAGGAAGGTGCCGACCGGGAAGTCGGCCTCGAGATGCCGCCGGATCGAGGCTCGCAGCTCAGCCAGGAGCAGTTCCTCCCAGTCCCGCAGGGGAATCCCCCGCCAGGGGCGCAGCTCAAGGTTCCAATAGCGCCCGACCCGAACTCCGGAAGCGTCCCAGCTCAGCCAGTGGGCAGGTGGCAGTTTGTGGATCCCGGCCAGAATCGTGCGGGGAGCCGGAACCGACTCGAAGGTCAGGTACTGATCCAATGCCTGGCGATCCAGCCGGCGCGGGACGGCGGGATGCACCAGGAGGGCCCGGATCTGCGATCCGAAGACCAGACCAGCGGACCCGGTCCAGTAGTGGAGGGGCTTGATGCCCAGGCGATCGCGGGCGAGCAGCAGACGAGCGCGGCGGGCATCCCAGACCGCCAGGGCGAACATCCCCTCCAATCGCTCGAGGAACGAGTCCGGAGCCTCCTCGTACAGATGGACCAGGACCTCTCCATCCGAGGCGCCTTCCAGCCGATGCCCGCGCCGGAGGAGTCCCTCGCGCAGTTCCGCGTGGTTGAAGATCTCCCCGTTGAAGACGGCCACCACCCGGCCGTCCTCCGAGAAGAAGGGTTGACGCCCCCCCGGCAAGTCCAGGATCGCCAGCCTCCGGACGCCGAGTCCAAGCCCTCCGTCCAGGTGGAGGCCGGCCTGGTCGGGACCTCGATGGAAGAGGACCTGCGTCATCCGCTCCAGGGTCCTGCGATCCCCCTCTCCCGCGAAGCCGGCTATGCCGCACATCAGGGCAGGGGATTCCGCGCCGGCGATTCGGGGGGATCGGGTCGCTCCATGAAGAGCAGGACCGCCAGATCCGCCAGGAAGCGGAAGACCCGACCCAGACCATATTTCGAACGGCCAGCCCGACGGGGATGATGGGCCACCTCGATCTCGGCGATGCGGGCACCCTGGCGGGCCAGCAGGGCGGGCAGGAAGCGATGACTCTCTCCCCAGAAGTGCGCCGGCACCAGCAAGTCCCGTCGACAGGCCTTCAGGGTGCATCCGAAGTCGTGCAGGCGAACCCCCGTGATCCGGGAGAGCATCAGGTTGGCCAGCCAGGAAGGCAGGGTCCGGGTCAGCCAGCAATCGGCCCGGCGGCGACGCCAACCGCTGACCACGTCGAACCCCTGATGGTAGGTCTCCAGCAGTCGGGGGATGTCGGCGGGATCGTTCTGGAGATCGGCGTCCAGCGTCACCACGATCTCGCCCCGGGCCTGCCGACTCCCGGCAGCCAGGGCCGGGGTCTGGCCGAAGTGGCCGCCCAGGTCGATCAGCCGAACCCGGGAATCCTGTCGGCAGAGCTCGCGAATGCTCTCCAGGCTGCCGTCATCGACCATGAGGATCTCGAAGGTCTCTCCGGTGGCCTCCAGGACCTCGCAGAGACGGCGATGCAAAGGTCCGAGATTCTCGACCTCGTTGTGGATGGGGATCAGGAGGCTGAGATCGGGCGGAACGGACATGCTCGGCGACTTCTTTGCCCCGATGCCAGCCGGTCCTGCCCGCATGCGTCGAGTACGGCCAAGCCCCAAGGGAAGCCGGGCCCAACTGAGCGAATCCTCGCAGAACCCGGCATATCCCACTCCGAAGGAGCCTCTTCGTGCTGCGAATCGCCTGGAACACCTGCGTGAGCCGGAGACTCCCCTTCAGCCTGGTCCACTTCGTGACGAATCGCTGCAACGGTCGTTGCCCCCACTGCTTCGTGGAGCGTCGCGACAGCCGATCCGAGACCGACGAACTCACCCTCGAGGAAGTCCGTGAGTTGACCCGTCATCTCGGAGGAGGCCTCTTCAACGTGAACCTCACGGGAGGCGAACCCTTCCTCCGCGAGGACCTTTGGGAAATCGCCGAGGCCTATGCCCGGAATGCCTCGGTCCGCTCGATCTATGTCACCAGCCACGGAGGCTTTCCGGAATCCGTCCGAAGATTCATCGAAGAATTCCTGGCCTCCCCCCACTGCCGAAGGTGCCTGCTGACCATGTCCTTCTCGGTAGACGAGATCGGCGAGGCGCATGACCGCAGGCGCGGGATTCCTGGGCTCTTTGCCCGGGCCCTGGAGAGCTATGCGATGCTCCGGGATCGCCGACACCCCCGGCTTCGGGCCAACCTCGGCATCACGGTGACCCCCTGGAACCACGACCAGGTGCTCGAGGTCTACGAGCACCTGGTCTGCGAACACAAGGTCGAGGCGATCACCGCCACGGCGATGCGCAGGGCCGGAGCGATGCGCGCGATCCCCGCCCTGGAGAGGACCCGCATCCAGGCCGCCTACCAGGCCCTGACCCGACGCATCCTGGCTGACCAGGACCAAGGCCGCCTGGAGGGTTTCGGCAAGAGCCTCCAAGGGCGCCTGATGAACGCCAAGAACCGGGAGATGTACGCCGTGCTCACCAGGAACCTCCTCGAGCCCCGCTTCGAATCCTGGTGCCCGGCGGCCTCCACCTTCGGGGTGATCGGACCGGAGGGCACCGTCCATCCCTGCGAGGTGCTCGAACGTCCCCTGGGGAGACTCCGGGATCACGGGATGGACCTGTGCTCTCTCTGGGCGGAGGCCCATGTCCGCCGGATTCGAAGCGAGATCGCCAGAAACCGATGCCACTGCACCTATGAATGCGCATGGACGGTCAACCTGCTCTCGAACCCACGCCGCCTGGCCCGACTGCTCCTGAATGCCCTGGCCCCCCATGCCTGATCCCCTGCCCCCGGTAGCCATCATCCTCCCGCTCCGGAGGGCAAACGCCACATCCGAACGCTGCGTTGCGGCGTGCCTGGCCCTGGACTACCCGAACCTCCGCCTGATCCTGGCCTGCGAGAACCCCGAGGGGATGTCCTGGGATGACCCCAGGGTCACGACCCTGGCCACGGGTCCGATGACGATCGCGGGGCGACGGAATCGGGCCCTGGAAGCCGCCCCCGAAGCCGCCTGGTATGCCTTCCTCGATTCCGACGCCTTCCCTCGGCAGGACTGGCTCACAAGAGGGGTTCAGGCCTTTCGCCGACTCCCCGGGCACGTCTGGGCGGTCGGAGGTCCCAACCTCCCTCCCCCCGACCAGCCCTGGTCGGCACGGGTCGTCGGCTGGGCCTCGCAATCCTTCCTGGTCTCAGGTCTGCGGGGCTACCGCAAGAGACACGGTCCCGGTCGATTCAGCCAGGACCTGCCGACCTGCAACCTGATCGTGTCCGGACCAGTCCTTCGGGAGCTGGGGGGCTTCTGTGAAGAACTGGTGGGCGGCGAGGACCAGGATCTCTGCAACCGCATCCTGAGCCGGGGAGGCCGGATCTACTTCGACGGGGAGGTCGTGGTATACCATGAGGACCGCCCCCTCCTGCTCCCCTTCCTTCTTCAGAGGCTGTTCATGGGTCATGTCGGGGTCCTGCCCATCCTCCGCCGCCACCCCCGCCTGCGAAACCTCTACATGCTGGCCCCCCTGGCGCTGGTCCTGGTCCTCCTGGGAGGGGTGCTGGGGGCGCTGGCGGAACCGGACTGGATTCCAGCAGTCGCCACGCTCTGGGGCTCCTTCTTCGCGCTCTGCCTGCTCCAGGCAGCCCGCTGGGCTCCTCCCCGGGCCATCCCGCTCACCACGGTGGCCCTGGCGGTGGGCTGCCTGGCCCCCGGCCTGGGCACCCTGTTGGCGATTCTGGGGCTCCGTCTCGACCTGCGCTCCCGCAACCGGAATGACTGGCTGGACCCGACCCGGGAACCGCGATCGAAGTCGGGCTGAGAACGGACCAGGCCTGTTGCCTGTGGCGAAACGGATGGCATCGTAGGCGTGTGCCGGCGCGATTTCCTGGGAGATTCTGCAGAGATGCCGCCGATTCAGGGTGGAGGGCGGCGGGTGGCATCCGGCAACGGGTCCGTCGGAGAGGGCAAGGACCTCACCGGGAACCTGTCCGCCAGATAACCCAGGTAGCCGGGCCCCTGAGGGCCCTCCCCGGTGACCTCGGGCCTGAAGAACTTCAGGGGAACCCGCAGGGCGTTGAAGGGGAGGCTCATCATGCAGGAGGGCTGGGTCTGGCGGTACTGACTCAACAAGCCCCGCCCCATGTCGATTCCCTGGGTCCTCAACCAGGCGACCCGAGGTCGGGTGCTGTCCCGAAGCAGCGCCAGATGCTTGAGGAGCGTGCTCAGGGGACCCTGCGAGATCCGAAGGCCCTCATCGGTATAGTGGGGGGCGCTGAAATGGATCCCGGCCGACTCATAGGCCCGCTCGATCCGCTCCTTTACGTCGCGGTGCTGCTCCAGGGCGTGCACATCGTATTCGTTGGACCCGTCCAGAACCGTCCGGATCCCGTGCCGACGGCACAACTCGATGGTGTGAAGGTGCATGGACATCTTGCAGCCCAGGCACCAGGAGTAGTAGAAGCGATACTTCAGGTTGTCCTTCAGGCATTGCCCGATCCCCCCCCGACGGGCCGTCACGAAGTCCCGGATATCCAGGATCGCGTGGGAGATCTTCTGTCCGAAGACGCGGATCAACTGCCTCGCGCTCCTTCTGGAGGCCTCGACGTTGGCCATGCCGGGCACCCGATAGGTGATCAACACGAGCCGATCATACTCGGGGGCGCTGCGGGCTGCCGTATAGGTCGAGTCGACACCCCCCGAGAAGAGGATCAAGGCGTTCCTCCCCTCCGGTTCAAGCCCCTCCAGGGCGGATTCAGTGGAGTCCATGTCCTTCTCCTTGCGGTTTCCGGGCCCGAGCCTCGAGAGCGCCGGAGAATCGGCTCCGCCCCCCTTCATCTGGCTCCAGGCTCCGAAGAACCCGGCGATTCCTCATCGAGGATCCCCCTGAGAAATCGGGCCGCCTCCTCGGCGATCAGGGCGTGGCCAGCCGGATTGGGGTGATACGGGTCCCGGACGGGGTCGTTGAAGAGGGGGGTGCCCGGAAATCGGCCGAACAGGGCCTCCACATCGAGGACCGGAGTGCCGGTGGCGGCGGCCACCCGGTCCAGGACCCGATTGGATTCCACGTGCCGGGCGCTGGTCTGGTAGACCTCCATGCGCTGGAGCCGAGCCAGGGCCTCCCGGATGAGGGCGGAGTCCTCGAGTTGCCGCCCCAGTTCATAGGCCTGCCAGCAGCGCTCGCGGTCCAGCGGATCCGAGCGCAGGCCTTCCAGCAAGGCCGAGGCAGCCTGCGAGGCCCTTCCCCGTTCCAGCCATCGGGATGCCTCCGCGAAGAGATTTGCGGCGCGCTCTCGCTCGGCGGGGGAGATCTCGGGAGGAAGCGGCAGGTTCAGGGGCATCTTGACCAGCACGGGAACGGCCCCGGCCCGGCGGGTCCGCGCCACCATCCCCTCGAGGTTCTGCCGATAGGCTTCCAGCGAGACCCTGGGCGGAGCCTCTTCGGAGAGGCGCAGGAAGGCGGCCTGCCCCTCCGTCGAGCCGTCCCGCGCCCGGAAGGCCCGATTGCGCAGGAAGCGATAGGTCCGGGTCCTCATCAGCAGGTTCCAGGAGGCGACCAGGAAGGGTTCCTGAGGGGTCCGCTCGGCATCAGGACGGGTATCGCTGCCGAAGAAGCGCAGCTTGCTGACGTCGTTCACGCCGTGGCAGAGCATCACGACGCGCGGGCGCTCAGGCAGGGTGACCTCATCCAGGACTCGCCCCCCCTGCCAGGTGGTATAGCCCGGGACCGAAGCGTTGCGCACCGCCATTCCCAGACTCCCCTGCAGGCGGGCCGGCCAGGCCTGGGAGTCCCCGACGCCCCAGCCGAAGGTCAGCGAGTCCCCCAGCACGTGGATCGGGTGGGAGTCGGCCCGAAGGCTTCGGGGGTCCACGCGCCAGCCCTCGGAGTCGGTGTGGAGGGGAGCCCCCTCAAAGCGGGTGCCCAGCCCCTTGCGCAGGGTCCAGATTCGGGTGGGATGCAGTTCGAAGATCTCCAGGATGGCTTCCAGGCGCTCGGGTGGTGGGCCCCACGCTCGCAGGGCCTGCTCGGCCCCAAGCCAGATGCAGACCGCCAACAGGACCCAGGCCAGACGCCTCCTGCCGGGGCTCACCGCGAAGACCCGCCGGCCGGCCCCGGGGAGCCCTGCTCCGGAGCCCGGCTGCTGGCGACCCGAAATCCGACGAAGTGGCTGAACATGCTGGGAGGGGTCCCGGCGATCCTCTCGGCGCAGTTGAAGCAGCGCTTCTCGACACTGTACCAACTGGCCCCGCGCATCACCCGGCTCTCTTCAGAGTCGGGATCCTCCCGGCCATCGTCCGCCCGATAGGGATGGGGGCGGAAGAGCGTCGAGGTCCACTCCCAGACGTTGCCGGCCATGTCGGCGCAGCCGTAGGGGGAATCGCTCTCTGGGAAGGAGCCCACGGGAGTGGTTCCCCTCTTCCTGAGGAAATGGGCCATCAGGGCGAGCCGGTCTTCGCGCTCCAGGTTCCAGTTGTTGCAGGTCTCGGTCTCCCAACGATTTCCCCACACGTATCTCCGACCGTCGTTGCCCCGGGCGGCCTTCTCCCACTCGGCCTCGGTGGGCAGGCGCAGACCCGCCCAATCACAGTAGGCCGCGGCATCCTTCCAGGTCACGCACACCACCGGGTGCTCGTCGAGCCCCTCATGGTAGTAGTCGCGCCATCGACCCTGCGCCTGATAGCCGGACTCTTCCACGAAACGCGCGAATTGCCGGTTGGTCACCTCGTAGCGGCCGATCCAGAAGGTCTCGACCCTGGCGAGGAATCGGGGGTGACCGAAGAGGACGCTCTCGTCGTCGGTCCCCATGAGGAACTCTCCCCCCTCCACCTGGAGCATGACCGAACCATCGCGGGCCAAGGCCTGCGGTCCCGGACGGGCCGGCGGCATGCCGGCCGAAGGGTCCAGCAGATACCAGCCGGCCAGGGTCAGGCATGCCATCAGGAGGAGACCCCAGGCTGCCCGGCGCCTCACCCGGAGCTTCCCTTCGGGTCCGACCTGGACTCCCGAGCCCCGGGTCGAGCCCCGCCCGGAAGCTCGGTCGCAGCCACCCGGAACCCCACGAAGAAGGCGAAGATCGGAGGCTTGCACCGGCTCCGGGTGTCGGTCCGGAAGAAGCCCACATGCTCGTAGGCCCAGCCTCCTCCCCGCAGGGCGACCTCGACGGGCTCGTCGTGGGACTCGCGTCCGTCCTCGGGATCATAGGGATAGGGGTCAAAAGACGAGGAGGTCCACTCGAAGACGTTGCCCGCCATGTCCCAGAGGCCATAAGGAGAGCGCCCCTCGGGAAAGGAGCCGACGGGCAGGGTTCCCCGGCCCTCGTGCAGGGGAGCCATCATGGCCAGGAGATCGGCTCGCTGCATGGCGCGATGGTTGCACCAGTCGGGCTGCCAGGAATCTCCCCAGGGATGGATCCGACCCTCGGTCCCCCGGGCGGCCTTCTCCCACTCGGCCTCGGTGGGCAGACGGAGCCCGGCCCATCGGCAATAGGCCCGAGCATCCTCCCAGGAGACGCTGACCACGGGGTGGCGCTCCCGTCCCGGCTGGAAGTACTCGCGCCAGTTCCCTTCCGCCTCATAGCCGGTGGCCTGGACGAAGGCGGCGTATTGCTGATTGGTCACCTCGTGCCGGCCGATCCAGTAGGAGTCCAGGTGCAGCGAGAAACGGGGTTTGGAATCCCGGTACTCCGTGGATCCCATGACGAATCCACCTGCCGGAATCCGGACCATGGGCGAGCCGTCCCGTTCGTTGAGGCGTTCCTCCGCGGGAAGCGGGGCATGCCGTCCACAGCCCCCCAGGAGGAGTCCCAGCAGGGCGATCAGCACGCAGCCTTGCGGAACTGGCTTCATCTGGCCCCAGGCATCTGTCGGCTCTTTCCCCTCCGGGTGGGATACTCGCATATTATGTCGCCCGGTTCGAGGGCCCGACAACCCCGGCCTCCCTCCCCGAGAGCCGAGAGCCTCGATCGGCGGCGGATCGAGGCGAGAAAGCCCGAAGTTGACGGGATCTGATGGCTTTGTTATCGTGAGGCCAGGATCTGGAAAGGGGTGGAACATGGAAACCCAGACCGACGCCGAGCGGACTCCGTCTCCGGAACAGGAGTCCGTGGACGTGCCGGCCAGCCCCGTGGCCCCGAACCCCCGGCCGCCCGGGAACCCGACGGCCGAGCCGGCCGGAGTCTCAACCGCAGAGACGCCCCCGGAACCACCCGCCGAGGCGGCCGAGGCTCCCCCCTCGCAGGCCGGCGGAGAGACGGTCCTGCGCTTCGAGAACAACCAGGACTTCCTGCGCTTCCTCTTCACCCGGATCCGCGAGAAGAAGAAGTGGTGGCTGCTGCCGCTGCTCCTGCTGCTCTATCTGCTGAGCATGTTCTTCAACATCCCCGGCAAGGAATCGATCCTTCCCGCGCTCTACTTCATCTTCTGAGGCTCCCGGAAGGTCGCCCGCCAGGCGCCTCGCGCCCGAGAAACCTGTTTCCCGAACAGCTCTTGTGCTATGATCCCCGCAACGCCTCGAGAAGGGGTTCCCGATGAGCAGGCTCCTGGTTCTGGCTTTGTGTCTCCTGGCCGTGCTGCTCCCCATGCGACTCCGGATCTGGCTGTGTGAAGGACTCGGCTGGCTCCTGCAGCTCGGCTACTGGATCGCCTTCCGGGTGACCCGATTCATGCTCCGGCAACTCCAGGACTGAAACCCGTGCAGGAGAGCCTCGCGATCCTCTATTCGGGTGGGACCGATTCAACCTGCGTGGCCGCCCTCATGGCCGAAAGCTACCGCAGGATCCACCTGTTGACCTTCGATCGCTCCGGCTTCCACCAGATCCAGAACACCAGGCTGGGAGCGCAGAGGCTGATCGAGCGCTTCCCGGAGGTCCACTTCGAGCACAGGATCCTCAAGATCGACCGAATCTTCAACCGCCTGGCCTTCAAGGCCTACCTGCCCCGCCTCCGCAGGTTCGGGCTGAGGATGCTGCAGAACTGCACCTTCTGCGCGCTGGCCAACCACTTCCGGACCCTCCACTACTGCCTGGAGCATGGAATCCGGGTCGTGGCCGACGGCGCCACCCGGGAGTTGCGCTTCCTCCCCAGCCACATGGTCCAGCCCATCGAGAGGATGCGCTCGCTCTACGCCGAGTACGGGATCGAGTACCTCACGCCGGTATACGACTTCGACATCCCTCGGGAGATCGACTTCTTCGACAAACTCAGGATGGAGAAGGATGGACAGGAGGGAGTGGAGGTCGAGCCGCAGCAGAACACGACGGGACGACACCTCCACGAGCTGGGCCTGCTCCCTTCCGAGAACATCAAGGGGTCGGCCCTGGACCGCAGGCTGCAGTATCGCTGTTTCCAGTACGTCCTGCACAACATGGTGGCGCACGTCGTCATGCGGGGGCCCGAAGACTACCCGCGCTACGAGCGCGAAATCCTCGAGGTCTATGAAGACACCATCGAGCGCTTCAAGCCAGGGCCGGACGGCAGCGGCCCCTTGAAGGCCCTCCTGGACTGATCGGGTGGCCTCGACCGATCCCGACCGGGACTTCCCGCGCTGGGCCTTCCCGCTTCTGCTGGGCCTCCTCCTGCTGGCCTGGGCCTTCCTGCGCGGGCTGCCGGAGCCGGCCGGGGCCGGAGCCGGTCCGGAAATGGCGGGCGGATTCGTCGCCGGAAGGCCAGACCTGATTCCCCTGGGCAGAAACGCCCAAGGCTACGAAGAACTGCGCAACCGGGTGGACGGCTCCGTCCTGATTCGGGTGCCGGCCGGCCCCTTCACCATGGGATCGGAGGACGAGGAGGCCTTCCCGAACGAAGCCCCTTCCCGGCAGGTCTTCCTCGACGAGTACCTGATCGGGAAGACCCCGGTCACCAACGAGCAGTTCGAGCGCTTCTGCCAGGCCAATGGCTGGCCCATGCCGGCCATGAGCCGGGAGTGGGGCCTCCGGAGCGGGCCTGGTGCCCCGGTGGTCCATCTCACCTGGCAGGAAGCGGAAGCCTACTGCCGCTGGGCGGGCCTGCGCCTGCCTTCAGAGCCCGAATGGGAGAAGGCGGCCCGAGGCCCGGAGCCCAGGCGCCATCCGTGGGGAGACGACCTGGAACCGGACCTGGCCTGGCATGAGGCCAACAGCCAGGGACGGCCGCGCGAGGTGGGAGCGCTCGAGTCGGGAGCCTCACCCTTCGGCTGCCTGGACATGGCGGGAAACGTCTGGGAATGGTGCCTGGGCTGGGAGGAGCGCGTTCCCGGTGCGGGCGGAGAGGAAGAGCCCGGCACGAGGCCATGGCGAATGGCCCGAGGGGGCTCGTGGAACAACGGAACCTGGAGTCTGAGGACCTCGCTGCGTCTGCCGGCCGATCCCCAGCTTCCCCATTCCAGCCTGGGCTTCCGGGTCGCGCTCACGCCTCCTGACCAGGACTCGGGCGCCCTGCCCCGAGGAGGTCCGCGATGAGCGAATCCTCCGGACAGGCCCGCCCCCCCGGCTCCAGACCACAAGCCCTTCGGGCCGCCTTCGCGGTCGGGTTGATCATGCTGGCCTTCCTGGCGGGGCAGGCCTGGTGGGAAGGGCACAGCGAGCTGGTCTTCCCCGACTACCACTCGGCCGACGGCAACGACGGATTGCGCTGTGCCCTGGATTACCATGTTCTCTTCACCACCGGCGAAGATGGGACCACGGGGAGATCGATCTGCAACCCGGTGGCCGGAGCGGCCATGGCGGCCTGGGGGCCCGAGGTCTCCGTGGCCCGGCTCTCGCAGGTCCCCTTCGTCCTGGGCGCAATCGTCCTGATGGCCGGGATCGGCTGGCGCTTCGCCGGCAGCCGGGGAGCCATCCTCCTGGCCCTGGGGGTCGCCACGTCCCCCTGGGCCTGGCTCTTCATCCGGAACTACACGCGCGTGCCCGTCTCGATGTTCGCCGTCGCGGCCACCGTGTTCTTGCTCCTGATCTCGCGGAACCTGACCCGCCCCGCGGTCTGCGCCGCCCTGGGCCTGGCCATGGGCCTGGGCTGGCTGGCCGACCTGGCCTATCCCCTGATCCTGGCCCCCATGACCCTGGTCGTGGCCGGACGCGGGCTCTGGAAGAGCCGCCGTTCGGTCTTCTCGGTGCTGGTCCTGGCGGGAACGCTGGTGTTGCTGGCGGTCCTGATGCTGGATCGGGCCTGCGCCCCGGCCAGCCGGATCCCCCTGCCGGACCGGTTCGTGCCCCTGGTCGTGATGAACCTCTGGGCCGCAGCCCTGCTGGTCAACCTGGGGATCAGCCGGGGCAGGCCCTGGACTCCTGGGACCGGGCTGGCCACCAGCGTCTCGCTGGGGGGCCTCCTGGCCAGCCCCTACCTGCTGTACTACCGGGAGGTCCGCATCGGGGAGATGTGGGTCGCCCAGGTGGAGTGGAATTCCCCCCTCCTGGGAGGCTTCTGGTCCTTCGAGGCCTGCCTGCGACAATACGCATGCTGGCTGAACGGCTTCGCCTGGGGGGGGCTCTTGTGGCTGGTGGCCGGGACCGTCATGCTGGCGCTCTGGAGACCCACGCGCACGGTGGCGCTGCAGGTGGGCCTGGGAACCCTGGGAACCCTGGCCGTCCTGTCCTGGATCGTCCCCCCCGTCTACGCCCGCTATCTGGCCCCCTATCTGCCCATGGTCACCCTCCTGGGGTTCTTGTGGGCCGCGCGCTGGAAGGCCACCTCCATCGCGTGTCTGGTCTTCATGCTGGTCATCGGACCTCTCCAGGTCCTGGGGAACATGCCTCCCCTGGAAGGCGCCCTGGCCCGGAGCGGCCTGGCCCGGCTCCTCTCCGACCATCCCTGGTACCACGAGCGCTCTCCAATCCCAGACTGGGGAATCCCCACGGTCCGCGACCCCATGCCCGTCCCCTCGGTCCTGAAGCAGATCCCGAAGGGCGCCCGGGTCGGGCTGCTCCTGGTGCACGCCGAGAACACCCAGATGTTCTTCGAGCGCTACCTCGAGCATCACTTCCGGGTGACCCGGCTGCTGCCGGCACCCCGGCTCGACCTGCAAGGCCTCGACTGGGTCGTGGTGATCGCCCCCGCAAGCTGGAAGCCGCCACCCGACCCCCGGCTCCGGCGGATCCAGGAGGCCTCCCCGCATCCCTCCTTCCCCAAGGAGATGGCCTTCCCCCGGGTCTACCAGCGAAGCGGCGGAAGTTGAGGGGCGGGGGGCGGCAGGGCAAGCCCTCTCCGGGCCGGAAACCAGCCCGTGTGAAGATCCAGACCATGTGTTCCCCTGTCCTGGAGATGGTCAAAGCCCGAGGTTTCTGGCGCCACTTCCTGGTCGCCACGCTCTTCTTCGGCGCCCTGGCTCCCATGCAGTTCGTCGCGGAGGCTTATGCCTTCTATGGCGGGGGCGTGGACACCGCGCCCGCACTCTACGTCACCCACGGCCGGTTCATCCCGGCGGTGGAGTGGTGGGTCTTCAAGACGCTGGGTCTGCCCGACCCGTTCTTCCACGCCTGGAGCTACCTGGCGGTGCTCTTCTGCACGGCTGCCAGCCTCTTCGTGCTGGAGGGAGCCCTGCGCCGGGAATGCCCCGAGGCCAACCGGCTCCTGCTGGCCCCGCTCGCGGTGCTGATCCTGGTCAACCCCTTCACGCTGGACCTGGTCCTGTGGACGCAGAAAAGCACACACATGCTGTCGATCCTGGCGTGCACGCTGGCCCTTTCGGCCTTCCTGCCCGTCCTGGAGGGCAGGCCGAGGGCCCTGCTCAAGACCTGGGCCTGGCTCCTGGTCGCCAACTTCGCCTACCAGGGGCCCCTGGCCCTCTTCCCCTGCCTGGCCATGGTCTTCATCTGCTCGAAGTCCCGGGACTGGCGGACCTTCCTGCGCAACCACGCCTGGACCGCCCTGGCCTTCGCCTTGCCGGCCCTGGTCAACTACCTGACCCTGCGCTTCCTGCTGGTCCACCAGCGGGTCACCCAGCCGGTGGTGTGGCAGGAGAATCTTCGGGCCGTCCTGACAGGACTGCACGAGACCCTCTTCAAGACCTTCGGACTGCTGCCAGAGAACCTCTTCCTGGTCGTCCTGGGTCTGGTCGCGCTCCTGGTCCTGCTGGCCCTGCTGGTGGTGCCTCCCTCGACTCCGCCCCACCTCGAACCGGCCGGGATCGCCCGAATCTGGGAGGCCCTGGCCGTCCCCTACCTCCTGGTGGGCGGCCTGGTCGTGGCGATGGCCCCCCACATGGGCGTGGCCAGCGACATCATCTGGGTGGTTCCCCGCAACGTCTATGCGGTGGGTTGCCTGCCCGGCCTTCTGCTGGCCTGGCTGCTGATCCGTCGGGAGATCCGGGGTCCGAAGGCCTGGATCCTGGTGATCGGCGTGGGCCTCTTCGTGGGACTGATCCACGTCCGGTTCCAGGCGATCCTGCGCGATCACTACGCCATGAACCGAAGGGACAAGGAGATCGCCCTGGAGATCCGGGATCTGGTGCGGGCCTACGAGGCAACCTCCCGGATCCGGGTCACCCGGATGGCCCTGTACCACGACCGCACGACCCAGGCCAACTACCCGGGTCTCTTCTGGAATCGCGACACGAACATGCGGGCCCTGGGTTTCGAAGAGGGAACCGTGGACATCCTGAGATACTTCACCGACCTGGATCTCAAGCTGGTCCCGCCTTCCAGGGCGATCCAGGACGAGTTCTCGAAACGCGAATGGAGGGACTTCTCGCCCGAACAGATCCGATTCCTGGGCGACACATTGCACCTGTGTCTCTTCTGAACGGCTGGCCCCGACGATCTGGACCCGGGGGTCGCCTCACCAGGGCCGGCCAGCCCTACGACGAGTCCTTCTTCGACCATGTGGATTCGTCCTCAGGCTCCTCGGCGCCTGAATTCCTCGCCAGGGTCGAGCTCGGAATGCAGGTGGAGAGCCTTCTGGATGTCGGCTGTGGCCGGGGGGCCTGGCTGCGAGCCTGGTCGGAGGCAGGGGTGCCGGAGGTCTTCGGGGTCGATGGCCCCTACCTGGACCAAAAAACCCTGCTCATCCCCCGGGCCGCCTTTGAGCACCACGACATCAGCCTTCCCTTCGACCTGGGCCGCACCTTCGACCTGGTCGTCTGCCTGGAGGTGGCCGAGCACATCCCCGAGTCCCGGTCCGGGACCTTGCTGGAGAACCTCGCCCGGCACGGCGACTGCGTGTTGTTCTCGGCGGCCACGCCCGGCCAGGGCGGGGCCCACCACGTCAACGAGCGTCCCCTGGAGCATTGGGCCGATCTCTTCGCGGAACTGGGCTTCCGCTGCTTCGACGCCATCCGGCCCCAATTGCGTCAGGCCCGTCGGGTCGAGCCCTGGTACCGCTTCAACACCCTGTTCTTCGTGCGCCAGGGGGCCCCCCTCCCGGGCCTGGAGGAATTGCTGGCCACCGAGCGCATGCCGGGAGAGCCCCTTCCCGATCTGGCCCCTGCCTGTTGGAGGGCCCGAAACGCCGTGATCCGGCTCCTCCCCCCGGCCTGGGTCCATCACCTGGCACGCCTCAAGCACCGATTCCAGAAAGGCTGGAGGGGAATCGGAACCCGGAATCCTCAGGAACCGGCCGCAGGCCCGGCGGGCGAGCCTCCAGGTGGTGCCGGCGAGGCCGAAGCCGAGGGAGCGGAACCCGCCACCCGGAAGCCGACATAGTGGAAGTAGTACCAATACTCAGGGGTGGATTTCTCGCGATAGGACCCGGTCAAGGTCTCGGGCTGACTGAACCAGCACCCCCCCCTCAAGACCCGGAATGCCTCGGGGTCGCCGGGGTCCTCCCGACCATCCTCCGAGCGGTATGGGTATTCGACGAACTTGGAAGAGCACCACTCCACGGCGTTGCCCAGCATGTCCAGGACCCCGTAGGGGCTGGCGCCCGACGGGAAGGAGCCCACGGGGGTGGTCCCGCGTCCCGCGTCCATCCGGGCCATCCGGGCGATCTGCTCGGGAGAGGCCATGGCCATGTTGTTGCAGCGTTCCGGATCCCACTTCGCGCCCCAGGGCCAAGGCAGGCCTTCGGGCCCACGCGCGGCCTTCTCCCACTCCGCTTCGGTGGGCAGACGCATCCCCGCCCAGCGGCAATAGGCCTGCGCATCGAACCAACTGATGTAGATCACGGGGTGATCGTCCCGGCCTTCCAGGCCGTGCACATCCCAGCGCGGGGCCAGGAGCTCATGCCCGGTTTCCTCAAGAAACCTCTTGAACTGGGCGTTGGTCACCTCGTGCTTGCCGATCAGGTAGGCCTGGAGATGGACCCGATGGGCGGGGGCGGAGGAAGGCTCGCCGTCCTCTCCCATCAGGAACTCGCCGGCAGGGATCTCGACAAGTCCTGAACCATCCCTCGGGTTGCGGAACTCCTCATATCCCTGGGCGTTCGTCCCCAGGGCGATGAGCTCCACCGGCCCCCCGCCCTCCAGGGCAGGCGCCTGCGCCCTTGGCCCGCAGGCCAGAAGACCGAGAGCGACGAGCACGAAGCCCAGGATGGGACAGGTGGGACGAGTCATGGAACCTCCTGGTCGACATCGACTTCAGGCCTGCCATCGGAAAAGGCTGCGGCTGTCGCAACCCGGAACCCGAAGCTGTTGCTCTGGATGGTGAGGATCTCCGGGCAACGCCGCGAGCAGCGCAGGGATCGCGAATAGGTGTACCAGGCCCCCCCGCGCGAAGTCCGAGGCTCGGAGGACTCGGGGTCCTCCCGACCATCCGACGGCTCATAAGGATAGGGCCTGTAGACCGACAAGGTCCACTCCCAGACATTCCCCGCCATGTTCAGGCAACCATAGGGAGAGGCCCCCTGCGGGCGGGAGTCCACCGGATGGATCCGGCCCTCGCTGTTCTCGAAGAACCAGGCCCGATCGGCTTCCCAGCGGTCTCCCCAGGGATACTTCCGGCCATCGGTCCCGCGAGCCGCCTTCTCCCATTGGGCTTCGGTCGGCAGGGTGAGCCCCGCCCAGCGACAATAACTGAGTGCATCCCTCCAGGAGACGTGGACCACCGGCGAGTCGGGCCCCCACTGCGCGGCCGACTCCTTCCATGCCGGACCGCCATCATAGCCCGTCTCGAGCACGAAGCGCTCGAATTGTCTGTTGGTCACGGCATGCTTGCCGATCCAGAACTCCTCCAGGTCCACCTCGTGAACCGGAGATTCATCTTCAAAGGCCTCAGGCTCCTCCGAGCCCATCCGGAAAGGGCCGGCAGGGACCCGCACCAGGATCGAGCCATCCTTGGAGTTCCGGACGAGATCCGGAGCGATGGGTTCCAGGGTGGCCGGGGCGCCGGGCGCCGACGGTGGGAGCGATGGATGGGAAGCGCCCTCTCCCCTGGGGGGCCAGCTCTTCCAGAGCTGGATCGCCAACAAGACTGCTGCCAGGCACGTGAGCACAACCCGCCACCTGATGACCACGAAATCCCTCCTCGCCCGGCACCCCGCGCTCCGGACAGGTTCGCCGTGATGCGGTTCCGGGCAGCCGCTCAGGAACTCTCCAGAAACTGGAGCAGGCGGCGGTACTGCGCCGCAGCCGAAACCAGATCCTCCGCCTCGAGACTGGCCTGGAACTCCCCATCCAGCTTTTCCAGACCTGCCCGGAGATCCGGCGTGGCTTCCTTCAATGCCTGGGACAGGTACTGGGCGAAGGAGCCCTCCAGAAGCCGGCGGGCCAGTTTGTAGGCCTGCTTGTTGAACTCCAGCTCCTTGTCATACTCTCCGGCATCCTTGGCTCCCATGGCGGCCGTATCCAGACGCACCAGCTCCCGGACATCCACCCTGCCATCATCCCGCATGGCGTACATCGCCTCGCAGTATCCCTGAATCATCCGGGCCTGCTCGAGGGGGACGGGGGTTGCGCTCCGATAGTCCTGGGGAGGCAAGTCCAGGGAAGGAACGCTCGAAGGCTCAAGATCCCCCAGTCCTGAGGCCTGGAGGGGGGGGGAAGGAGGAGGCGGGTCTCTCGACTCCGCGGCCGACCATCGGCTCGAGCCCGACATCATCCACAGGACCCCCAGGGCCAGCGCCACCAGGACCCCTCCGATCCGAACGGTCTGAGCCCATCCTTCCGGGCGAGAAGCCTCATGCCGGCCACCCGGTTCCGCATTCCCCTGCGTCACGATCCAGCCTCCAAGATTCGGGCCATCGGTTCGCGGACACCGTTCCCGAAAGGTTCGGATAGGGTTCAGGCGGGGCGGCGCCCCGGTCTGGAGGCGGCCGGAAGAGCCGGGCGGGATGGGAGCCCCGAACAGCCCAGGAAGACCCGCAGAACACTGTCAGGACTCCTTCCACGGGACTCTTCTCTCTCCTCTCAGGCCATCCGACTCAGAGAGGTCAACCTCCCAGGAAGCTCAGGCCTCAAGCAGGAGGCGACTCCCTCAGGGTTCGACGGTTCCCTGGCCGGAGAGCGCGGGCAGCGACGGCCGGGTCGGGTACAGATGGAAATAGAGGGGTCTTGCCCCGAAGTTCACGGGGATGCACAGGGGCTCTGCCTCCAGACCCAGGGTTGCCGCAAACTCGGGGGCGATCCTCGTCCAGGACACCGCCACCAGGTAGTCCAGATCCTCGAGCGGGATGGGGGCATAGGGGTCCAACAGCACCACTTCCTGCTTGAGGGAAATCCAGGTTCGGAAGAAGAGCGGGTCCTGCTCGGCCCAGGGGGCCATGTCCACCTTGAGGTAGCCGACCCGGGCTCCGGGAGGCATCACGCCAAAGAGTCTGGGCGTCCGACTGGGGGGCTCGGCGATGGGGACCACGCGGAGTCCCGGCCTGGAGGAGCCTGGGTCGGCCGGAGCCGAAGAGTCGGGAAGGACCTCGGAGAAGGCGACCGGCCTCCATCCGAGCCACTCGGCCGCCTGTCGGACCCCAGGAGTCCATCCCGCCACCTGCACGGTCCCGAGAACCAGCATGAAGCCGACGCAGGCCACGAAGGAGGCCCGCCAACGGGCGGCCCAGAGGAAGGCCAGGATGACCAGGGCCGGCAGCATCGGCGCCTGATAACGGGCATCGGGCCAGAGCAGGAGATACTGCGTCAGCACGGTCGCCAACGAGAGCTTGAGGAGGAGGTCGACGCGGGGGACCTGGCGTCCCCAGAGCCGCAGCAGGATGGTGCCCGCGCCAAGCCAAAGGAGCCCTCCCCAGTAGAAGGTCTCGGTCACCCTCAGATGCGCCGTCCAGACCAGGAGCCAGACGTTCGAGGAGTCGGTGTGCTGGGAGAGGGTGGGGGCAAACTCCGTCTGCACGGGGATCAATGTCTTCCAGATCTGGAAGCGGGAGAAGTACCAGGCGCTGCAGACCGCCCCGGCAACCGAGGCGACGGTGAAGAGGCCCACCCCGGAGCCCGGTGCTTCCTGGCGCCCCATGGCCCAGGCCAGTCCGCAGGCCAGCAGGAAGAGGGCCTGGGCTCCCAGGACCATGGGCAGGAAGAGCCGCTCGGTCGAATCGGCCTCGGCCCAGCGAACTCCCTGCACGGTCATGACCACCACGACGGTCAGAAGGCAAACCAGTGCCAGCAGGGCCCATTTCGATCGAGCCGACCGGAAGAGCCGGGGTGCGGCAGCGAGAAGCACGGCGGGCAGTCCCAGTGCCAGAACGGAATACTTGATCATCATCCCGGCTCCGAAGGCCACCCCGAGGGCCACGCAGGTGCGCTGCCGGGTCAATCCCTCCGAATCCAGGATCAAGGTCAGCATCAAGGCCAGGATGAACATCTGGCCCGGGGCCATGCAGAAGAGGCGGGTGAAGTGGGAGGTCCACACGGCCGTGGCCACTCCCAGGGCCAGCAGGAGGCCCCCGCGGAATCCGGCCACCTGCCAGCCGATCCTCCCCATCAGGCCGATCAGCCCGAAGACGAAGACCATCTGGCTCAAGCGCGCCACCGCCACCTCGGGGCCGAAGGCGGCCATGAAGGCCGCCGCAAGCACGAAGACCACGGGAGGATAGTCCAGGGAGGGGGGGATCAACTCTCCTCGTCTTCCGGAGGCCCTCGGGTCGAAACAGCCCGGGAGGGGATAGTCCGGGGCCCGGGGCTCCAGTTTCAGGAGCGGCGCAGGCAGGGTCGCGGGATCCTGTCCGAAGCGGCCCTGCATGTCCCCGAGCCACTCCAGACACCACGCCGCCCTCTTCAGGAAGAGAGGGATGTGACGATCCGGAAAGGACAGGCCGTCGTGCCGCTCCCATGCCAGGTGCACGAACAGGAAGGCGGCGGCCAGAAGGCAGAGCACCCCCACCAGGCCTCTCGACCCCGGAGGCTTTGACATGAGAGCGGATTCGCCCGGCCCGGGTGCCCTCCTCTCTGGCGCTGGGGCCAGAGCCCGAGGTCCCGGGAATGGAGAGGAAGGCGGGCCGGGTCCTGGAACTCCACCGGGTTCCAGAAGGGCCTGAAGGCCCGCAGGCCAAGGAGGTCGATTCCGTGAAGTGGCGACCCGGATGGGGATGGCGCAACCCGGCGCCGGGACTGGCTCTCATCGCCCTCCTGAACCTGGGAGCGTGTGGGCCGCCCCCCACCGATCTCGGGTCTGGCGTCCCGCCGCCCGGCCCGGGGCGACAAGAGGCTCCAGCTCCGCTGGTGGCCCCTCCCCCCTACGCCGAAAGAGGAGCTCCGGCACAGGCCCCGGAGGTCGCCTTGCAGGACCTGATCCGGCTTCGAGGCCGCGACGGAATCCTGCTCCTGCGGAGAGAGGATCGCGTCCAACAGGTCCGGGTCCTGGAGCACTCCGAGGGAGGACTCGAACCGGGCGGAGGCTACGGATTCCAAGGAGTGATCACCCTGGATGGCCAGAGGCGCTACGCCAGGTTCCTCTTCGGAGGCGCCGGGGAGGGCGACGCACAGATCCAGAGGATCCTGGTCCTGACGCACCACACCCAGACCCCCTACACCTGGTCCGTAGAGGAATCCCTGTGGGTCGCCGGTCAGGAAGAGCCCCTGCCTCCCTGACCGGATCCTCAGGAGCTCCGACCACCTCGGGCTTCCCGAGCATGAAGGCATTCGAGGAGGTTGCCCCCCGGGAGGAGAAGAGGCTGCCGTGCGCTGCCTGGAAGCCATCCCGGGCCTGGAGCAGGCTCGTTCCGCGGGGGTCTTCCGAGTCGTCGAGGACTGGGCTGAAGACCTGGGCATCCGCCTGGAGGTGGCCTGGATCCTGACCGACTCGATCCACACCTTGCTGGGGATTTCCCTGCACCCCGAAGACGCCGACCTGCAGGCCAGCCGGGCCTGGCTGACCGACGAGCAGGGTCGGGCCCATCCCCTGCTGGAAGTCCTGGAACTCTCCGAGCCCGGGGCCGAGCTTGCCGGGGCGCCCCATCACCGCGGCGTCCTGGTCTTCGGCGCCGTGGCCCCGGAGGCCAAGCGATTGCGCCTGGAGGTCCAGCGCATCGAGACGGCGGCCCCCGGGTTGAACCTGTGCCCGAGCCAGGTGGATCCCTGGAGCCAGCTCGACGAAGATCTGGCCTTGCGCCTCATGGCCTGGGAGGCTCCGGAGGATCCCCTGACGCCCGTGCCGATGGGTTGCGCTGAAGGCTGTTGGGCGGTGGAGTTCGAGCACAGCTCCAGACCGGCCTGGGAGGCCTCGACCACCATCGACCTGGACGTCCGACATCCGGTTGGCGCCAGGGCGCTGCGCCTGGTCCGCCTGGAAGGAGGCCTGACCGGATGGCGTCTGGGCTCGCGAATCGAAAGGGCTCACCCCGCTCCGCCCTGGGAGCAGCAGAGGGAGTGGCTCCGCGCGGCCCGGAACCCTGAGATGGTGGACCGGATATTGGAGTCCGAGGGGCTCGCCCCGCTGTGTGAGATCCCCCAGTTGCGACTGGCCTTGAAGGCCGGCGACCAGGCCTGCCGGTCAGAACGGCGCAGCGGCCCCTGGGGCCCCCTGCGCGACCGCTGCTATGACTTCTTCGCCCCCACCAGCGCCCCCCCGGAAGCGCTCGTGGCCGACCAGATCCTGGGCGTGCCCCTGCCCGAACCCTGGGTGTACGAGTTCCACCCCAAACTGGTCGATGACCCGCGCTCGCAGGTCCTGGGTCCCGAGCTTCCCTTCGAGTTCCGGGCCGAGGTCTGGGTCGAGCCCCTGTACTGGCAGGAGGAGTTCATGCTGCTGGCTCCCCGGGTGGCCGTCCGGGACGGACCGGTCGCCGAGGCCTGGGCGGCGCGTTGTCGCATCTGCGATCTGGAGGGGAATGTCTATCCCTGTCAGGGCCAGGCCTGGGCCACCCTTCCGGGGGGAGGCGGCAACCTCTACGGGCTGCAGTTCCCACCCATCCACCGCCTGGCGGATCGGGTCCGCCTGGAGGTGGAGTCGGTGGATCTGATGCTGACCACGCCCCTGGAGGTCTCCTGCGCTCCGGGTCCTCAGGCCGGCTGAACGAAGTCTCCGACTCAGCCCGCCCAAGCCCCGATTGGATGGCCCAAAACCATCCAATTGGTGCTTGATCCGACCCCTCTCTCCGGGCGATACTGTCCTTGGCTGCTCGCCAAGGAGGAATTGGATGGCCGACCTCTCCCATAACCCGACCCTGGGCCTGCGCCTGGATCGGGGCATGGAGCTCCCCCTCTTCCGGCAGATCAGCCAAGGGATCCGACGGGGGATCCTGGCCGGCGAGTTCAAAGCCGGCCTGCGCCTTCCCCCCGAGAGGCTCCTGGCCCGGGCCCTGGGCGTGAATCGCAGCACGGTGCTCTCGGCCTACCGCGAGCTCAAGGACGACGGCCTGGTGGAGGGTCATGTCGGACGCGGAACCCGAATCCTGCCGCGTCCCGCCGCCTCCCCACAGCCTCCCTCGGCCTGGCAGCCCAGCCCCGGTCCTCGCCTGGCGGCCATCTCGGATCCCTTGATCCGGGATCTGCTGGACTCCGAGAACCCCGACACGGTCTCCCTGGCCCTGGGCGTCCCGGCCCCCGAGATGGTGCCGGTGCAGACCCTGGCCGAGATCCTGGCCCGCCTTCCGGCAGAGGTGGGGCCCGAACTGGCCCTCCACTCCCCGACCGAGGGGGTCCCGGAACTGCGCGAGGCCCTGGCCGGATACCTGGAAGAAAGGGGAATCCCCGCCCTGCCGCGGGAGATCCTGATCACGGCCGGCTCCCAGCAGGGCCTGGACCTGGTGGCCCGGGTCTTCCTGGCGGCAGAGGACACCGTGGTGGTGGAAGAGCCCACCTACCTGGGAGCCCTGCAGGTCTTCCGACGGGCCGGGGTCCGACTGGTGGGGGTCCCCGTGGACGAGGAAGGCCTCAGGGTGGACCTGCTCGAGCCGCTCCTGGCCCGGACCCGCCCCCGGCTCCTGTATACCCAGCCGACCTTCCAGAATCCGACCGGGGCCCAGATGAGCCTGCCTCGCCGGCGACGCCTGCTGGAAATGGCCGGACGCCATCAGGTGCCGATCCTGGAAGAGGACGTGTACGGGGATATCCGCTACGAGGGCCAGGCCTTGCCTTCCCTGCGGGCCCTGGACTCCTCCGGGCAGGTCCTGCAGGTGGGCAGCTTCTCCAAGACCCTGTGCCCGGGGCTCCGGATTGGCTGGTTGAATGGCCCGGCCTCGGCCATCCGCCAACTGGCGGTGGCCCGGCAGACCGTCGATCTGCATACGGCCACCATGAACCAGTGGGTGGTCCAGCGCTTCCTCTCCGAGGGCCTGCTGGCTCGCCACCTGGAGCGGATCCGCCCGGAGTACGCCGCGCGCCGGGACGTGCTCCTGGAAGGGCTGGCTCCCCTGGCCAGCCTGGGACTGACCTGGACCCGCCCCCAAGGGGGGTACTACGTCTGGTGTCGCCTTCCCGACGACATCTCGCTGCCGCGCCTGGCTGCCGAAGCCGCGCGGGAAGGCGTCGCCTTCCTGCCCGGAACGGTCTGCTCGGCGGATGGCGGCACGACCCGCCACCTGCGCCTGAACTTCACCGCCCTGCCCCCAGAGCGCCTGCGGGAGGGAGTCGCCCGGCTCTCCCGAGCGCTGCGGGCCGCCCGCTCCCCCCGTCGGGAGGAGGACGCCGAGGGCGAAACCCACCAACCAATAATCTGAAGACCCGGGCCCGTCCGCCCGGCCTGCCGGGCAGCCACCTCAAGGGAGCGTATGATGAGACAAGACCGATTTGCCCGCCGGATGGCGGGGATGAGCACCTCCGAGGTCCGCGAGATCCTCAAGGTCACCGAGCGTCCCGAGATCCTGTCCTTTGCCGGCGGGCTGCCGGCCCCCGAGCTCTTCCCCACCGAGGAGCTGGCCGTCCAGGCCCGAGCCCTCCTGGAGGAGGAGGGAGTCCGAGCCCTGCAATACGCTCCCACCGAGGGCTACCTGCCCCTGCGCGAGTGGATCTGCGAGAGGATGAACACGGTGTGGGGGACCCAGGTCACCTCCTCCGAAATCCTGATCACCAGCGGCTCGCAGCAAGGACTGGATCTGACCGCCAAGGTCTTCCTGGATGAAGGGGACCTGGTCTGGTGCGAGAGCCCGACCTATCTCGCCGCCCTGGGCGCCTTCAACGTGGCCATGCCCCGATACGAGCAGATGGCCACCGACGAGGACGGCGTCCTTCTGGACGGACTGGAGGAGCGCCTGAAGAAGACCCCTCCGAAGATGGTCTACGTGATTCCCACCTTCCAGAACCCTTCGGGTCGCACCTGGAGCATGGAACGCCGTCGCGGCTTCATGGAGCTGATGACGAAGCATGAGATCCCCGTCATCGAGGACAACGCCTACTACGAGGTCCGCTTCGACGAGGTGGAATACTGCTCGTTGAAGTCCTTCGACCCCAAGGGGCTGGTGATCTCGTTGGCCAGCTTCTCGAAGGTCCTGTGCCCGGGACTGCGGGTGGCCTGGGTGGCGGCAGCCCCCGAGGTGCTCTCGCGCTACATCGTCGTCAAGCAATCCACCGACCTGCAGACCTCCAACTTCAACCAGATGCTGGTCTACCGCTTCCTGAAGGCCTACGACTTCGACGAGCGCCTCGGCCGGATCCGCGACACCTACAGGGTTCGGCGGGACGCGATGGTGGCGGCCCTGGAGGAGGAACTGCCCGTGGGCATGGGCTTCACCCGCCCGGCCGGCGGGATGTTCGTCTGGTTGGAGATGCCCGAGGGCGTGGATGCCCACGCGCTGCTGCAGCGCTGCCTGAAGGCCTGCGTGGCCTTCGTGCCGGGCTTTGCCTTCTATCCCGAGAAGGGCCGGCGCAACACGGCTCGGCTGAACTTCTCCAACCTGCCGCCCGAGAAGATCCGCCATGGGGTGCGCGTCTTCGCGCGCTGCCTGGCCGAGGAGATGGAGGCCAGGGAGCCTCAGGGCGCCCTGAGCGCCAGGAAATAGTCCAATGCAACTCGGGAGCCCCGGTGAACCGGGGCTCCCGAGCCTCAACCCTTCATCCAGCTCCGGAAATCCAATCGCTTGAGGACCTCCCGAGGCTTCATGCGCCTCAGGTTGGCCCAGACCACCTCGGGACGGAAGTAGAACTCGACGAAGGCCCGGCGCCGCAGGACCTCGGCGCGCTCGGCCGAGAATCCGGGCAGATCCAGCAGCGCCCGGGGGAAATCGTACTCCGTCCAGTCGGCCTCCCGCAGCCACCCCTGGGCGCGCCCCCTCTCGGCCAGTTCCGTCCCGGGATAGGGCACCGCGCAGTAGAACTGCGCATAGTCGCAATGGCGTCGGGCAAAGACCCGGCTGGCGCGGGCCGTCTCTTCGGTCTCGCCGGGCAGGCCCACCACGAAGTGCCCCATCACCTTGATGCCGGCCCGCCGGATGGCCCGGGCGGCACGGATCCCGTCCTCCACCTTGAGGCCCTTGCGGACCCCGTCCAGGATGGCCTGGGACGAGCTCTCCAGACCCAGGGTCAGCATGTAGCACCCGGAACGCCGCATCAGGGCCAGCAACTCGTCGTCCAACTGGTCGGCCCGGGCCGCGCCCATCCAGCAGATGTCCAGGTCCTCCTGCACCAGGGCCTCGCACAACTCCACCAGCACCGAACGACGGGATGAGACCATCTCGCCCCAGAAGATGAAGTGCCGGATGCCGTGACGGCGGACGCACTCGCGGATCTCGGCCAGGGCGCTCCCGGCCGAGCGTCGCCGCTCACGCCGCCCGTAGTACAGCGGCGCCAGGCAATAGATGCAGGAATGGGGGCAACCCCGCGAGAGGCTGATCATCGTCAGGGGGTCTCCCGTCAGGGGGAAGCGGAACAGGTCGGACGGGATCGAGTCGCGATCGGGGAAGGGCAGGCTGTCGAGATCCTCCACCAGGGCACGCTCCTCCGAGACCCGGATCTGGCCCTCTTCCCTCCAGGCCAGGGAGGGCAGGCCGGCCCCGGATTCCCCGGAGGCCAGGCGTTCGGCCAGGGCCAGCACGGCCCTCTCGGGCTCGCCCACCGCGGCATGGTCGAGCCAGGGGAAGGCCTGCAGGCACTCCCGGGCCAGGAGGGTCGGGAAGACCCCCACCGCCACTGCGATCATGCCTGGAAGAAGCTCCTTGGCCTGACGGGCGAACTCCAGATCCGAGCGGATCGAGGGGAAGGCCGTATTCAGGACCAGCAGATCCGCCGCCCCCTGGCGCACATCCTCCAGGCACTCCTCCCAGGGAATCCTCTGGGCCACGGCATCCACAAGCCGAACCTCGAACCCGCGCTGGCGCAGGCTGGAGCTCAGATACATCAAGGTGATCGGGGGGAAGAGCTCGGTCCAGGACGAGCGCGACTGCATGCAGCGCCCCTCCCGGATATAGGAGGCCCCATCCGAGGCTGGAGGGTTCAGGATCAGGATCCGCAACGGGAGTTCTCCTTGCGGGGTTTCCCTGAAGAATAGACCAATTGGCGGCGCCACTTCAACTCGGCAGGACTCACCGAGGGCTGCCCGAAGCGCGGTTGCGTGCTGGTCACCATCGTGATTCCCACCCTGGACGAGGAGGAGGGCCTTCCTCGCGTCTTCGAAGCCCTGCCTCTGAGGGATCTCCGCGAGCGGGGCCACCAGGTCCAGGTGATCGTCGTGGACGGCGGAAGCACCGACGCCACCCGCGAAGTGGCAGCCGCCCACGGAGCCCGGGTGATGCGCTTCCGCCGGGGATATGGCCGGCAGTATCGGGCGGCCCTGGCCGAGGTCCCCCACGGGGTGATCGTCACCCTGGACGCCGACGGCTCCTACCCTGCCGGACGAATCGCCGAGTTCGTGGACCTCCTCCTGGGCCGGGAGCTGGATTTCCTCTCCGTCAGCCGGATGGAGGACATGACTCCAGAGGCGATGTCCCGGATGCACCGCTTCGGGAATGCCGTCCTGAGCCTCACCACGCGCTGGCTCTTCCGCGTCGAGGTGAAGGACTCCCAGAGCGGGATGTGGATCTTCCGCCAGGAGATCCTCCCCTTCCTGAACCTCCACGCCGAAGGCATGGCCTTCTCGGAGGAGATCAAGATCGAGGCCTTCACGCGCTTTCGGGCCCTGGAGGTTCCCGGCATCTACACCGCCCGCATCGGACGCGCCAAGATCCGTTCCTTCCGCGACGGCCTGGGCAACCTGTTCTACCTCTTCCTCAAGAAGCTCCGCTTTCTGGTGGGGCGCCCCTGAGGCCCTGGACGGCAGCGACCTGGCCCGCCAGGAAGACGACCCCCAGGACCACCAGGCCCAATCCCAGCGCCAGCCCGCCCGTGAAGGGTTCCCCGAAGAGGGCCCAGGCCGTGCCGGCCGGAACCAGGATGGCCATGCTGGAGTAGGTGGCCACCACCTCGACAGCCGTGCCGTGCAGCCAGGCGACCTGCTGAGTGATGAAGCCAAGCCCTGCCACCAGGAAGAAGAGGAGCAGGTAGGGCTCCTGGAGGACCCGGGCGGGGTCTGCCAGGAAGGCCCCGGCCACGACCTTCTGAAGGATCATCGCGACGCCCGCGCAGGTTCCCGCTGCCCCCCCCAGCAGGATCCCCACCGCCCCGGGGGCCCGCTGCCGCAGGCCGGTCCGGAGCCGGGGCAGGGTCAACAGGAGGACCGGCAACAGGGCCGCGCCGAGCAGGAGACCCGCCCCCCAGGCGAAGGCCTCGGGGCGGAAGACCTCGGCCGGCTGCCTGGGAAGGGAGCCCAACCGACCCGTCAGGAAGGTTCCCAGCACGATCAGGCCCAGGGCCGCCAGGTGGGTCCGGGTCAAAGGCTCGCACAGGACCCGGGAGGCAAAGAGGGCCAGGGCCGCCAGACCCAACCCCTCCAGAGGAGCCACCACCGAGGCCCGGGCCAGTCCATAGGCCGGAAAGAGGAGGAAGGCGCCGGCCAGGGTCATGGCCGTGCCCACCAACCAGGTTCCCGGCCCCCGGCCTCCGGTCACGAAGCCACAGGCCCCCGCCTTCTGCACCCCCATCCCGACGTTGGAGAGCAGATAGGCGGCCAGGCCCAGGGCCATCCCCCAGGCCTCAGCCCCCTGGCTCAAAGCTTTCCTTCCGCCCGTTCTCGATGCGCCACCGGGGGGCGGTTCGGCCGCCGGGCGGTGGCTGCCTCCCCGGACCGGAAACCATGTTACGATTCTTTCACGTGTCCCGCGCCGAACGGGTGTAGGATGAGACTGAAACACTCCAGGAAAGGCCTCTTCCAATGGAAATCCAGCGCCTCCACCACGCGGCTCCGATTCCGGTCCAGACTGCCTTCGTCGCGACCGCGGCCTCCAAGCCCACGGGACCGGTGGATGGCGTCGACCTGGACGCCCAGGGCCGGGAATCCGATCAGATCCGGCCTTTGCGAATCCTCCATCTCAACGACCTCCACGGCGAGGTCGAGCCCGAAGGGGAGGTCGGCGGCCTGGCCCGGGTGGCCACCATCCTGGACCAGCAGCGCGCCGAGAACCCCGAAGGCACGCTGACCCTGAATGCCGGCGACCTGGCCGAGGGCACCATGGTGGCCCACCTGACCCACGGTCGCGTGGTTTCCGAACCCCTGGGCAAGATGGGATTCGACGCCGTCCAACCGGGCAACCACGACTTCGCCTGGGGACAGGAGGCCCTCCAGGACATGCTGGGCGACCTCAACGCCCCGATCCTCAGCGCCAACGTCCTCAACACCGAGGACGGCACCCCCTGGGCCCACCCCTACCTCGTAAAGGACCTCAACGGGGTCAAGGTCGGGATCCTGGGCCTGAACGTGCAGGACATGGCCCGCTACGTCAGTGCCGAAAAGTTGGAGGGCCTGGAGTTCCAGCCACCGTCCGTGGCAGTGGCCCGCTATCTTCCCGAGATGCGCGAGCAGGGTGCCGAAGTGGTGGTGGTCCTCTCCCATCACGGCTTTGACGAGGACTGCAAGCTGGCCCGTGAGTTCCCGGGGATCGACGTGATCGTGGGCGGGCACAGCCACACGGTCCTGGAGCAGGGGCACCGGGAAGGCGACACCCTGATCGTCCAGAGCGGCACCAAGGGCCGCTTCGTCGGCTCGGTGGACCTGGACTTCGACGTGTCCAGCCGGCGCATCGTCTCTGCCGAGGCCCGACTGATCCCCGTCGGGGCCGACGTTCCCCCCGACCCCGAGGTTCAGGCCATCATCAATCGGGCCGTGGCCGAGGTCGAGCCGATCGGCTCACGCGTCATGGGCCGGGCCGAAGAGGAGCTTCACTACTCGCACGGGGCGGCGGCCAAGATCAACCAGATCCACGCCGACTCGGTGCTCAAGGCCTCTGGCGCGGAGATCGCCCTCTGCAGCGCCCGCAACCCCCGGGGGAATCTCCCCCAGGGCGAGGTGACCTACAAGGACCTCTTCAGCGCCTATCCGATGACCGAAGAGGACACCGTGGTCATGAGGGTCACAGGCCGCATGCTGATGGCCGAGATGGAGGAGCGGATCGGCGATGGTGGCCGAGGCCCCGCCACCCCGGCCGGCTTCCGCTACACCTATGACCCGTCCCGCCCCAGCGGTCAGCGGCTGACCGAGGTGGTGCTTGCAGACGGAAGCCCCATGGATCCCGACCGCGAGTACACCGTGGGCACCACGATCACCATGGCCCGCAAGAAGACCTTCCGCGAAGCTGGGGAAATGCGAAACCTGGGTTCCAGCCAGGAGATGTTCATGGAGGCCTTCTCAGCCGGCTCTCCCTGGCGGAACGACCCGGACGATCGGGTGGTCCGCCTGTAGGCCGGGAACGCAGGCGCCCGGGCCGGGGCGGCGAACTCTTCGCCCCAGATGAGCCAGGATCACCCGGTCGAGAGAGTGCAGGGGCTGCGCTCGGTGGAGGGCGCCGAGCCCACCTCGGGCCCGCAGCCCGTCGCTGGCCCCAGCAAGGCTGCTGCCCGGGCCGCGGGCGCCCCGCCGACCGGGACCGCCATCCGAGGACATGACCTGGATCGCATGGCCGAGTGGCACGATCCGGCCACGGCCCTCTTCCTGGAACAGGCCAGCTACCTGCGCCAGGCCGCCCGTGCCAGCCGACCGCTGAGCCTGCTGGGCTCGGTCCTGGGCGGGGGGGATCTTCCCGGGGTTCCCAAGTCCTGGCTTCTGGCCGGCGATCTCCTGGCGGTGGGCAGCCTGATCGCCGGCTGCACCCTGACGGCGATGACCCTGGGCCCGGCCGGGATCCTGGCCACCATGGCCATGGAGGCCATGGCCTACGCCGGTGGGCTGGCCTTCACCCAGGGCGGAATTCAGGCCGAGAAGGCCCAACGGGCCGCTCTGCTCCAATCCGCCCAGGACCCCAGCCGCGGCCCGATGAGCCAGGCCGCCAGCCTGGAGATCCTCGAGGAGGAGTTCCAGGCCTCCCGGAAGTCCAAGGAACCCCTGGCGATCATGCTGATCGAGGTGGACCAGTTCGACCCTCAGTCCGGAGGGCTTCCCCCGGGCCTGACCCAGGCCGAGGTCCTGCGTCGGGTCGCCCTCCGGGTCCGGACCGCCCTGCGCGCGGAGGACGGACTGGGGCTTCACGGTCCCAGCCGCCTGGTGGCGGTCGTCCCCGGCTTCGCCGCCGCCAGCGCCACCCTGGTGGCCGAGCGCGTCCGCCTGGCGGTGGCCTCCGAGCCCTTGACCTTCCAGGCCGGGATGCAGATGGCGATCACCCTGAGCATGGGGGTGGCCACGACCGAACTGGCCCCCCTGGCCGAGGTTCCGGGCCTGCTGAAGCGGGCGGCCCAGGCCCTGTATCGGGCCTGCTCCCGAGGCCGCAACCGCGTCGTGGTGGCCGGATTCCGGTGAGCCTGGACGGCAGGAGACCTCCGGGATCTCCGGGAACCGCCCCCTCCGGAGAGGAACCCCGCGTGCCCCAACCAGTCTCCCTTCCCGTCCCCCCCCAACGAAGCTCCCTCAAGCCGGCCGAACTCAGCGGCTCGAACCTGGCCTTCCTGGGAGACGCGGTCCTGAGCCTGCACGTGCGGACCTGGCTTCTCGAAGAAGGGCATACCCGGGCCGGAGACCTGCAGAGGCTCTCGATCGGCTACGTCAATGCCCACGCCCAGGCCCGCTTCATGCACTCGCTCCTGGAGGAGGGACTTCTCACCCCCGAAGAGCTCGACATCTACAAGCGGGGCCGCAACAGCCACACCCGCAGCCAGGCCCGCAACGCCGACGTGGTGACCTACCGGGTCGCCACAGGCCTGGAGGCCCTGCTGGGCTACTGGCACCTGACCGATCCGGTCCGCCTGGCCGAGATCCTCGAGAGGATCCAGCGGGCGCCTCGCTGAGGGGCGAGCGCTCCGGGCGAGTCGCCCGTCGATCCCCTCCCAGCACTCGTGCCGGCCCCGGCCCGGTCGACCCATGGCGGATCCAGCACCGTTCCAGGATCGCCATGCCCAGATTCCGGAGTGACGGTGCGCGGCGACTTCGGCCCGCGCGGTCACAACCTGGCAACATCGCGGAAACAATGTCACACAATGACAACATGTCCCGCACTGGACGCGGGGGGGGCGGGCGGCTACTGTAGAGACAGGCCCCAGAGGCCCTGAGGAGGACAACCCCCCCATGTCAAGCATCGAAGGCATCGGATCCGGCGGCGGCGGCAACCTCGACGAGTTCAAGAGAATCCAGGAGGCGCGCGTCACCGAAGCGAGGACCCAGCTCACCCAGCCCCAGCAGGGTGGGGGAGAAGCCGCGGCGGCCCAGAGCATCGGCAACGCCCAGGGTGGTCCTTCCAACCAGCAGTATCCGCAACTCTAGGGGCCCGGTCGAAAACCTCGACCGAGCATCGTCGAGGGATTTTTTGTCCCCACCAGGAGCAAAGAGTTGCGGTTTGCTTGAGGCAAATGAGACTTTTTGCGACACAGCGGGGGCGGAAAAGACCCGGCGAGGCGACCAAGAGGTTTCCGGCTGGGTTCCTGAAGCGGTCCATCGCGCGCAAGCGCCAGGAATAGGGCCCTCGGGGGCCCTATTTTGATTCACGGGAGCCCAGGAATGCTCTGCCTTCGTTGCGGACACGACAGCCCGCCCTTCTCCAACTGCTGCGCCCGCTGCAACGCCGTGCTGCCACGCATGGAGCTCATGGACGGCACCTCGCATACCCTGGACGTGGAGGATGGACGGGAATACGTGGTCCCCCAGCGCTCCTTCCCGACCCGATACCTGCACGACCTGACCTGTCGGGCTTACGAGTACATCCACCTGGAGGCCCCGGGCGAACCCCTCCTCCAAGCCCTGGATGTGGTCCGCTCGGCCTTGGAGCAGTTCAAGGCCCGCGATCTTCCCAAGATGCTGGAGAGAATGCGCGAAGAGAAGCGCAAGTCGCCCCACGAGGACTACTGGACGCAGATGCCCTACCTGCTGAACCGGGGGGTCCAGTTGATGCAGCAGGGATTCGATACGATGGAGGGCTTCGTCGCCAGCGGCGACGTCGAGACCCTCAAGTTGGCCATCGCCCAGATGCAGGAGGGCAACGACAACCTGGGGCAGGCCCGCGAACTGGCCCTCGAGCGCCGTTCTCCCTGATCCGTCCTTCCCCGCGCAGCGCCTCGAGGGGCCTGGAAGCGCCGTCCGGACGGCCCTCCCCCGGGGGCCCGGAAGGGCGCCACAAGGATCGCCACCGCGGAACTCGAGGCCTCCCCCGAGCCGCTTGCCGCAACCCGCGGGTCGGCCTCAGGCCGCCTGCACCTCCTGAGCGGGCGCCGGCTCGGCCGGCGGAATCATCGCCGAGACGATCTCGCGGAAGACGGGAAAGATCTCAGGATCGAAGTGGCCCGGCGCCATCTCTTCCATGATCGAGAGGGCCTTCTGCGGAGAGAATGCCTTGCTCTTGCCCGAAGCGTCCAGGCGATAGACCCGCGGGGTCGTCAGGGCGCTCCAGACATCCGCCACGGTCATGACCCGGGCCAGGTAGGGGATGGCCTCCCCCGCCAGCCCGTCGGGATAACCCGAGCCGTCGTACTTCTCGTGATGGGCCCGGATGATGGCCGTCAACTCGTCCATCCCCATGATGTCGGCGAAGAAGTCGGCCGAGCGGGCCGCGTGGGTCTTCATGATCTCGAACTCTTCGGGAGTCAGCTTGCGGGGAGCGTTGAGGATCGCCTCGTCGATGTAGATCTTGCCGACATCGTGCAGCTCGGCGCCGATACGCATCAACTCGAACTCGCGCCGGCCCAGGCCCAGGCTCTCGACGATCTTCAGGCCCATGTCCCGCACGTCCATCGAGTGGCGCCAGGTGTAGTTGTCCTTGCGGTCCAGGGCGATCAGCATCATCCGCATGACGTTGAGCTGGGCCTCGACCCGCAGGTCGCCGAACTTCGCG
>JALHDH010000200.1 GCA_022839105.1 bacterium
ACCACCTGCCCCTCCTCATCGCCGCTGAGCTGCTTCATCCGATGGACGAAGGCCAACGCCTGGGCATCCAGCTCGTTGATGACGTTCTGCAGGCGACTGCGGACCAGGGTGCCGGTTTCCGGATTGAACGCGTTGTCGGTAATCTGCGAGACATCCGGAACCTGCTTGACAAGTACGATGTAGTTGCTCATCGACCGACCTTCTCTTGGAAATGCTTCAGGAGCGCCTCGGGCCGGAACGGCCGGAAGGACCGGCCCCCGTCCCGGACTCCGCGGACCTGCTGCGCGGACGCCTCAGGCCCGGTCCAGGGCCTCGCCCCTGGGAGGAAAGCCCCTCTTCTCGGCCGACGGCGAGGTTCCCGCCTGCCGGGCGAGCCGGGTTCTCCGATCCATGCGGTTCAATGAGGCTCGAGTCCCGCTCCGGCGACGATCCGGGCGATCACCCCTCCGCCCAGGACCTCGTCACGACGATAGAAGACCGCGCATTGGCCGGGGCAAAGAGCCCTCTGGGGGCGATCGAAGCGAACCCGGACCCGACCGTCCGGCAGGAGGGTGAGCGCGGCCATCTCCCCCCGGGAGGTGGAACGGAACTGCACCCGAGCCCGGCAGACCGGCTCTTCGACGAGCCAGTTCACCTCTCCGACCTCCATCTCCTGGTGCAGCAACTCTTCGGCCTGACCGAGGATCAGGGCGTTGCGCACGGGGTCGAGCTCGACGACATAGAGCCGCTCGCCTCCACAGACCCCGAGCCCGCGACGCTGACCCACCGTGAAGAACTCCAGCCCCGAGTGGGTGCCCAGGAGGCGCCCCCCCCGGTCGAGGATCGGCCCGGGGCTTCCAGGTCCGAGATGCTTCCGGAGGAAGGCCTCCTTCCCCCCCTCCGAGACGAAGCACAAGTCCTGGCTGTCGGCCTTCTCGGCCACCGGCAGACCGAGTTCCCCTGCGATCTCGCGAACCCGCTGCTTGGGGAGCTCGCCGATCGGGAAACGGGCCATGGCCAACTGGTCCCGGCGCAAGCCCGCCAGGAAATAGGACTGGTCCTTGCGCGGGTCTCGACCGCGCAACAGGCGGACCCGACCGGTTGGGGGGTCGGTGCAAAGCCGGGCATAGTGGCCGGTGACGAGGTGTTCCGCCCCCAGGGCCCGGGCCTGCTCCAGGAGGACCCCGAACTTGATCCGCGAGTTGCATCGGCCGCAAGGGTTGGGGGTGCGGCCTCGCCGAGATTCCTCCAGGAAGTTCCCGATCACCTCGAGAGCGAAGTCCTCACGCAGGTCCAGGACCTGATGAGGAATCCCCAACCGCTCGCAGACCCTCCCGGCCTCCAGGACCTGCTCGGTGAGGGGGAGGCTGGCCGCCTCCAGGAGGGAGCCCGGCGGAGAGACCGCGATCATGGTGACCCCGACCACCTCGTGCCCTTCGGCCAGCATCAACGCGGCCGCCACGGAGGAATCGACCCCTCCGCTCATGGCCACCACCAGGAGGCTCATCCAATCCCTCCGCGGCGACCGGTGTCCCCAGCATGGAGCCCCGGTTGGCGGCCTTCCAGAACCCGCCCCATGAGGTGCAGGCCTCGAGGAACTGCAGGACGGAGGCACGGCGGGGCGCCTGGGCAGGCCTCCAGGACACGAACCCCGCCATTCCGGGTCCGAGAACAGTGGAAAGCGGCGAGAGAAGCGACTTCCGACAAAGCCTCCGAATCGTACCAGCAGCCGGAAGAACCTGTCAAATCCAGTGATCGGTCCTGAATCCGCCCCCATGGGCCTGCAGGATCGCGGCCGGCTGCGGCTCCAGGCGGAGCCTCCAGATGGCCGTCAGTCCCCGCGAGCGCAGGTTCCAGGCCATGTTCCCCGGAGTCTCTCGGGCAGCGTTCACATCGCGGAAAAGACGGGAGCCGGGAGGCGCCCTAGGATGGGGAGAGAGGGCCTGCCCTCGAGGGAGACCATCCACTTGCGAATCGATGCCCTGCCCCCCACACCCTACCGAGCAAGCTTCGCGCCCGCTCCCTCCCGACCCGCCGAGACGCCCCCCGCCGGCCCCCAAGAGGAATTCGCAGCAGCCGAAGCCCCCTGGCGGACAGGGCCGCAGGCCATCTCCTTCCACCAGGCTCCCCCCGCCCCGGCCGGAAAGGCCTGGTCGGTTTCAGCGGGTGCAGAGCGGGCCTTGCCGATCCGCCCGGACGGAGGGATTCCCGTCGAAGGCGAGACCGGCACGGTGGCCTACACCGGAGAGGCCGCCGAGCAGTTCCTCGGCGTCCAGATGGTCTTCGACAAGGAGACCGAGTTCGTCTTTCCCGAGGGTTCGGTGGTCACCGTCGAGGTCTGTGGTGAGACCTGCATGTTCGCCGAACCCGGCGTGGTCCTGATGGCACCTGGAGCGCAGGCCCGGGTCGATCTGCGGGAGGGCAGCCCCCCTCTGG
>JALHDH010000089.1 GCA_022839105.1 bacterium
CCCCGAGGATTGTCGGCCCAAGGGTCGGCGCTCCTACTTCACCTGGGTCTTCGGCAAGGCCCCGGATCTGGTGATCGAGGTGGTCTCCAACCGGGAAGGTTCCGAGGTCGAGAAGGCCCGGCGCTATGCCCGGCTGGGAGTGCGCTACTACGTGATCTTCGACCCCGAGCGCTGGCTGGGCGAGCGGGTCCTGCGGGGATACGTCCTGCACGGCCTGAGCTACGTGGAGCTTCTGGACCTGTCGTGGCTTGAAGAGCTGGGCATGGGTCTGGTGACCTGGCAGGGCCGCTTCGAGGACATGGACGGCCTGTGGCTGCGCCCCTGCGGACCCGACAAGACACTCCTGCCCCTGCCTGCCGAGGTGGCCGAGGCCGCCGAGAGCAGGGCCGAGGTCGCGGAATCCAGGGCGGACGCAGCCGAGAAGCAGGCCGAGCAGGAGCGGGAACGGGCAGAGCGACTCCTGGCCCGGCTGAGGGAACTGGGCGTGGAGGAGTAAGGGCGGGCCAGGACCCCACTTGGGCTCAAGGAGCGAGCCGGGCCCTCCTCTCGTTCGAAGCCGCCTTGGCCCTACTCGCGCAGGTCGACCACCAGGATCTGCATTCCGGCGGCCTCTCGGGTGGCGCGCAGCAGGGGGTGGGGGTCCTGGCCCGGGGCCAGGCGGCGCGTCCTCGAGGCGTAGGGGGCCAGGGCCAGGTCCAGCAGGTCCAGGTTCACCGGTTGTCCCCCGGTGGCGGCGGCCACGCCGTTGGCGAAGACCGCGACCTTCAGGGGCAGACCCCTCTGGGCCGCCTCCAGAAGCGCCAGCGGGCCCATCGAAAGGAACGAGAAGTCGCCGGCCAGGGCCCACACTTCGGGGACGCCTGCGGCCAGGGCGCCCAGGCCCATCGGCAGGCTTCCGCCCAGGCAGGTGGCCGCGTCCACGCATCCGTAGGGAGGCAGGCCGTACAGGCTGGACAGCGTCGTGTCGCCCGCCACGAAGGGGGGGCGGTGCTGGCGGAAGGCCGCGAAGAAGGGCTCCAGGGCGCGCAGTTCGGCGCGCTCGGGCAGGACCGGCAGCTCAGGCCGGGGCACCGAGTCCGCCGGATGGCCGGCCAGGCGGGCCTGCAGAACCGCGTGCTGATAGGGGACGAGGATGGGGGCCACCAGGTGCCGCTGTGGGTCCCGGGAGGGCGGGAGGACTGGAGAGCAGACCACGCTCCACGGCTCGGCGGCGGGCGCGTCTGGATCCCGGGTCATCTTCCGGCCGTCCACCACCACCGCCACGGGCAACCCGACCCGCTCGGATCGGTCGAAGGCCTCCGCCAGGACCAGCTCGGGTTCTTCGTCGCAGGGCAGATGGGGGAGGTTCAGGGCCCTCAGGATGGGCCGGGCGGCCAGGACGTTGTCCGAGCTTGTGGCCTCGGGGTCCTCGAAGACCAGCATGACCCACCCCGCGCAGACCCCGCAGGAGAGCGCCGAGGAGATCAGGTTGGCGGCCTTCAGCAATCCGTGCGTCTTGAGCAGGGTGGCCGAGCGCACCCCCGCCAGCGAGGCGCCGTGGGCCAGGCCACAGGCGATCTCCTCGTGGTAGGAGAGCATGGGGCGGCCCAGGGCCTCCCAGACGGGGGTGACCCCGAAGCCGGGAACCACGCTGAGGAGACCCGGTCGACAGGCGCGCAGGGCGGAGGCGAGTTGCCAGGCAGTCATGGCTGAGCCTTCGCGTCGCCGAGGGGGGAGGCCTCTACACCCCCATCCACAAAGCGCTGAATGCCGCCCGGCACACCAAGTCGGCGGACACGTCGAAGATGTTGCGCTTGTTCCCGATGGGGCTCAAGGCCTTGTGGTCGTCGTGGTCCATGGCCTTCTGCAGGGGCTCGACTTGCGAGCGCACCGGCTTGAGGTTGCCCTCCCCCTGACAACCTGTGACACCCCGCCCGGTTATGGTTGGTCCAGACCAACACTCGAAGGCGCCGGCTCTTCTGGAAAAAGGGGCGGGACAAATCCGCCCGAAGAATGGCGCCACCACCACGACCGAGGGGACAAAGCCCGTGATGATCGAACCTGCCGTCAAGTCGTTGGAAGAGACCCTCCAGGAGCACGACGTCTGGCTGGAGGACCTGCAGAAGGCGTGCAACCGTCTGGCGACTGCCGCCAAGGCCTGGAGGAAAGCCAGCGCTGAGGGGGACCTGGCCATGCGGGACAAGGCGCAGGCCCTGGTCGAGGAGTTGCTGCCCCAGGTCGCGCAGAAGTCTCAGGATGCCAAGGAATCCTGGGATTTCGATGCCCGCGAATACCTGGAGGGCGACCGCTGGCGTCAGGAGCTCGTCTCGGCCGGTGAGAAGGCCCAGCTCCTGGTGCTTCAAGACGCTTCGCACCTGGTGGCCCCCCCGGTCCTGGTCCGCTCGCTCCCGGGTCGAACCGCGCTGCAGATTGGCAAGAAGGCCTGGTCGAAGCTGCGCCCCAAGGTGGTCGTGGCGGAGTTGAAGCGACTTCGCGACAAGAAGGCCAGCGGGGGAGCCCAGGAGTTCCTCGAGCACCTCTACCAGGCCTGGAAGGATCTGCCTCGGAAGGGTGCGCCCATGGTGACCTTCCGCGAGATCTGGGAGCGCTTCGCCCAGGCTCCCGGCTGGAAGAAGGAGAACCCGCGCCCCGACTTCGGGCTGCAGATCCACGCTCTGGCTCGGTCGGATGTCAGGTTGACCCGCGATGGCAAGCGCTTCACCTTCGAGTTTCCCTCCGCCAAGGCCAGGGAATCCGACATCTTCACCGTCTACCGCGAGGACGGGTCGCCGGTCCGCTACTACGGGATCGAGTTCCACTAGGAGGTAGGGCATGAGCCTGTTGAGCGTGGCCCGACCGCTGCCGACCGGGCAATGGCTGAAGGTCCTGCGGGAAGAATACCTCGACGACTTCGTCCCCGACGGGGGATCTGTCGTCAAGGTCGCGACCGGGCCTGCTGCCGAGTTGGATCGCATGCGCCAGGCCGTGGAGGCGATGGCGCGAGAGGGGGACTACTGGTACGCGCACCTGGATCCGACAGCCCTCGACGAGAACGGCAAGAAGATGGATCTGCACCGCATCGACCGTTTCTTCTTCGAGGTCACCCGTGAGGTCGACTTCCGTGCCCGGGCCGCCGAACAGGCGCGCAGGCATCTGGAGTCGCGCGGGATTCGGATCTGCTCCCACCGGGCCTTGAGTGATCTCGAGGGGATCGCAGCCGACAACGGCCGCGATCCCGCCGACCTGATGAACCAGTACCACTTGGAACTGGCGACGCCCCAACTTCGGGATCAGGGGATGGCGGTCGAGTTCCGCACGGCGGTCACCGCACTCGGGCGCGCCCAGCTCATGCCGGACTCGGCGCCTCCGACGACTGAAGAGGTGCTGCTGGGCTGGTTCGCCGGGCGGGCGCTCCCCGGAGGGGCCGCAGCGCTGAAGAAGGTACAGATCTACGACCGCATCACTCAGGCAAATGCCCGCACGATGCTGGAGTCTTTCTGTCGCTGGCTGCCCCGGATCGGCAAGACGGGCCTGGTGGTGACCCTGGATTTCAGGCCTTACGAGTACAAAAAACTCAGCAAGGCCGTGCGCAAGGATGAGATGCTGAAGCGCCTGGAGGATGCGATCCGGCGCGGGGCGGACAACCGCGAGCTTCTGGCCATGATCGAGGCCCCCGAACCCTTCGCCGTCCACTACAGCGACAGCGCCTACCACCAGATGCTCTCGACGATTCGCCGCTTCATCGACGAGATCGACTGGTTCCAGCGCTTCGTGCTGGTCATCCTGACGACGCCCGACTTCTACGACGCCTCGAGTCCCCGCAACTATTTCAACTACGATGCCCTGCAGACGAGAATCGGCCTGGAGGTCCGAGGGGCGGCTCGCGCCAACCCCGCGGCTTCGCTGGTTCACCTCGGAGGTGACGCATGAACCAGTCCAACTTGTCGCGTGCTGCCATCGAGGGCCTTCGCTCGGGCGTCCCCAGTCGACACGCGGTCGCGCAGCTTGGGACAACCCAAACAGCCATTCGGGAAGCCTTCGAACTGGCCATGACCGCGGTCGAGCAGGGAGAGTCGGGACGCGCCCTGGTCGTGCGAGCCAACTTCGGCTTTGGGAAGACGCACCTCCTGGAATACCTGCAGTCGGTGGCTGACGCCAGGAACTTTGTCACCAGCTACGTCGTCGCCGGTCCGGAGATGCCTCTGGGGAGCGGACACGTCGTGCTCAAGAGCCTGGCCGAGAACGCCCGGGCTCCCCAACGCACCGGGAAGGCCCTGCGTGCCCTGGCCAGCGAGTTGCGGCCCCACTCACCGCAGTTCGCGGAGCTGCGCTCCTGGGCGGACGATCTGGAAGGCCTGTCCGACCGCTTCCGGGCGATGCTCCACCTCTACGAGGAGTTCACGTCGGACCCGGAGTTCCTGGTCGGGATCCTCGGCGACTTCGAGGGCAAGCCCGTCGCCAAGACCGTGCTCAACCAGAAGCTCAAGGAACTCAATGCCGCGGCGGCCTACGACTTGAAGGGTGGTCCGCGCAACCAGGCCCTGGCCCACGACCGTATCCAGGTCTTCGCCCAGATGCTCCGGGCGTGCGGCTCCCATGGGCTGGTGGTCCTCATCGACGAGGTCGAGCGTATCGCACACTTTTCGAAGAAGCAGCGGCTGGCGGCCTACGAGGAGCTGGGGTGGTGGGCTCGCGTGGCGCGACAGCCGGGCAGCAGGATCCTCCCGGTCCTGGCGATGACCAGCACCTTTGCCACCTCGGTGGTCTACGAGGACGAGCAGAGGCTGGTCGGCCCCCAGAAAGGCCTGTTCGGGGGAGACGAACGCGACGAGCTGGCCCGAGAGGGGATCCAGCTTCTCAAAGATGGCCTGCCGCTGACGGAGCCGACCGAGGCTGAGGTGGAGTCGATGCGCTACCGCATCAAGGCTCTCTACCAGGAGGCCTACCGCATGGCCGTCCCGGATTATCCGGATGACCACTACGAGCGGACCACCCCTATCCGGCAGCGCATCCGCCGGTGGATCACCCAGTGGGATCTCCACAGATTCTACCCGGAGGAGGCCCCGGAGATCGAGGTCGAGGACGTGGTCTTCGACGAACGTGAGATCGGTGACGACGAGTTGGCCACCAACGGTGACGACGAGTAGGCGTGTCAATCCCCTACCGTAAGGCTTCGCCGGGCCAGGAGGACGGATCTGCCGCCTTTCTGGACGTGGTCTGGCTGCGCGCTTCAGGCACTTTCTACGGCGCCCTCCTGCTGATCGATTCGCGAGGTCGCCCCCTGGAGTTCGTCCACAATTCGCTGGCGGCCCCGGCCAGCTTCCTGTGGCCTGCCTCGCAGGTCCACCGGATCGGGGTGACCAGCCTCGTCCACTCCCTCTTCGAGGCGTGCCGACGCGAGCCCGACCTCCTGGTCTGCCCGGTCGAGCTCGGCAGCAACGAGTTCTGTCGGACCGAGCTGGCGCCTTCGATCCCGTTCGCCCGGGTCGCCGCCGGCTCCGAGCGGGAGGCGCCGCAGTGGACATGGGTCAATGATCCGCCGGGTCCAGCCATGCGCGCCCACCGGCTGGCGCAGGTCCTGCAGGACAGGGGGCTGGCGACCGAGCCCTGTGCGCGCCTGCGAGCTGGACTTCGAGAGGTCTACCCCGAGGTCTCCTGGGACCTCGAGGCTTGATCCAGGTCCGGCGTCGCCTGCGCAGGTTCCTTCGGGCGCGCGTGCCTTTTCTCCGGCCCTGGAGACTGCGACCCTCGGCCCCCGGCAATCTGGGCGTCGCCGGTCCGTCCCCCGGGCCCGCGTCTTCCATCCTGGAAGGACCGTGGGGGCCGAGTGCAGCCTCCAGCATCGCACCCGCGCTTCTGCGCGCCGGCCGGGCGAGGAGCCTTCCGCTCCGCATGCCCGATACCCCTCTCCATGCCGGATCAAGCGATCGACAATTCCGCCAGACGAGCCCGCACCACGAGCCCGACCCGGAGGTCTCGGCGGAACGGACTCTGCTGCGCCGGCTCCGCACGGTCCTCCAACCCCCCTCCAGACTTCTGTGGGAACCCGGCGGCATTCTCGATTGGCGTGCTCCCCTGCTCCCTTACCAGCAAGTCGGGCTGGCGGCCCTGGTCCATCGCCAGGAACTGTTGCTGGCGGACGACATGGGCCTGGGCAAGACCATCCAGGCCATCGGGGCGCTCCGCGTCCTGTTTGCGCAAGGGGCCATCGATCGCGCGCTCATTGCCTGCCCGGCCGCCTTGACCCGACAGTGGGCTCGAGAGATACGACTCTGGGCCCCCGAGCTGCAAGCGACCGTGGTGGCCGGCCCCCCGCAGGATCGGGCGGCGCTCTGGCGGATGCCGGCCCACATCAAGCTGGTCGGCTACGAGACGCTGCGGGCAGACACGCTGGAACTGAGAGACTCTCCGGTCCTGCGCAGACCATGGGGTGTCATCCTCCTGGACGAGGCCTCCCGGATCAAGAATCGGGAGACCGGTCTGGCACGGGCCTGCAAGAAGGTGCAGGGGGGGAGGCGATGGGCGTTGACCGGCACGCCCCTGGAGAACCGCCTGGAGGATGTCCAGTCGATTCTGGAGTTCCTGGATGGGGGGGGAAGGCGCCGCGACTGGGGGCGGCCTGCGGTCCTGGAGCGTCTGAGGGAGGTCCAGTTGCGGCGTCGGAAGGCCGAGGTCCTCCCCGAGCTCCCCCCCCGGCGCGTCATCGAGCTGGACCTCGAGCTCAACCCACGGCAGCGCGCGGCCTACGACGAGGCCGAGCAGACCGGGGTGGTCCGTCTTCGAGCCAAGGGCCAGGAGCTGCGCGTCACCCACGTCCTGGAACTCATCACGCGGCTGAAGCAACTGTGCAACCGGGATCCCGTGAGCGGCGAGTCGGCCAAGATGGACGATCTGTGCGCCCGCATCGACACGCTCGTGGCGCAGGGGCACCGGGCCTTGGTCTTCTCTCAGTTCACCGACCGGGACTTCGGGACTGGAGTCATCTCTGACGCATTGAGGCGGTTCCAGGCCCTGGAATACACGGGCGCCCTCTCCCCAAGACAGCGCTCCGGCATCGTCGACCTCTTCACAAGGGATGAGCGGCACAAGGTCCTGGCGCTCTCGCTGCGGGCCGGGGGGGTCGGTCTCAACCTGCAGAGCGCCTCTTACGTATTCCACCTGGATCGCTGGTGGAATCCCGCCATCGAAGAACAGGCAGACAGCCGGGCGCATCGGATGGGCCAGCCATTGCCGGTTCACGTCTTCCGCTACATCTGCATCGACACGATCGAAGAACGCATCGACGCCATTCTGCAAACCAAGCGCCAGTTGTTCCGGGAGGTTGTCGACGACGTCAGCCTGGACCTGGCCCAGATGCTGACGGAGGAGGAGTTGTTCGGGCTTTTCGGGTTGGTCCCCGGGCGGGCCCGAAACCGGCCAGGATCCTGAGGCCGGCAGCGATCCCGGGTCGGGGGCTGGCCTGGAGGAGCGGAGCAGGCTGGCGCTGGGCGAACAGTCGTCGGCCAGGCGGGTGGTCTCGCAGGAGATTCCTGGGAGGGTTGCCGGAGGGGGGGCGATGGCCGGGCCTTGGGTCTACGACTCCTCCAGGCGCATGGCCAGGCCGCTCACCGGCAGGTGGATCCACCGCTCCAGCACCGGGGCCCCGGTGGCCTGGGCCAGGGCCGTGACGTAGGCCTCGAGTTGCCCGGCGTGGCTCAGGGCCTTGAACCGGGCCTCGTCGGCGCTGCCTGGGAAGGTCTTGTGATCCACCAGCACCAGGCCCGCATCAGTCCGCAGGACGAGATCGGCGGAGCCCTGGCGCAGGGTTCCGGAGGGCAGGCGCTGGGCGAGGGGAAGCTCGCGGGATCCCAGGGCGCCGGGCCAGCGGTCTTCGATCCAGTCCTGGAAGGCGCTGGAAGCCTCCAGCAGGTCCTCGGCGGCCAGGGCCGGGGCCACGCCCCAGCGGGCTAGGCACTCCCCGGCGAGCTCGAGCCGAAGCTGGCCCGGCAGCTCCTTGTGGTCGGCGGCCAGGAAGGCGTGCACCGCCTCTCCCAGCGCCCGGATCTCCGGGGTGCCGCGCAGCGGGATTCGGGAGCCCAGCGAGACGACCTCGCCGATCCGGAACGGGACTTCGGGGGCCTGAAGCGCGCTGGGGGGCACTCGGGCCGGCGGATGGGCGCCTGGTCCGGCCAGAACGGGAGCCTCTCCCGGGGAGGGGCGGGGCCGGGCGGCCGCGACGGGCTCTTCCTCGCGAACCGTCACCCGGACCTCCAGTTCCTCGGCCACGGCCTGGCAGGTCGCCCGGCGCCAGGAGAGCACCGCCACGTCGCCGGGCCTGGGGCGGCGGACCTCTCCGCTGCGGGGATCGCGCACGCGGACCGTCTCGTCGGCCAGGAAGGCGCGCAGGGTGCTGGCCAGCAGGGCGTGCCTGGGCTGTTTGGCGTTGCCTTTCGTGGCCAGCTTCCACCATTCCAGGCAGGGGCCCATCCCGGGCTTCTCCAGCGCCGGCTCCAGCCAGACCCGTTCGGCGGGAAGCAGGTCCGCAAACGCCCTCTCGAAGAGGCGTGAGGTCAGCCGGACCAGTTGGGGGCGGCTCGAGGCCCTGCCCACCCCGCAGTATCGGGACGACTTCGCCGCCCTGGAGACCTGCGGCCTGGGTTCCGTGGTCCGGCCGGGCCTCCCGGTCGAGACCGCTCGGGGTTGTTGGTGGGGCCAGTCCCACCAGTGCCGCTTCTGCGGGATCAGCCCCGAGGGCCTCCGCTTCCACAGCAAGTCTGAGGCCCGGGTGCTGCGCGAGCTCGGCGACCTCGAAGAGCGCCACCGTCTATCGGATTTCGAGTTCACCGACAATATCCTGGACATGCGCTACTTCAGGTCGCTGCTGCCGGAACTGGCCGCCCTTCGTCCGCCCCGAAGCCTCGGCCAGGGGGGGCAGGCCAGACTTCCAACCGGGGGCGGCGGATCTTCTGGGAGATCAAGGCCAACCTGAAGCGCCGGCAGGTGGCCCTGCTGGCCGAGGCCGGGATCGCCTGGGTGCAGCCGGGAATCGAGGCTCTGGACAGCCGGTTGCTCCGCCTGCTCAACAAGGGCGTGCAGGCGGCCCAGAACGTGCTGCTCTTGAGGTGGTGCCGCGAGCAGGGCCTGGCGGTCTCCTGGAATCTGCTCTGGGGAGCCCCGGGAGAGGAGGACTCCTGGCACACCGAGACTGCGGGCCTGATTTTCAGGCCGGTGCATCTGCAGCCTCCCCGCGGGCTGGTCCGCCTGCGTTTCGACCGTTATAGCCTCTATCATTCCCGGCCCCAGGACTTCGGGATCCGCCTTCGTCGGGCGCGCTTCCTGTCCCTGGTCTATGGCCTCCCCGAGAAGGATCTGGAGGATCTGCCTACTTCTTCGAGCAGGCCGAACCCGTGTCGACCCCTGCCGGGCCGGGCCTGAAGAGCCTGGCTGCCGCCACCCGGCGTTGGCAGCAGCGTTACTGGGGAACGCTTCGCCCCATCCTGACCCTGGAGGAGGACGGGGAGGCTCTGCGAGTGCTGGAGAGCCGGGAGGAGGGCTCCGTCCGAACCATGCGGTTGGAGGATCGCCTGGTCGGGCTGGCCGTCCGCGGCCAGTCGCCCCCCACGCCGACCCTGAAGGACTTCCCGGGAGGGCATCTCGACCATGCCGCCCTGCGGCGGGCCCGGGCTCAGGGAGCCCAGAGATGAGACACCATGGCCTTCCCCGAACTCAAGTGCGTCCGACCGGGAAAGGGGATCCTCCCGGTCGAGCCCGGGAGGTCGCGCTGCCCTTGCAGGCCTCCCGCGGCTGCTGGTGGGGCCAGCGCTCGCAGTGCGCCTTCTGTGGCCTGAACGGCCTGGGCCTCGGCTACCGGGCCAGATCCCCCGAGCGGGTGGTCCAGGAACTGGAGCACATGGCGGACAGCGCCGGCCTGTACCGCTTTCAACTGCTGGACAACATCCTGGACATGCGGGCCTTTGCCACCTGGCTGCTGCGGCTGGCCGCCTCGGGCCGGCCCTGGAACCTCTTCGCCGAGGTGAAGTCCAACCTGGGCGAGCGGCACGTGCGCCTGCTGGCCGCCGCCGGGCTGCGCTGGTTGCAGCCGGGCATCGAGAGCCTGGACAGCCGGTTGCTGGCCCTCATGGGCAAGGGCGCCCGGGCCTGGCAGCAGGTGCAGTTGCTGAAGCTGGCCCGCGAGCACGGCCTGTACCCATGGTGCCCCTCCTTTGCAGGGCAGGGACTTCGCGATCCCGGGGGACTCTGCCTCCTGATGCGGCCTGGGCGAGGACCTGCGGCGGTGGTCTCCGTCACGCTTGCCGGGGACCTCCTGCGAAGCATCACGGAGAATTGGAGCGCCGACCAGGACGATCCGGCTCAGGGGACCACGGGCTCCACTCGCCGGAGGAGGTCGTCGACCTCCCGACGGAAATCGTCGGCGCGGCTCCACATCCCAAGGCCTGCGCCAGTTGGTCGCGAGAGTCGGAGGAGCCTCGGGAAGCCCTGGCAGCCTGTGTGAATATCGCGTCGGTCGCCTCGCCGGGTCTTTTCCGTCCCCGCTGTGTCGCAAAAGTCTTGTTTGCCTCAAGCAAACCGCAACTTTTTGCTCCTGGGGGGGACAAAAAATCCCTCGACGATGCTCGGTCCGGAGACTCACACAGGCTGCTAGCCCCTCCGTCGCTCCAGCCGCACGGTGCCGATGAGCACGGAATCCTCGCCGGCCTGGATCGCCGGTGCAGCCGGGGCGGTCGCCCCTCCAGCGACCCGGAACTCGGGCGGAACCTGGAGGTCCTCGCCGGGCTTGATGGGCACCTTCAGCAGCAGGACCCGACCGTCCTCGGCCACGGCGTAGAGGCGGTCGGGACCGGCCATGAGGCCCACCACCCGAGCACCCACGTCGAACTTCTGCTCCGTGCCGGAGGAAAGGTCGTGCCAGCTCAGGATGCCGTCGCTGGAGGCCAGGGCCAGGCAGGGGATCCCGGCGGCCAGGACCGGCAGGGCGGTGGTGAAGTAGCCCGGCTCCCGGATCTGCATCTCCCTGGCCCCGGGAACACCCGGCAACCAGGTGCGGGCACTGCGGGTTCCGACTTCGACCTTGCCGCCGGCCAGGCCCGGGAAGGGCACGACGCGATCCTGCAAGGCGGTGTTGAAGAGGGTTCGAGCCTGGGTGAGCTTGAGGTAGTCCTGCTCCCCGGCCAGGCCCAACTCCCGCAGCGCCTCCGACGCCGGAACCGGCTCGGTGCGGTGCAGCGCCGCGTCGCGGGCCGAGTAGGACCAGCCGTCCCCTTCGCGAGGCATGGGCAGTCCGAAGCTGAGGGCGGCAGTCTCGATGTAGTCGCGCAGCCCACCCGGGATGGGGCCATCGGCCGTGCTGTCCACCCGCACGCGGGCCGCCGCCGGCCTCGCGCCCGAGCGCAGCAGGCCCGCGAGATCTCCCGGCCCCCCCTGTTCGCCCAGCATCTCCACGCCCTTCCGGCTCAGGATCGCGAGACGCCCATCCTCCATGGGGCAGGGGATGAAGGGTTGGTCCACCGTGCGATGGAGTTCCTCGGCCGGTTGGTCCAGGCCCAGCCTTTGCGAGATCCAGCCTCCCAGGCCCGACCTCCCGGTGGACAGGTCCATGCGCAGGAGCTTCAGCGTGGTGTGGCCGTCCTCTCCGTATCGGCTCGTCACGGCATAGGCCTGCCGGCCGTCGTGGGTCACGAAGAACTGACGGAGATAGCAGTCCTTGCCCATGGTGAAGGTCTTCTGCTCGTCGCCCTCGGCGTCGTACAGGCGGATGCGCGGGGCGGCCAGGCGATCGTCGTAGACCAGGACCTGCCCATCCGACAGCGGGACCAGATACCCCGCGTCGGCCGGTGTGCGCAAGCGGCGATTCTCACCGGACACCGGGTCGTAGCTCACTGCCGTGCGTGGGCTGCCGGTGTTGAACCTGCCTTCCAGGAACCACACCCGACCGTCGGAGCCCTCGACCACCGAGTCCAGGCGCGCGTCGCTGCTGAGGGGCACCAGAGGTCGCCCGGGCGATGTCACCGCGAGCCGACCGTTCGAGTCCTCGCCCACGAGCGTCGCCGCGCCCGCCTGCCTGAGGAAGTCCGCGCGGAAATCGAGCGCGTGGGTCTCCCTCGGCCGCAGGTCCGCATCCAGGACGGACAAGGACCGCTCGTCGGCCAGCAGCACGTCCCCAACGGGAGTCAGGGCCACGCGCCGCTGGAACCCGAAGGAGTCAAAGGGCTTCGAGGCCACGACCTGCCCGGAACCGGCATCGACGCTCAGCAACCCCTGGCCGGTGCGCAACAGGTAGCGCCCGTGGGACGGATCGAAGACGAACTCGCCTACCCGGTCCGGCACATCCAGGGAGAAGTCCGCCCGCCCAGATTCCGTCATCTGGTGGAAGCAGCGGCCGTCCTGTGAGGTGAAGGCTGTGCGCGGCTGGCCGTCCAGCCCCGTCACCCGGGCCATGGGCGGCTGGTCATCGGCCGGGATCAGCGTGGTCCGCTGGAAGCCGCCGGCCTTGTCCGGGGCGAAGATCCGGGCTCCGGGTGCGTAACGATCCTGCGGTGCCTGCTCCGGCGGAGGGGCAGCGGCCGGCGGAGGGGGCAGGGGGGCGGTGGGCGTCTGAAGAGGAAGGATTGGATCCATGACCTGGCCATTCTACTCCATGCCCCGTCGCGGTCCAGGATGACTGGCGTTCCCGGGTGCTGATTCGGATCGTCGGCGAATATATGTTCGATAGTCGGCAGGTACGAAGGCCTCCTGCGTGGAAGTAGTCGTCCTCACACCGACCGCTCCACGGGAGGCCTTCGAACATGATTGTGGCCCTGAGCCGCAAGGTCCGCGATCCCATCCACGAGGGCGGATTCTCAGGCGGCGCAGGGGTCCGAGGCAGAGGCGGCAGGCCCGCACCGGGACTCGAGCGTGACCTCGCAGACCCGGTCGTCGGCGAGGGGCGCCTCGGCCTCGTCCCCCTCCCAGGCCAACGCCTCCCCGTCCACCAGGCGCTCGTCGCACCAGACCCGCCAGGGTTCGCCCTCCGCCAGGCCGATCTCCCAGATGCGGGTGACCGGGTCCTCGCCCTCCACCCGCATCGTGCCGCCGTGCAGGTGGCGGAGGTGATGGGAAGCGCACGCCACGG
>JALHDH010000090.1 GCA_022839105.1 bacterium
GCGGAAGAGCCGATCCGCTCCCACGCCCGAGCGGGACTCCAGGTGCAAGACCAGGCCGGGGTAGCGATCCAGGGGGAGCAGGGCCCCCTGGGCGGCAAACTCGTGGGCGTTCACCGGGAACAGATGGTTGGTCAGATCCGGAGTGCCCCCCTGCCGGAGGGCTTCCCGGAAGACGTCTTCGGCCAGCCGGCCGGCCGGCATGGCCTGCAGGCGGACCGGACGTTCAGGGTTCCGCTCGTTCCAGCGGCGGGTCACCTCGATGGCCCACCCCTGCTCCAGGGGGAAGGAGGAACACCAGAAGGTCAGGGAAGGACGCTCGGGCTGGACGAGGCGCTCGGGGGCCTCGGGAAGGTCGGAGGCGTCCAGGGGGTCCGCTTCGATCAGGAGCGGTTCTTCCGAAGCCTGGACCCATGACGTCCCGCAGGGCGCAAGGGCCATCAAGAGGGCCAGGATGCAGAACAGGATCCTCTTCACGACACCACCTCAGTTTTCGGACATGGGCTGCTCGTTGACCAGCCTTCCGTCGCGATAGATGAAGACCAGCCCCTCCCGAAGATAGAAGTCCGTGATGTAGAAATGGTAGGTGCGGTAGCTGTAGCGATCAGGTACGCTGATCCGGGTGGTGCGATCGGGCATCCCATACTTCTGGAAGATCCGCTCGCGATCGCTTCCCGCGCCCTCGGAAGCCGCCGGGTCGCCGGGGATCTCGGGCACAGGCCAGCGCGGATTCCCGATCGACCAGATGCCCACCCGCCGGCTCCGCCCGGTATTCTCGTACTTCTCCCAGCTCGCGAAGCGGGGCTCCCGGCGATCCAGCATGGCGTAGCCGTCCACCAGGGCCTGCTTGTTGAAGTTGATCCTGCGGTTCCCGGCCAGGATGGTGATCTCGGCCTGCAGATCCGAGATGAAGCCGGCTCGGCCCTGGTGCTGATGCACCCGCACCATCAGGAGATTCCCGCCCAGGACCTTCGAACAGTACTTGTTGAAGGAAGAGAGGGCCTTGACCGGGATCGAGACGCCAGCCAGGCGGACCAGGATCGAAGCCGAGATGTCCTGGTGGCTCTGGGCCAGGAGGATGCCCCCGTCCGCCGAGTTGCCCGCGAAGAATCCCTGCAGGCTCTTCTGGGCGCGGGCCGGCCCCTGGGGAGCGAGCAGGACCAGGGCGACCAGGAGGGCCAGAGGCATCAACCATGCCCCCTTCGGCCTCGGAGTCCGTTCCCTGAATCCGCCACCTACCGTGGCATTCGGCCGCCGATCCGTTTGTGGCCCACCCACACCCGGGTGTGGGTGGGAAGGGCCCGTCTGCGTCGTCAGGCGCACCTCTGCGGTGCTCACGTAGTTTCCAACTACGCTCCGCTCCTCGAGTTCAGGCGTTCCATGATGCGTTGCTCTCCTAGGTGGGATCCTGTCCCTCCGAGAGCCGATTGAAGTCCTGGACCAGCAGGGTCAGTCGGCTCTCCAGACGGCGCAGGAGCAGATCATGCTCCTCCAGAAGGTCGCGGAAGACTTCGCGCACGTGTTCGCGTTCCCCGGCCTCCTCCGACTCCAGGGCTCCCAACCGCTTGGAGAGGAGCTCCAGGGCGGGGGCCGGATCCTCGTGCCGTCCCCCCTCCAGGGCCTCCAGACGCCTGGACAGCGCCTCCAGGGCGGGGGCCGGATCCTCGTGCCGCCCCCCCTCCAGGGCCTCCAGACGCCTGGACAGCGCCTCCAAGGCGGGGGCCGGGTCCTCGTGCCGGGACTTCTCCAAGGCCTCCAGACGCCTGGCGAACGCCTCCAGGGCGGGCCCCGAATCCTCCTGCCGATCGTGCCGTGCCCCTTCCAGGGCCTCCAGCCTCTTGGAGAGGGCCTCCAGGGCGCCTGCCCCACCCCGAACCTGGGGAAGCTGCCGACGCAATTCGCTGAGGGCGACGGGGATGGCGGTGCGCACGGCTTCCAGGCCGGCTTCCATCTCGCGGCGCAGATCCTGGAGGTCCTGGGAACCCGGGCCTGGCACGGCCTGCGCGGCGGGCGTGGAGGGTTGCGATTCAGGGGCTCGCGGGCTGGACACCTTCTTCTCCAGCCTCTCCAGCCCGCTGCGCAGATCTTCGATTTGACGCGCCCTCTCTTCGGCCTCGCGCCCGAGCCGGGCCTCCAGGTCCTGCGCGCGCAGTGAAGGCTCCCGGGGAGCCAGGCCCTGAAGCTGCCGGGCGAGTTCCTGAACCTGGGCCTCGAGTTCCTGGATCCGGGGGAAAGCCTGGGCAGGTGCCGGGGTGGAGATTCCACATTCCTCGCGAAGCCGGGTCAGCTCCTGCATGAGGCGGGGCAGGAGCTCCACCACCTCGTGTCCCAGGCCGCCCTTCCCGGCGGTCGCGCCCAGGGCCTCGACCGCCTGGCGCAGGTGCTGGAACTCGGCCTGGGAGACCATGCGGGAGGTGACGGTGGCCAGGTCGCGGCGGATCTGCTCCAGCGTTCCCTCCATCTGCTGGCCGGCGGACATCGAGCGCATCCGCTGGGCATGCTGCATCGCGTCCAGACCGGACTGAAGCTCTTCTTTGAGCCTCTGCAGTCGGAGTTCGAGGTCCTCGGTTTCCATCTAGGTCCTCCCTGCGCTGAGTGCGACCAGATCCCTTCGATTCAGGGCCTGCAGGAGGACATCCTCCAGGACGCCCTCCAGGGTTTCCTCGGAACGTCGGGTCGCTCCCTTGGTGGCCAGAAGAAAGGGAAGCTCGAAGGCGGGCGGGATCTCTTCGAGGGGAGAACGCTGCGTGAGCAGGAAATGGGAAAGCACGATCCGCGCGGTCCGGCTGTTCCCATCCTCGAAGGGGTGGATGTAGAGGAATTCGTTGGCCAGCCAGGAGGCGTCCTGCAGGGTTCCAAACAATCCTCGGGGGCCAAAGGCCCGGGATTCCTCCAGCATCCGTTCCAACCTGGACTCGACCTGTTCGGGCGGGGCGACCTTGAAACGGGGATTGTTGGGAACCTGCACCTTGACCGTGCGGAACCTGCCCGCGGTGGGGTCCTCCCCCATCAGCATCGCGTGATACTCGCACAGGAGTTCCCGGTTCAGCGGGGTCCTGGAGCTGACCCGCGAACGCACCTGCACCTGGGTGTCCTCATAGCGTCGTCTGGCCCCGGAATCCAGCAACCCCTCCACGCGACGCGCCAGGTCGTGGCGCAACAGGCGCTGGGTCCCCGACATGAGCCCCTCTCCCGGCAAGGCCTGCCCCAAGACATCCAGGGCCTCGGGTGGAGTCTGGAACCCCTCGAGGCGATTGCGCCGGATCCGTGCCTGCACCGGCGAGACGGTGATGCCGTGGCGGGGAACCTTGATCCCCAGGAACGCGCAATACTCATCCAGGAAGAAGTTGGGAACCCACCGGGCCAGCAGGGGCTCATAGGAATACACCAGCAGGACCCCGTCGTGGATCAGGCGACGCAGGATGGGCGCAGGCACTTCCTGGCCAGGAAGGTCCCGCCCCTGGAAACGCGGCTTTCCGTAGGCCGCCTTGAGCAGGTCCTCGACCTCCGGGTTGCTGTACAGGTCGTAGTCGATCCCGTAGGAGAGCGCGAAGTTCAGCGCCCGGAAGAGGCTGGTTCCCCGACCTGAAGCAGACCGGGCCAGCCTGCCCCCGTGAAAGACCAGCAGGCCCAGGGCCACGGCCTCCTCCAGCGGACGGTGCAGCCAGGACTCGTCGGGGACCAGCAGGTCCCGACAGAGGTCCTCCAGACGGCATTCCTTGCGCGCCCAGGCCGCCACGAAGAGGTCGAAGGCGCTCAGCGACTGCCAGCGCGTGGCGAAACCCGGGGGCGGTCCAGAAATCGCTTGACCCATCTCCCCTCCAGCTTCGGGTCCCATCCCGAACTCCCTATCGGTTCTCCAAGAGCTTCCCGCGTCTCCGGCCAGGCCGGGAGGATTCCCCCCTTCCAGGAGCGCAGCAGGACGGATGAGCACATTCCCCCAGAACCCCACCCTGCCGGAATTGCAGGCCTACGTCGCCAGGACCTGTCGAGAGCGAGGCTGGGACCGCGCCGACGACCTGGAGACGATGCTCCTCCTGGTCGAGGAGGTCGGCGAGCTGGCCCGGGCCTTGCGAGACCAGCGCGGTCTCTTCCAGGAGGCCGGCCGCGGCCAATCCCAGGTGGCCGAGGAACTGGCCGATGTCCTGAGCTACCTCCTGGACCTCTCCAGCCGCCTGGGGGTCGACCTGGAAGACGCCTTCCGCCGCAAGGAGGAGATCAACCAGGAACGCTGCTGGTCCTGATCCCCCCCGGTTTCACTTCGCCGGAGTGGCGGCCTTCCGGGCCTCCAGGTAGGGTTGGATGAAGGCCTGGGCCTTCTCCTTGGTCGAGATGTCCGGCATCTCCAGAGGCCTCCACTCCCCCTTGGCGGCTCGGATCCTCTGGGTCTCCAGGCGACACTCCTGGGCCAGATCGACGGCCTTGCCCAGGATCCGCGCCGACTCCTGGGGCGCGTGGAATCCCAGCCCGTTGGAGGAAGCCACGTAGTCCCAGTACATCTGGGCCACGCTCACCTGATGGCGGACTTCCTCGAGTTCGGCATTCGTGGCTCCCAGGCGCATCGCGTCGCCGATCTCGAGGTGGGCCGCGGCCAGGACCCGTTCGACGCGCGAGAGGGCCGTTCGCGTCGTCCCCTGGATGGAGAGGACCCGGGACCGGACATCGCCCTCGCTCCAGCGATGACAGACCTGACAGGCCGAAGTGGCGTTCATGAGGGGGCTTCGCACCCCGTGGTCGCTGTACTTGATGCCTCCCTCCGAGGTATAGGGCATGTGGCAGTCGGCGCAGGAGACCCCTCGGAAGGCGTGGATGCCGGCCCGGCTCAGCTCGTAGTCCGGGTGCTGCATCTTGATCATGGGGGCCCCGGAGATGGCGTGGACCCAGTCCACGTGCCCGGTGCGCTCATAGTAATTCTCGAAGTTCTCGACTGTCAGGCCCTGGTCCCAGGGAAAGGTCAGGTGGTTGGCCTCTTTGCCTTTGAAGTAGTACTCGACGTGGCACTGGGCGCAGACCAGCGTGCGCATCTCCTGGTGGCTGGCCTGGGCCACGTCCTTGCCCTGGCGCTGGAAGGCCTCGGCCAGGCCGGGACGGGAGATGCGCAGGGCCATGGTCTGGGGGTCATGGCAGTCCAGGCAGGCGATCGGGTTGGTGATCTCCTCGCGATAATGGTCGAAGGAGTTGGCGTAGAACGCCTCCACCCCGTCCCGGGCCATCAGGCGGGGGACATCCGGGCTCTTGCAGGTCCAGCAGGTGGCCGGCGTGCTGGCATCGACCCGGGGGGTGCCGGTCACGTCCTCCACCGAATGGAAGTGCCCTCGCGGCTTGTTGTAGGCCTTGGTGAAGGAATACCCGGCCCAGAGGACCACCAGCTCGGGCCTCTGAGCCAGGTAGTCCTGGCTGCTCTCGGGCACGAAGCCGGGGCGGCTGGCCGAATCCCGGGTGGACTCCCACGAGAGGAACTGCCTCGGGAAGGAGACCCCCCACCTGGCAGGATCGGACTCCCACTCGTCCAGGGGCTGCAGGAACTGGACCCGGGCCAGCTTGGACTCGGCCCGGCGCTCGTTGATCGAGCTGGCCAGCATTCCCAGGCCGAAGACCACGAGGCCTGCCAGCACGAAGAGCAACCAGGCGGGGATCAAGGGCTTGCGAGGGGGTTGGATGGTCATCGGGAGCCTCCGGAGGGTCTTGCGGAGCCGGGCAGCCAGCCGCGGGGGATCACGGGGTCGAGCGGTGGAACGGCCGCGTTGGGGGTGGAGGAGAGGCTGTGCACCCGGCCGTGGGGGACCTCTCGGTGACAATCCAGGCAGAGCCGGCCGTGGTCGGCCAGGTTCGTATGGGCGATCTGGTCGGTGTGGCAGCGGATGCAGTTGTCGTTGATCACGTGGACCGCCTCGGGTCGGGCGCGGATCACCTGGGGCTCCATCCTCAGGGTGAAGATCGCGCTGTGGCGCATCCCATCCTCGGCCTTGAAGCGGTACTTGGCGATCACGCTGTGGTGGGGCACGTGGCAGTCATTGCAGGTGGTATCCCGACCGTGGCTGGAGTGCCGCCAGGTGGCGTACTCGGGATACATGATGTGGCAGTTGATGCAGGCGCGGGGATCATCCGAGAGGTAGCTGAAGAAGTTCGAGATCCGCACCAGGTACAGGCCCAACCCGACCAGGGCCCCCAGCAACACCACCAGGAGCGTCCGTTGGCGTCCTGGCAGGCATCGCCAGGTGTCGAAGAGGCGCTCCTTGAGGCTCAACTCGACCCTCCCTCCTCCAGGTGCAGCCCGAACTCCCGATGCAGGGCGCCGGCCGCCCGGGCCAGATGGTCCTCGGGAACCACGCAGGAGATGGTGATATGGGAATCCGTGCTGTGGATCAACTCCACGCCTCCGTCCTGGAGAGCCCGGTGGATCCGGAGCATGACCCCGGGAACACCGCGCATGCCCTGGCCCACCACCGAGATCTTGGCGCACCCCCGGCGGACCTCGCTGGGATGGCCCAGGACCTTCAGGAGATCCTGCGCCCCGCCCCGCAGATCCTCCTCCCGCAGCAGGAAGTACAGCCGTCGGGCCAGGACGTTGATCAGATCCAGCGAGAGCCCGGCTCCGGCCAGCTTCTCGAAGACATGCGACCGGGCTGCGGCCAGTTCCTGCGCCTCGCGCAGGTCGATGCAGACCCGGCACAGGCCGCCCACGGTCACGATCCCGGTGACCAGCTCGGTGGTCCCGAGCGGCCGGTCCAGAATCCGCGTCCCCGGAGCGTCGGAGAAGGTCGAGCGGACCACCAGGGGAACCCGGTGGGCTTCCGCCATGGCCACCGCGCGGGGGTGCAGGACCCGCGATCCCTCGTTGGCCATCTCGCCCATCTCCAACAAGGTGATCGCGGGCAGGACCCGAGCCTCGGGGACCTGACGGGGATCGGCGGTCATGACGCCTTCGACATCGGTATAGATCTCGACGGCCTCGGCGCCCAGGCCGGCCCCCAGGGCCACGGCGGTGGTGTCGCTTCCGCCCCGTCCCAGGGTCGCCACCCCGAGCCCGGAGCAGGCTCCCTGGAAACCGGCCACCACGGGAATCTCCCCGGCCTCCAGGGAGGCCTGCAGGGGTCTGGGGTCCAGAGCCGCCACGCGGGCCTCGCCGAAGGGCCCCTCGGTCAGGATCCCCGCCTCGGCGCCGCTGAAGGCCCGGGAGGGCAGACCCAGGCTGCGCAGGAAATGGCTGATCACCACGCTGGAGAGGATCTCGCCGCAGGCCATCAACATATCCAGTTCCCGGGGATCCTGCCACTCCCTCCAGGAAGACACCAGACCCAGCAGGGTATCGGTCGCGTACGGCTGGGGAGGCCGCCCCATGGCCGAGATCACCACCACGGGACTCAGTCCCCGCTCGCGGGCCTCAAGGACCTTGCGGGCCAGGCCCTGGCGGCCCTCCTCGCCAGCCACCGAGGTCCCACCGAACTTCTGCACCAGGATCCTCATGCCCGGGGTGCTCCTCTCAGGCCTTGCCGCCCAACCCGAGCAGGGCCTCGGCAATCTGGACCGCGTTGGTCGCGGCTCCCTTGCGCAGGTTGTCGGCCACCACCCACATGGCCAGACCGTGCGCCACCGTCGGGTCGCGACGGATGCGGCCCACCAGGACCAGATCCTGACCTTCCGCGTCCAGGGGGGTGGGATACTCCCCTCGGACCGGGTCGTCCACCACCCGGATTCCCGGAGCGCCACGCAGCAGTTCCCGGGCCTCCTCGGGTCCCAGGGGGCGCTCGGTCTCGACGTAGACCACCTCGGAATGAGCGTGCAGGACGGGAACCCGGACGCAGGTCGCCATCACCGGCAATTCGGGAAGGTCGAGGATCTTCCGGGTCTCCAGGACCATCTTGACCTCTTCACCCGTCGAACCCTCCTCGTCGAAGGCCGCGACATGAGGCAGGAGATTGAAGGCGATGGGCCGGGGATAGACCTTTGGAAGCGGACTCGCCCCTCCGCCGACCCAGGAGCGGGTCTGCTCCCGAAGCTCCTCCAGGGCCTCCTTGCCGGTTCCGGAGACCGACTGGTAGGTGGACACGGCCACCCTCTTCAAGCCCGCCGCCGCGTGGATCGGAGCCAGGGCCACCACCATCTGGATGGTCGAGCAGTTGGGGTTGGCCACCAGGCCGGAGTGCCGCGCCAGATGGTGGGCATTGACCTCGGGGACCACCAGGGGAACCTCCGGATCCATCCGGAAGGTGGCCGAGTTGTCCACGACCAGCGTGCCCCGGGCGCGGGCCCGCGGTGCCTGGTCGGCCGAGGCCACCTCGCCGCCTGCGAAGAGCGCCAGGTCCACCCCGGCGAAATCGGCCACGGCCACATCCTCGACCGTCAGCTCTCCCCCCCTCCACGGGAGCCTGGCGCCTGCCGACCGGGCAGAAGCCATGACCCGCACCCGCTCCAGGGGCAGGTCCCGCTCAGCCAGGATCTCCAGCATGGTGGTGCCGACCGCGCCCGTGGCCCCTACGACGGCCACCGTATATCTCTTCATCGCAGTTCTCTAGTCCAGGAGATTTTCCAGGCCCACCACCATGCCGTGCAGGCGGCGGACCCTCTGGATGGCCAGGGCCACGCCGGGCATGAAGCAGTCCCGGGTGGCCGAATCGTGGCGCAGGGTCAGGGTCTCGCCCACCCCCCCCAGCAGGACCATCTGGTGGGCCAGCAGGCCCGGCAGACGGACCGAGTGGATCCGGATCCCGCCGATATTGCCACCGCGGGCTCCCTTGACGGTCTCCTCGCCCTCCGCGGGGGTGCGGAACCCGTCCGGCCGGGCCCGGACCATCAACTCGGCAGTGCGCCGGGCGGTCCCCGAGGGCGAGTCCAGCTTGCGCTCGTGGTGCATCTCGACGATCTCGGCCCAACGATAGTAGCGAGCCGCCTCCCGGGCGAACTTCATCATCAGGACGGCGCCCAGGGCGAAGTTGGGGGCCAGCAGGACCGGGTGCTTGTAGGCCCGCGCGGCGTTGTCGATCTCGTCCTCGTCGGCCGAGGGGATGCCGGTCGTGCCGATCACGCAGGCCACATCATGCTGGATGGCCCTCAGGACCCTCTCCTTGACGGCCGGGCCGATCGAGAAGTCGACCATGACCCCGCCGGCCGCCCGCTCCAGGGCCTCGTCGAGATCCGCGGTGACGTGGACTCCACAGGAGTCCCCGGCCACCAGCTCGCCGATGTCCTCGCCCAGGTGCCGGGCGTGGCCCAGGGCCCCGACCAGCTCCATGTCCACCTGCCCCAGCACCGTCTGGACGGTCTCCCGACCCATCCGACCGGTGGCCCCCGAAACGACGACGGGGACCATCTCCTTGCTCTCCATGACGCCTCCTGAGGCCTCCATGTCGAGGCCAGCAAATGATTTGGATCTACGGCGTGCCCACGGCGGGGATGCCATCGACGGCCTGGACCGGGCCCAGGACCGCCAGCGTGAAGCGCTCGGGAGCCAGGAGCGTGCGGGCCAGGTCCAGGATATCCTCGTGGCTCACGGCGTCGACGCGCTCGATGACCTCCTCCAGCGGGATGATCCGCCCGTGGAAGCTCTGGGTCCGGGCCAGACGCATCATGCGGTGGGAGGTCGACTCCATGGCCAGGGCGATGGAGCCCTTGAGGTGCTCGCGAGCGCGCTCGAGCTCCTCGGGTCGGATCCCGTCCTGGCGGACCTCCTCGAGGATCTCCCGGCTCAGGCGAAGGACCTCTTCCACCTTCTCGGCCGAGGTCCCGGCATAGACCCCGAAGAGTCCGCAATCCCGATAGGTGTTCTGGAAGGTGCAGACCGTATAGACCAGCCCCCGGCGCTCGCGGATCTCCTGGAAGAGCCGGCAGGACATCGACCCGCCCAGGACGCTGTCCAGGACCAGCATGGCGTAGCGCCGCTCGTCGGTCACCGCCAGCCCCTGGACCCCATAGCAGACATAGACCTGCTCGGAGTCCCGGTACTGGACGATCCGACGCGGATTGGACTCGGGGGTGCCGCCGGGAACCAGGGGAAGGGGCTCGGCGGGCCTGCCGCCCTGAAACCACTGGCCCACCTTCTCGGCGACCATGTCGTGGTCCACGTGCCCCGCCGCCGAAACAAGCAGGCGCGAGGGCAGATAGCGCTCCTCCATGAACTGCACCAGGCGCTCGCGATCCAGCCCCGAGATCACCTCGCGGCTTCCCAGGATCGGTCGGCCCAGGGGATGACCGTCCCAGACCGACGAGGTGAACACGTCGAAGACCATCTCGTCGGGAGCGTCCTCATACATCTTGATCTCTTCGAGGATCACGCCCTTCTCGCGCTCGAGCTCGGCGGGGTCGAAAAGCGAGTTCAAGAACATGTCCGAGAGGATGTCCAGGGCCCGGGGAAGGTGCTGGTCCATCACCCGCGCGTAGTAGCAGGTCTGCTCCTTCTCGGTGAAGGCGTTGAGCTGCCCGCCCACCCCGTCCATGGCCTCGGCGATCTGGGTCGCCGTGCGCCGAGGCGTGCCTTTGAAGAGCATGTGCTCGAGGAAGTGCGAAAGCCCGGACTGGTCTTCCCGTTCGTGACGGGAGCCCGACTGGGCCCAGATCCCCAGGGAACACGAGCGGAATTCGGGGATCTGCTCGGTCACCAGGGTGATCCCGTTGTCTAGAGTCGTCTTGCGGACCATCTGCCCTACCTTTCCGGAGGCCTTGGAGGCCGCCGCGAGCCGCCGGTTCTCCCCCGGAGGGGGCATTCCCTCCGGGGGAGGGTCCAGCAGCTACTGCGGAGAGGGGGACTCTTGAGGGACCGTCCCCCCGCGCAGCAGGATCAAGAGCATGATCGCGCCGGTCCGGGCCAGCACGCTGTGGGGCAGATGGGCCTTCATCCGCACCCAGGCGCCGGGGCCGACCTCGTGCTCGTCGGCCCCCAGGGTCAGGCGCATCCGTCCCTGGAGCACAACGATCTCGGCGGGCACCGAGGCGGTGTGCTCGGTCAGCTCCTGGCCCTCGCCAAAGGCGAAGAGCACGGTCCGGGAGCGCTCGTCGGAATGGACGGTCCGGCTCAGGATGCCGTCCGGGGGAATCTCGGTCTTGAGGAAATCCTCACGCAACAGATACTCACTCATGTCTGTCACCTCCTCAGAGAAGTGTTCCCGGTTTCGAGTCGCCGCGAGCCCGGGTGCCGGAAATCAGCGGAGCAGCTCTCCGCGCATCATGGTGACGGCCCTTCCCGTCAGGGTGACCCTCCCCGTGCCGGGTACCGCGACCCGCACCAGGCCTCCCCTCTTCGAGGCCTGATACCCGACCAGCTCGTTCTTGCCCAGGCGTTCGGACCAGAAAGGCCCCAGGAAGCAGTGGGCCGATCCCGTCACGGGATCCTCGTCGATGCCCAGGGCGGGGGCGAAGTAGCGCGAGACGAAGTCGGCGTCCGAGCGTCGGGCCGGCGCCGTCACCATGAGCCCTCCCTGGCCCAGCCAGAGCAGGCGGCGGAAATCCGGAGCCAGCTCGCGCACCTGCTTCTCGTCCTCGAGCAGGACCAGCCAGTCGAAGCGGTTGCGCTCGACCTCCTCGAAGCTCGAGATCCCCAGGATCCGATCCAGCTTGCGGGGAGCAGGGGTCGAGACGCCGGGTTCCTCGGGGAAGTCCATCGAGATCTCGCCGGCAAGCTGGCGACAGGTCAATGGACCGCTGCGGGTGTGGAAGCGGATCGGTTCGTCGAGGGCGACCCGCCCCTCCTCCCAGAGCAGGTGGGCCGAAGCCAGGGTGGCGTGACCGCAGAGCTCGACCTCGCAGCGCGGGGTGAACCAGCGCAGGAAGAATCCGCCTTCGGGATGGGGGTCCACGAAGGCCGTCTCGGAGAGGTTCATCTCGCCGGCGATCCTCTGCATCCGATCCTCGGGAAGGGCCCCCGGACACAGGCACACGGCCGCAGGGTTCCCGCGAAAGGGGGTCTCGGTGAAGGCGTCGACGATGGCGATGGGTTGGCCGGTCTTCATGGGAAGGGCGGTTCTTGCCGTGGGGAGCGCCTCCTGCGCCCGGGGCAGGATTGGCCGGGGGCCTTGGGCAAATCCCCGGCCATGCTCGCGGAACTCGAGATCGTCAACTTCGCCCTGGTGGAACACGCCTGCCTCCCCTTTGCGGAAGGCCTGAACGTCCTGTCCGGCGAGACCGGCTCGGGCAAATCCCTGGTGGTGGAGGCGCTCGGCTTCCTGCTGGGCGGCACTCCCCGGGACAAACCGCTGCGCTCGGGGGCCGAGAGCGGCTCGGTCAGCGGGCGCTTCCTGGATCCACCCGAGGAGGCCCTGGCCCTGGTCCGCCAGTGGGGACTGGAACAGGGCGAGGGCGAGCTGGTGCTGAGTCGCGACCTGCACGCCTCAGGGCGAAGCACCTGCCGCATCAACTCGCGGCTGACCACCCTGGCCAACCTCCGCGAACTGGGCGCCAGCCTGGTGGACCTGCACGGTCAGCACCAGCAGTACGCCCTGCTGAAACCCTCGCGGCACCTGCAGATCCTGGACCGCTTCGCCGGGCCGGATCAGGCCGGGCGCCTCGCGCGGCACGCCGCGGCGTGGAGGCGCTCCCGCGAGCTGGCCACCGAGCTGGAGGCGCTGCGCTCGGGAGAGCGCGAACGCCGCCGCGAAATCGACTGGACCCTGCACGAGATCGCCGAGATCCGCGAGATCGCCCCCCAACCGGGCGAGGACCAGGAGCTGGAGGAGGCCATCCGGGTCCTGGCCGCCGCCGAGGACCTGCAGCGAGGCGCCGCCGAGGCCCACCAGGCCCTGCAGGGCGAAGGGGGCGCCGCCGAGGCCCTGTCCCGGGCCGGTTCGGCCCTCAAAGGCCTCCTGGGCGCCGACCCGCGCCTGGAGACCTTCTGGGAGAGGCTGGAGGAAGCCCTGGTCATGGTCCGGGAAGCGGCCATGGATCTGCGCTCGTACGGGGACCGGATCAGCGCGGACCCCCAGCGCCTGGAGGAGCTTCAGGGGCGCCACGAAGCCTTGCGCCGCCTGCAGCGCAAGTACGGCCCCAGCCTGGAGGAGGTGCTGGCCTACCGGGACTCGGCCCAGGCCCGCCTGGCCGAGCTGGAGGGCCAGGGGACCCGCTCGGAGGATCTGGAATCCGAACTGGCCCGGGCCGAGAAGGAGCGCCTGGACCTGGCCGCAGAGCTCTCGACCGCCCGGAAGGAGGCGGCGGGCCGGCTCCAGACCGAGGTGGGCCGGGAGCTGGCCCTGGTGGGCCTGGGTTCCTGCCGCTTCGTGGTCGCGCTGGAGAAGGCCCCCGAGCCCGGGCCCGAGGGCCTGGACCGGGTCGAATTCCTGATCGCCCCCAACCCCGGCGAGCCTCCGCGCCCCCTGGCCCGGATCGCCTCGGGCGGCGAGCTCTCGCGCCTCATGCTGGCGATGCTGGGCCTCTTCTCGCGCTTCGAGCCGGTGCCGACCCTGCTCTTCGACGAGATCGACGCCGGCCTGGGCGGCCGCGCCGCCGAGGCCGTGGCCCGCCGGCTGGGGGACCTGGCGCAGCGCTGCCAGGTCCTGTGCGTGACCCACCTGGCCGTGCTCGCGGCGACCGGCGCGCGCCACCACCACCTGTACAAGACCGTCGAGGACGGCCGGACCACCACCCGCACCCAGGTGCTGGAGGGCGAGCCCCGCGAGCTCGAACTGGCCCGCATGCTCTCCGGCGACGCCTCGCCCGAGGCCGCCCGCAGCCACGCCCGCGAACTCCTGGCGCGCGCCGGGGGGTGAGGGGCGGGGGGGGGTGCATTGTGAGTTTCCGGCAAGCGTGCTTGGCTTGGTCAGCGGTCCCCAGGTAGCCTCGTGAGGGGCAGAGGAGGCCCCTCGTATGGTGACTTGGGAAGAGGACGAGCTCGCCCGGGAGGTCCAGGGCTTGGCGCGCAGGGTGTCGCGATGGCAACGGCGGCGGGTTGGGCGGGCTCGGATGCCCGAGGATCTATGGGAGGCGGCACTCAATGTGGCGTGCGAGTGGGGTCCGTACCGGGCGGCGCAGGTCCTCGGGCTCAGCTACTCCACAGTGAAGCGGCGGCTCGAGGCCCGGGAGCCGGAGCTGACTGCCGAGGATTCCGCAGGGCCCGCCTTCGTCGAGGTCCTCTCGCCCATGATGGCTGGCCAGGGGATAGCCTGCGTCCTGGAAGTCGAGGCTGCCAGCGGCACCCGGGTTCGGGTGGAGGTCAAGGATCTCCCCACCAGGGAACTGCTGGCCCTCCTTCGGGGTCTGGCGGCCTGAGATGCTCCAGATCACGCCCCAGATGCGGGTCCTGGTGGCAGTGGAACCTGTCGATGGCCGGAAGGGCATCGACTCCCTGGCCCAACTGTGCAGGCAGAAGCTGGCCGCCGATCCCTTC
>JALHDH010000201.1 GCA_022839105.1 bacterium
ATCGTGCAGATCGCGCGCCAGACCGGGGCCAACATCTCCGGGCCGGTGCCGCTGCCGACCGAAAAGAACGTCTGGTGCGTGCTGCGCTCGCCTCACGTGAACAAGAAGTCCCGTGAGCATTTCGAGATCCGCACGCACAAGCGGCTGATCGACATCTACTTCGATCCGTCGCAGAAGACCATCGAGCAGTTGATGAAGGTGGATCTTCCCGCCGGAGTCGACATCGAGATCAAGGGTTAGAAGCTCCCAGGGGAGCCACGGCAGCCGCTGGACTCCGGGGTGAGGTCGATCGCCTGCAAGCTGCCAGGACCGCTGAGCCCGTCCGTCGGGCCGGCAGATGAGAGGAACGAACATGAAGGCCATACTGGGCAAGAAGATTGGTATGACCCAGATCTACGACGAAGAGGGCCGGATCGTGCCGGTCACCGTGATCGAGGCGGGGCCCTGCGTCGTGGTCCAGAAGCGCACCCAGGCCAGCGATGGCTATGAGGCCATCCAGGTCGGCTTCGGAAACGTGCGCCCCAAGCTCGTCAACAAGCCCCGGGCGGGCCACTTCAAGAAGTTTGGAGTGCCCAATCGGCGCCACCTGCGCGAGTTCCGCCTGGAGGACTCGAGTCAGTACGAGATCGGCCAGGAGATCAAGGTCGACATCTTCGAGGCCGGTCAGAAGGTCGACGTGGTCGGCACCTCCAAGGGCAAGGGCTTCCAGGGCGGCATGAAGCGGCACAACTTCGGCGGTGGACCCAACAGCCACGGCTCGATGTCCCACCGCGTTCCCGCCTCCAGTGGGGCCACCGACGCGGCCCGGGTCTTCCCCGGGACGCGCAAGCCAGGCCACATGGGGCACGCACGCGTGACGACCCAGGGGCTGACGGTGGTCCGGATCGACGCCGAGCGGAACCTGATCCTGGTCAAGGGCTCGATCCCCGGTCCCAACCAGGGCCTGGTCACCGTCCGGACCTCGGTCAAGAAGCGCTGACGCAGTCGCGGGAAAGGTTCTAGGAGACAGACGATGCCGAAGGTATCCGTTAGGCCGTGGGCGAGCTCGAGCTCAACCCCGAGGTCTTCGAAGCTCCCTATCATCAGGCAGTGTTGCACCAGGTGGTCCTGGCCCTGCAGGCCAACGCCCGGCGCGGCACCCACAAGACCAAGACCCGCGGAGAAGTCCGCGGCGGTGGCAAGAAGCCCTGGCGCCAGAAGGGCACCGGACAGGCGCGCCACGGCAGTCGGCGTTCGCCGATCTGGAAGGGTGGCGGGATCACTTTTGGTCCGCAGCCCCGCAGCTATGGGCAGAAGATTCCCAAGAAGATGCGCCATCTGGCCATGCGGTCGGCTCTGTCGCAGCGACTCCGGGAAGAGAGCCTCACCGCGCTTTCCGAGCTCGCCATGGGCGACTTCAGCACGCGCCAGTTCCTGGACATGTTGAAGGCTCTCAAGGCGGATGGCGGCCGTGCCCTGGTCGTCGTCAACCAGCCAGATGTCAAGGTGGAGAAGTCCGCCGCCAACCTGCCCGGCGTCAAGCTTGTGCGGGCCAGCAACCTCAACGTGCTGGACCTGGTCAAGTATCCGCGCCTGGTGGCCACCCGCGAGGCTCTCCAGTCCATCGAGGAGGTGCTGTCGTGAAGGCTGCCCAGAACATTCCCAGCTCGGTTGCGGACCTGCGGCGCTCCGCCCGGGACATCATCCTGCGCCCGGTGATCACCGAGAAGAGCATGGCGCAGAACGTGTTCAACAAGTACACGTTCTATGTGGACCCGAAGGCCAACAAGGTCGAGATCCGCAACGCGATCCAGGAGATCTTCGAGGTGACGGTCACCAACGTGACCACCACCCGGGTGCCTGGCAAGACCCGTCGTCGGGGCCGCATCGTGGGCCACACGCCGGAGCGCAAGAAGGCCGTGGTGACCCTCAAGCAGGGCGATCGCATCGAGGTCGCCGGAGCTCCGCTCTTCGAGAACTAGGAGCCAGCCGCCCGAAAGGGCCTTCCGCGGCGCCGACCGGAACGACCCAGGTCGTCTGGCGCCGCGGCAGCGGATGCCAGGGCCGGAACTCCCGACCGGACGGGACCCGGCCACGTATATCCGCAAAAGGAGAAGACGATGTCTGTTCGACCCTATAAGCCGACCTCTCCCGGACGTCGGTTCATGTCCGTGCAGGACACCTCCGTCCTGAGCAAGGTGGAGCCGGAGGCCAGCCTCCTCGCTCCGCTCAGCAAGAGCGGTGGCCGCAACGCCAACGGTCGCATCACCTCGCGTCATCGCGGGGGCGGCCACAAGCGCAAGTATCGCATCATCGACTGGAAGCGGACCAAGGACGGCGTGCCGGCCAAGGTGGCGACGATCGAGTATGATCCGAACCGCTCCGCCCATATCTCGCTTCTTCACTACGCCGACGGCGAGAAGCGCTATATCCTCGCCGTTCACGGGCTTTCCGTCGGGGATACCGTGATCTCCGGTGAAGGTCAGGACATCAAGCCGGGCCACGCGATGCCGCTGAGCAGCATGCCGGTCGGCACCGTGATCCACAACGTCGAGCTGTATCCGGGCCGCGGGGCCCAGATGGTCCGCTCGGCCGGAGCTTCCGCGCAGTTGATGGCCAAGGAAGGCAAGGTCGCCTATATCCGACTCCCGTCGGGAGAGGTTCGCCTGGTCCCCATCAGTTGTCGGGCCACCGTGGGTCAGGTCGGCAACCTCGAGCACGAGAACGTCACCATCGGGAAGGCGGGCCGGTCCCGCTGGTTGGGCAAGCGGCCCCATATCCGTGGCGTTGCGACCAACCCCTGCGACCACCCGCATGGCGGCGGTGAAGCCAGGTCGACCCCGGGTCGCCCCAGCACCACGCCTTGGGGCAAGCCGACCTACGGCTTGAAGACCCGCAAGAAGAAGCCCGGTGACAAGATGATCGTGCGGCGCCGCAAGGCCCGCTAGGCTCTGCTGGCCCGGGAATCGGGCCAGCGGGTCGGCCGCGCACAAGGAATTGGAGGAAGAGCTGTGTCTCGTTCGGTGAAGAAGGGCCCCTACGTGGCGCCCAGTCTCAAGAAGAAGATCGACGCGATGAACTCGCGCAACGAGAAGAAGGTGATCCGTTCGTGGGCCCGGGCCAGCACCATCGTCCCGGACATGATCGGGCATACCGTCGCGATTCACGACGGCCGCCGCCACGTCCCGGTGTACATCGTCGAGGAGATGGTTGGCCACAAGCTGGGCGAGTTCGCTCCGACCCGGCTCTTCCGCGGTCACGCGGGGACCAAGGCCGAGAAGAAGAGCAAGGTCAGGAAGTAGCCCCTCGCCCGCGGGCTGCATGAGTTTTGTTGGAGGACACGATGGCAGAGGACAAGGGTAATCAGGGCGCAGAGGCCGCCAAGGCCTCCGGCGCCGGGAACATGGAGAAGCCCGCCGCCTCCAGACCCACCCCGGTGACGGGAGTCGAGGTCCGGGCCGTGGCAAAGTACGTGCGGATGGCGCCGCGGAAGCTCCGCCTCGTGGCCCGCGCCATCGCCGGCCGCCCGGTCGTGGAGGCTCGGAACATCCTCGAGTTCTCGCCCAAGCGGGCGGCTCGCACGATGGCTCGGGTTCTGGGTTCGGCAATCGCCAACGCCGAGAACAACAAGAGCCTGGATTCCAAGGACATGGTCGTGTATCGGGCTTTCGTCGATGAGGGTCCCACCGGCAAGGGTTGGACGCCCCGTGCGCGGGGGCGTGCCAGCATGGTTCACAAGAGGACCAGCCACGTGACCATCGTCGTCAAGGAGAGAGAGGGCGTCCGATAATGGGCCAGAAGATCCACCCCATCGGTTTTCGTATCGGCATCATCCGGGGATGGGATTCCCGGTGGTACCAGGACAAGAGTTACGCCGAGTGGCTGCACGAGGACATGAAGGTCCGTGAGTTCGTCGAGAAGCGTCATCGCACGGCGGGCATCACCCGCGTCGAGATCGAGCGGGCCAACAAGGTTCACGTGATCGTCAACACCGCCAAGCCCGGTCTGGTGATCGGCAAGCGCGGCGTCGGCATCGAGGAACTGCGCAAGGGCCTCGAGAAGCTGACGGGCAAGCCCATCAAGATCTCCGTCCAGGAGATCAAGCACCATGACTTCGAAGCCGGCCTGGTGGCCGAGAACATCGCCGAAGCCCTGGTCAAGCGCGTGGCCTTCCGCCGCGCGATGAAGCAGGCGGCCCAGCGGGTCATGAAGGCCGGCGCCAAGGGCGTGCGCATCCAGGTTTCGGGTCGCCTCGGTGGCCACGAGATCGCTCGTTCCGAGCGGACCTTCCAGGGCAAGGTGCCCCTTCACACCCTGCGGGCCGACGTGGACTACGCGATCCGCACCGCGGAGACCACCTACGGCGTGATCGGCGTCAAGGTCTGGGTCTACCGCGGAGACATCCTTCCGGAGCGCGCTGCCCAGGTGCAGCCGGCGGCTGCCGGGATTGCCGACCGATAGATTCGCGTGGCGCGAGCCCTTCCGCCGGGTTCCCGGTGAGAGCGGGCCGCTAGCCGCAGTGGAGGTAACAAGACCATGTTGAGCCCGAAGAGGGTGAAGTATCGCAAGGTGCACCGCGGGCGGATGCGAGGC
>JALHDH010000091.1 GCA_022839105.1 bacterium
ACTCCAGACCCCCCAGACGGGGAGCAGGAGAAGCAGAACGCTGGCCAACAGCAGGATGGGGCGCTTCATTGTTTCGGGCTCCCTTCCGGGTCGGGGGGGGTGGGTTGAGCGGAGGGGGGCGGGGCGAGATCGTCTCTCCGAAGCTTGATCAGCTTTCGTTCGTACATTTCTGCCAGTTCCGGTCTTTCGTCGGAAACAATGATGAGCAAGTTGAGGCCCCCCAGAGAATACGCCATGTTGGAATTCTCGACCCACCTCGGCCAGCCCATAGCTGCGACGACATCCTTCAACCTGGCCGGATTCCACCTGCTCACCGAGTGGAAGTCCAGGAGGAGCCGTCCGTCCTGGGTCAGCACACTTCCCTCGATGCGGGAGACGGTCGCGTCCTCGAGGGAACCGCTCTCTGGTTCTTTGAAGCCGACCAGAGGGTCCAGACGGAAGCCTGGAATCACATGTTCGACAAGGATATTGCTCAAGAAGCCAGCAGGCCTCTGCCCGGTGGCCTGAACCACCTCATCATAGGTCATCCCGATCCAGAGGCCGTCGACCGCCAGGGGTCCACCCCTGGGATCGTAGACTTCCGGCTCCCGGATGGACTGCATGAGGCCCCAGCTCAGGAGTGAAGCGGCCAGGAGCAAGGCTGCCAGGAGGAGGACGATCCTGGGCAGGGGGCGCCTGGTCACGCGTTTCATGGCGGGACGCTTCCCTTCGGGTCGGGGGGGGTGGGATCCAGCTCGAGCTCTATCAGCCTGTATCTCTCTGCCGGGAAGTCTTGGGGAGCGGATCCTCGAGTGCCGGTGAATTCGGTAACGATGATGGTTAGCATCAGCTCATCTAGCAGGCGATAATGCCAGTAGCCGTTTTCAACGCCCAAATTGGGCCTGCCCAGAGCAGCCGTGACATCTTTCGTTTTGGACGGATTCCTTCTGTTCACCGATCGAAAATCGAGAAGGATCCGTCCGTCCTGGGTCAGAACACTTCCCGCGATATAGGAGACGGTCGCGTCCTCGAGGGAGCCTTCTGGCATCGAGACATGGAACCTGATCCAGGTGTCTACGGGATGACCTGGAAAGCGGTATCGGTAGTGTGATTCCCGAGGCCGGAGACCGGTGACGCAAGCCACCTCGCGCCTGGTCATCCCGATCCAGATACCGTCGACCGCCAGGGGTCCACCCTTGGGATCGTAAACCTCCGGTTCCCGGATGGACTGCATGAGGCCGCGGCTCAAGAGTGAAGCGGCCAGGAGCAATGCTGCCAGGAAGAGGACGGTCCCGGGCAGAGCGCGCTTGGTCATGGCACCCCCGGAGTACCGGGTAGCAGGTTCTGCGAATTCACCCAATACCTCACGTCGTCAAGCTGGTTACCGAGCCTTTCCAGCCGGTGTGTCTCAGGATTCGGCCGAGTCCAATCCGAGCGAGGCACCCGGACGAACCATCTATTGAAATGGAGCAAGCGGATGTAGCCCCGCTTCCAGAATGCCGTCCCGTCGCGCCTCCAGTCGTGCTTGATGAAGTAGTAGTAGTTCGCATCGATGGCGCAGGCACCGTCCAACGGGGTATTGGGGGCATTAGCCTCCAGCCAGTTGCGAGGTTCCATGCTGGTCGTCAGGAATTGCCGGACGATCCTCGTATCGATGATAGGGCCGATGGGAGCCGCCTGGTTGTACCCGAAGAGCTGAGCCCGGCGCCCCGGATTCCCGAACACATGATCCCAGACGACGCCGCAGTTCGGTGGCAGAGCATCCTTGTCATACCACTGGTTGTAGTTGTGCATGTAGAGCACCCCGCAACCGGCGATGATGAAACCCCGAAGATTTTCCTGCCAATGAATCGGTTTCAGGGTGATCGGGGCGTCCGCTGTGCCGAGGTCGCCGATGAACTTTCCGGGACGGATCGTGCCAGGGCGGAGGGCCAAAATATTGAAACCCGCCTCCCCGTGCCCGCTGTAGTACATCCACGCCGCCTGGTTGCGTACGCGCATCCGGGCGGCGAGTTCTGCGCCCCCGGGTCCTGTCACTCCCGGAAGATCCACCTGGAGAATTTCGTAGCCCGCGGCCTGGAATGCTGACTCCTGACCGCCATCCGGCGTTGTCGGGTCCTTGGCGGGGACGTTGTCCTGCTCAAGCAGGCCGTCCATGTTCCCCCAGCGTCGGCTCAGGATGGCGTCGGGATTGGGACCCTGCTCCCACATACGCCCCATCAAAGAGAATCCGGAGCCGAAGCGCGTCCTCATTCCCTCTTCAAATGCCCGGGAATCGTCCAACAGGGTGGTATCCAGGGACGTCGCCGTCATCGCCTTCCGCTGCAGCAACCGTCCATCCAGCACGACCTCTCCTTCGAACCGGTTGGTACCGGCAACCCGTTGAAGCCGGACATCCACGCCGGCGGGAGTGGTGTGGCTGGTGCGCACCTTCGCGTCCAGGGTCTCTTCACCGGTACGGCCGGGGGTCACCACCCGCACCTTGATGCGCTGGTTCCTTCCCTGCAGGTTGGCGGGATACACCCTGGAAAGAAGGTCGCGGATGCCAGGGAAGTCCTTGTTGGAGGTCGCCAGCCGTCGACCCGTCTCCGGCTCCAGCACCTCGATGAGGGTCACCCTGTCGAGCAGCGCCACCTCCTGCCTCTCGAAGTAGCGTGCGAATCCCGGATCTTCGGTCGAGGCCGAGGGAACCGTGGGCCGCATCTCCCCGCTGAGATTGGGATAGGTGCGGGCCGAGGTCTCAAGGCATACGGTCAGGTCGAAGGCGGGCTCTTCCTCCGGCAGAGGGTCGCCTGTCGGCTGCGCCTGCTGGACCCGCTGTACGCCGTCGGAGGCCAGCCGCACCCGCACCGGGCGGCCATCCGCGCGGGCCAGACCCAGGTCGCCCGGGTCGAACGAGAAGGCCACCTGGGTTCCGCCGCCGGAGGCCGTGGCCAGCACCTCCCCTGCAGAGTCCAGGACGGTCGCCGTCCATCGGGGCTCCTCCCCTGGCAGGACTGGCTCGAATCTCGGAGCGGCCGATGGGTCGTCCGTCAGCCAGGCCACCTCGTTCTGGAACTCCAGCGGCTCCCCAGGGGAGAGCTCCATGTCTTCCAGGGGCTCTCGAAAGCTGAGCCTGCGCTGCACGTAGCTGCGATCCACCAGCGTTTCGCTGGACATCAGCATCCCCAACTGCTCCACCTGACGGACAACCTGGCTGGTGTAACGCCCTGGACCTGGCCATCCGATGCCCAGGTGGAGCGGGAGCATCACAATCTGGCCGTTCATGGGCCCCACGACCTGCTCCGAGCGCGCCAGGGTCTGCCCTTCGAGGACAAACTCGTGGAGGATGGTCAGCGTGGCCTTGAGACCTGCTTCCGTGTGCTCCGCAAGGTATTCATAGGTCAACACCGAGCGCAACCCGTAGGGCAGGACCACGGTGCTCCGCACCCGGGTCAGGGTGGGGATGTCCACCGGATTCTCCATTTGCGCAGGCACGTAAGCGTAAACGTCGAGATAGCGTGTGTTCCCGGGAGGCAGGGCGAACCTGCCCGAATCTCCCAAGGCCTCGAAGCCGCTGTAGGGACAATACGCCGCCATGTCCCCGGCCTGCTCGTCGCGCATTCTCGCGAAACCCTGGACGGTGGGCTCGACATCAGCCGAGGTGGGAAGCAGCAGTTCCTGGTAGAAGGGCCAGTCCGTGGGGCGTGGTGTGTCCTGTGCGGCCAGACTGAGCCTCTCTCGACACCCGTCCCGCCTGCTCTCGGCATACCGGATGATCGGCTCTGCCGGGGCCTCCGGACCGATGTCCAGGAGCCCGGACTCCGTCTGCAACCAGGCCCGTACGGACAGGTTCTCCATCTGGCGATGCGCCTGCCCGAGGCCCAGGGGCGCGGACATCCCGGAGCGGGGTTCTGGGTCAGCCCCCCCCCCGCAGCCAGACGATAGAACAGCACCCAGGAGGATGAATCCCGCGACGACCCGGAGGCAGTAATGAACCATATCCTCTCCCCCATCTCGTGTCTCGACTGGTTTCGGATCTTCTTGAGCCCTGACCGAGGCCCCTCTTATGGCGTGGCATTCGGCCCTCGGTGCTCACGTCAGGCCGCGGATTCAGTCTATTCGGCAACCAGCGCGATCTTGTCCAACCCCGCCTGCTTGGAGGCGTCCATCACCAGGATGACGGTTCCGTAGTTGGCGCCCGCATCGGCCCGGATGGCGACCTTGTCGGTCCCCTTCTTCTCTTTGTAGAGCGTCAGGCGCTGGGCCAGGTTCTTGCGCGGGTCGGCCACGGCGGTGTCCTCATCCTGCAGGAAGATCCCGTTGCGGGCGCTGACGCTGACCAGCACGAAATCCGCCTCTGCCTTGACGGTGACGGGGCTGTCGCCCTTGGGCAGGTTCATGTTGAAGGCATTCTGGGTGGCCGCGGTCGCGGTCACCAGGAAGATGATCAGCAAGACCAGCAACACGTCCGTCAGGGGCGTGATGTTGATGTCGCTCATCCCGCTGTCTTCTTCGGGGACCGGAATCCCACGGCGTCGCCTTCGGGCCATCTCTAGCGCACCTCGATCCTTCGCGGCTGGCCATCCTCGGAGAGGCCCGCCACCGACTCGTCCACCTCGGTCGCCAGGGCGATGTTCTCCAGGCCGGCATTCCGGGCTGCCTCCATGGAGGCCATGACCGGGCCATAGGGAGTCGTCTGGTCGGCGTTGACGATCACCCGGTCGGTCTGGCGCTCCCGCGCCAGTTTCTGCAGATAGGCCTCCATCTTGTCCAGGGGGACCTCGAGGTTGCCCACGTAGGTCTTTCCATCCGGAAGCACATCGATCATGATGCTGGCGTTCTGCGCCTTCTCCTTGGTCATGACCTCAGGCAACTGGATCTCGTGAGCCGGGGCGGTGATCGAACTGCCGGTGATCAGGAAGATGATCAGCAAGACCAGGAGCACGTCCGTCAGGGGCGTGACGTTGATCTCGCTGAATCCGTCCTTGTCGACGTTGCTGCCGCTGGAAACCGCCATGGCCTCCTCCTAGTTTCGGGTGGAAGAGAAGGTGAGCAGGTCTGCCGGGAAGGGCTTCCCTTCGCGGGCCAGCTCCATCATCTCCGAGAGCCTTCCGGCCGCTCCGACCATCTGGCTGGTGATGGAGCTGACCTTGGCCTTGAAGAAGTTGAAGAAGACCACGGCCGCGATGGCCACCATCAGACCGGCAGCCGTGGCCACCAGGGCCTCGGCCACACCGGCCGCGACCACGGCCACGCCCGCCTGGCCCTTCTCGGCCACCGCCGAGAAGGTGTGCATGATGCCGACGACGGTCCCGAACAGGCCGATGAAGGGCGCGATCACCGCGATGGTTCCGATCACGGGCACGAAGCGCTCCAAGACCAGGCGCTGGGACGAGATGACGTTGCCCATGGCGATGTCGGAGGCCTCCTGGGGCAGATGGTATCGCTGCAACCCGACCTCGTAGACCCGGGGCAGAAGCCCGCCCAACTGGACCACGAAGTGGGTGGCCTCCTCCACCTTTCCGCTGTTCAGGAAGAAGGCCACGTTGGAGTGGAGCCACTCGGCATCGATCACGTTCTGGCGGTAGAAGAAGAGCCGCTCGAAGACGATGGCCAGGATGAGGATCGAGCAGATCAACAACAAGACCAGCGTCGCGATTCCGACTGCTGAATACTCGCTGAGCATGTCCATGAAAACCGGGGCTCCTCTGGTGGAATCAGGGCACGATCAGGTTTCACGCCGAACGCCCCGCAAGAATATAGCAGACGAACCCCGGGCAGGGGAACCGCACGGGACGCCAAGAAGTGGATCAGCATGGAGAGTCTGGAAATCCTGGAAGGCCTCCGGCAGGACGGTCAGGTGGAATCCACCGGGCATTTCACCCTGGATGCCGTCAAGGCCCGCGAGAAGCTCAAGCGCTTCCAATTGCAGGACCCCCATCATTACGTCCTGCAGGTGGTCCGTGCGGCGGTGGCCTCGGGAGCCCGGAGCGTGGACCTCAAGGTCGATGCCGACGACTGCTGGATCGAGCACGACGGCCACCCACCGGGAGAGGCCCGGCTGCAGGGCCTCTTCAACTACCTCCTGCGTCCGGCCGGCAATCCCGAGGAACGCTCGTTGCGAGCCCTGGCAACCGGCCTGAACTCGGCCCTGGCGCTGGATCCGGCCTGGATCTGCCTGGAGACCTGGGACGGGCGCACCGGCTGGAGGCTCCGGATCGACTCCGAGGGCGAGCAGGTCCAGGCGTTGACCGGAAATCCCGGGCGGAATCCTGGAGTCTGGCTGCATGTCCGCAGGCGCCGTTCCTGGCAGGTCCTGGGCCGGTTCCTGCGCGGCATCGTGACCCTCCACCCCGAGGCTCGGGCCATGCTGGACCACTGTCGGTGGTGCCCCGCAGAGATTCGGGTCAACGGTCGGCTTCTCGAGGCGGGACACCTGCCAGGCGAGCGGAACCTGCAGCGGGAGATCCACTGCGAGGAATACCAGGCCCGGGTGGCGCTGCCCCGACATCCCCTGCCGGACTCGATCCTGGCCGTGGTCATGGATGGAGTCGTCCTGGAGACCCGGTCCCTGGATCTGGGCCCCCTGGCCCTGCAGGCGGTGGTCTGGGACCCGAAGCTGACCAGCAACGTCTCCCAGTCCGGGGTGGCCGAAGACGAGTCGTGGCGCTCGTTCCTGGTCGAACTGCGCAAGAGGTTGCGGGGGGTGCTTCTCGAGTTCTGCCAGCAGGCTGAGGAGAACCCGGCCCTGGTGCCGCACCTCCTGCAGGCCATGCGCCGCCAGAAGCTGCGGGCCAACCAGAACTGGCGACGCTGGCGGGAGCTCAAGCAGGCCCTCCTGGATGTCCCCGCCTTCCCGGTGGCCCAGGGCCGCCCCACCACCCTGCGCGTCCTGCTGGAAGAGGCCGAGAGGCTGGGTCGCTTCCCCGGCAGGCCGGGGGCCTCGAAGAGCGCCCCGAAGGACCAGCCCCGAGTCTTCCCCTTGATGGACGGGGAAGCCGGCGAGGTCCTGCGGGAGGTGTTTGCCGGCTTCGTGGGAGCCGCAGAGGAGGCTGGCCCCGCCGAGTCGCCCGCTCGCACCCGACAGGAGCCGCCATCGCCCCCCCCGCCCGCGCCCAGGCGCGTGTCCCGACGAGTTCCTCCGGTGGAGGTGCCGGAGACCGAGCCCCCCTGTCAGCCCTCGGCCCCGAGCCCTCCAAGCCAGATCTCCCGGCCTCCCGAGAAGACGACCCTGAGAGGAGCCGCCGCTTCCTCGGAAGCCTGGGCCCCAGGTCGAGGGCCCGCCCGCGACCCGGCCCTGCTGGAGATCCTGCGCGAGGAGCTGCAGAAGCTCCAAGGTCCCGAGAACCCGGAACTGCGAGGGGACTTCCTGGATTCCCTGAGCCTGGAATCCCTCGGAGGGCATGTCCTGTGGAGCTGCTCGCCGGGCGGACGGGAGGCCACCTTGTCCTGGGACCATCCCCTGGTCGGGCGCCTCCTGGACCTGCTGGAGCGCCGGCAGCCCTTGGAGCCCTGGCTGCAGATGCTCATGTGCACCCTGCACACGGCCATGGGGCAGGCCACGCCAGGCCTGCGCGGGGCCCGCGAGAGATCCTTCCATGGGAAGATCCTGGAGGCGATCCTGGCCGATTCCGACGGAGATCTTCTGGCTGAGGACGATCTCTTCGCCGACCTGCTGGAGACGGTCGGACTCCCATTCGAACCCTCCGCCCCCAAGGGAATCCGGGGCTGATCCCCTCCCCTGGCACCGTGCCGGGAATCCGACACCCCGGGACTTCCAGGAATCTTCGTGCGCTTCGCGAACCATTTCCGCCCATGGAAGAGCCGAGTCTCCCACCTGCCGGAACGCCGGGTTCCAGCCCGCTCAAGCCGGAAGACTTCAAGCGCATCGCCGACCACATGAGCGACGTGGTCTGGGTCGTCGACCTGGAGGGCCGGTTCACCTACGTCAGCCCTTCGGTCTTCCGCCTGCGCGGCTTCACTCCCGAAGAGATCGTGGGCCGGATGTTCGAGGAGGCCCTGCTCCCCGAGGAGGGGATGCAGATCCGCGCCATCTTCCCGGAGGTCCTGGATCTGTTCCGTGCCTCGCGGGACGCCCAGGTCCGCCGCTTCGTGACCCAGCCGTGCCGGGACGGCAGCACCGTCCCCTCCGAGATCCTGACCAACGGGATCTATGATGGGCAGGGCCACCTGATCGCCGTCCTGGGGGTCACGCGCGACATCAGCGAACGCCATCGCCTCGAGCAGGAGCTCCGCCAGGCCAAACAGCAGGCCGAGAAGGCCCTGGCCGATGTCCGGACCCTGACCGGCCTGATCCCCATCTGCAGCAGTTGCAGGAAGGTGCGCGGCGACAAAGGCTACTGGGAACGGGTGGAGGACTATGTCGCCTCCCACACCGGGGCCCGCTTCTCGCATGGGATGTGCCCGAACTGCCTGGTCCGCTACTTCCCCGAGTGCGCCGAGGAGCCCCTGGGCTGCGTCCCACCGCCCCTCGACGAGGCCTGAGCAAAGCCGGGACCTGCTCGGGCACCAGGGCCCGGCGATGACCGCGCAATCTGCCCACCTGGCGCCGGGCAACCTCCGGGCCGCCGTCGCCCTCCTCGAGATGCAACCGGCACGGGCACCGGTCCTGAAAGGATTCCCGAGGCCAGCCCGGCTCGCCGGGCATCTCGGCCGCCGAGCGCCACGGATGGGCAGAAGACCCGGGCGAACCGTCGATCTTGTCAGCGCTTGGCGAACCGGATCTCGACTCGGCGACCATACGCAGCCGCCACCCGGTCCAGGGTCTTGATCGTGGCGTTGCACTTCGCCGGGTGCTCCCAACGCGAATAGGTGGTGGCGGGGACGCCAATCCGCTCGGCCGCCTGCTGCTGCGTCAGCCCCACCTGGTGGCGCAGCCGACGGATCAACAGGGCGACCTCCGCCGTAGGCTCGGGCTCGACGCTCTCCCATCCGTCCTCGGCTGCGGGCAACGGTCCGGGCTCAGGCAGATCCCACCCACGCTCGAAGCTGGCCTCCAGGAACAGCGTGAGGGCCTCTTGGGCGTTGGCCCTGGCCTCCTCCTGCGTATCCCCCTGCGTGGCGATGCCAGCCCGTCCCCCGAGCCCGGGAAAATGGGCGACCCATCCACCCAGCGGATCCTCCGGGTCCTGGTAGATGCGAGCCGGGTAGGCGATCTGACCGGTGCTGCGAGCCCTTCTGGCCATGTTCTGCTCCTTTCTATGCATCCCGGGCCTCCTCGATGGCCTCGAGGATGCTCTTCATGGTGGCAGGCTTCAGTTCCCCGGAGCCCGTCGGCAGCATCGTGCGGACGCCGTTCTTCTCGAACAACATGTGCCCACCCTTGCCGCGAGTCCTCCCGCGCTCCTTCACAACCTGGAACCCCTCGCGCTGCAGGAGCCGCTTGACTTCCCGCCACTTCATAGCCACATTATACATCATAAATGATGGATGCATCAAGCATCGATGCATCCTGTAAGAGGGAAGAGCGATGGCTGATCTCGTCCTGGCCGGTCCCGCCTCGGTCGAAGCGCCGCGGTCGAAGCGCCGCGGTCGGTGTCCCTCGAGGCGGTGGCGGTACCGGTGGCGGTAGCTGTTGCGCTTTTTGGGGGTCCTGGTGCGCCATGATGCGCTTTGGAGCCGTGGCCCTTAAATGAGCAAACCCCAGAAAATCAGGGGTTTGCTTGGAGCCGAGGATCGGACTCGAACCGACGACCTGCTCATTACGAGTGAGCTGCTCTACCAACTGAGCTACCTCGGCGCGGGTCGGAGTATACCACGGGGCGCCGCGCACTGTAAACACCGTGCGAGACCTCGGCCTCGGGCCCTCGCACCCGAGAACCGCCCTTCAGGAGTCGGGAAGGCGGCACACCACCCCGATCTTGATCCGGTCGGGGTCCTCGAAGTAGCAGGCGACCTGGTCCTCCCTCTCGAGAGGCCCGCCGTGGAGAAGGGGGACCCGGAACTGTTCCAGGAGGTTCAGGTACTCCTGGAAGGCTTCCCGGGTCTGGACCCGGAAGGCGAGGTGGTTCAATCCGGTGCGCTGCCGGTCGAAGTCGGGGTCGAGATGCTCGACGTCGGTCTGGACCAGGCAAAGCGAATCCTCCCGCCCTTGCAGGCTCTGCCAACCTTCTCCGGCGGAGCCGGGCACGTAGCCCAGCGGTCCTAGAATCGTCCGATAGAAGGCGATCGAGGCCAGCAGATCCGAGACGTTGAGCTGCACGTGGTCCAGGCGCATGGGCTTGGGCTTTTCGCGGCCACGGGGCCCAAGCCCTTCGAGGCCGGCCCGGCGGAAGGGCCGGTCCCCCTGGGAGGGGAATGAAGGCCTGAATGTCTCGGGGGACGACGCCCCCCCGGAAAGGCGGCCCGCCATCCAGGCCTGGCAAGACGACCTCCCCGAGATCCTCCAGGCGGCACGCGGCCGGATCCCCGTGGATCTGCTCTTGACCCGAGCGCGCGTGGCCCACCTCTTCACCGGCGAGATCCTGGAATCCGCGGTGGCCGTGCACCGGGGGCGGATCGTCGGCTTCGGCCCCCGCGAGGCGGTCGAGACCCTGGACCTGGAAGGTCGAATCCTGGCTCCAGGCCTGATCGACGGCCATGTGCACCTCGAGTCCTCGATGGTCACGCCGGGTGAGTTTGCCCGGGCCGTGGTCCCCCGCGGGACGACCACGGTCGTGGCCGACCCTCACGAGTTCGCCAACGTATGCGGGATGGATGGGGTCGAGTTCGTCCGGCGGGGCAACGAGGTCTCGCCGCTGGAGATCCAGGTGATGCTCCCCTCCTGCGTGCCGGCAACCGGCATGGAGACCTCGGGGGCGCGACTGGAGGCCCGGGACCTGGAGGGAGCCTTTGCCCTCGAGCATGTCCTGGGACTCGGCGAGGTGATGAACTTCCCCGGGGTCCTTCAGGCCGACGAACCGGTGCTGGCCAAGCTCCGGGCCGCCTTCGGAAGGCCCGTGGACGGGCATGCCCCGGGCCTCTCCGGTCCCGACCTGCATGCCTATGTGGCTGCCGGAATCGGCTCCGACCACGAGTGCACGACCTCCGAGGAGGCCCTCGAGAAGTTGCGGGCCGGGATGCACCTCATGCTGCGCGAGGGTTCGGTGACCCGCGACCTGGAGGCCCTTGCGCCCGTGGTCAACGCCCGGACCGTGGACCGGTGCATGCTGGTGACCGACGACCGCGAACCCGAGGATCTGCTCGAGGAAGGCCACATGGACTTCCTGATCCGCAAGGCCGTGGGCCTGGGCGTCCCACCCCTCCAGGCCCTGGGCATGGCGACCTTGAATCCCGCGCGCTACTTCGGGCTGAAGGGGCTGGGGGCGATCGCCCCGGGTTACCAGGCCGACCTGGTGGTCTGCAACGACCTTCGCGACTTCTGCGCCGACCTGGTCTTCAAGCGGGGGCGGCTGGTGGCCCGTGGCGGAGAGCCCCTGTGGGAGCGCCAGGCCCAGGACGCCGGAGCCCTGTCCAACCGGGTCCACCTGGCCGCGCTCGACTCCGACGTCTTGGAGATCCCGGCGCGCGGATCGCGGATCCGGGTGATCGAGCTGGTCCCCGACCAGATCGTGACCCGCCAGGTGCTGCTCGAACCGAAGGTGGTCGAGGGCCGGGTCGTCTCCGATCCCGAGCGCGACCTGCTCCGCCTGGCCGTGCTGGAGCGTCATCACGGCACGGGAAGGATCGGGCTGGGGATGGCGCGGGGCTTCGGGCTGAGACGGGGAGCCCTGGCCTCGACGGTGGCCCACGACTCGCACAACCTGGCGGTGGTCGGCGTGGAAGAGGCGGATCTGCGGCTGGCCATCGCCGAGCTCCAGAGGCTGGGCGGAGGCCTGGTGGCGGTGGCCGAGGGGGAGGTCCTGGCCCGCCTGCCGCTGCCCGTCGCCGGTCTGGTCTGCGATCGGCCGCTGGCCGAGGTCCGCGAGGCCATCCGCGCGCTGCACGACGCGGCGCGTTCCATGGGCTGCCGGCTTCCCAGGCCCTTCATGTCGCTGGCCTTCCTGGCGCTTGCCGTCGTCCCGGCCCTGAAGCTGACCGACCGGGGCCTGGTGGACGTGGAGGCCTTCCGTCTGGTCGACCTGTTCATGCCGTAACATCCCGGCAAGATCCGGCGGGTGGACTCTGCGGCGCAGGGCGTGAAGAAGCCAAGAGAATTCTCATGACCGGGAGGGTCCCCATGAATCCGATCTCCGGACTGAACCAGGTCCCTGCGCTTCCGGCGCCCACCGCTCCCAGCGCGCCGCCGGCCCAGAGCGAGGCCCCCAAGGACGGGGTCGAGATCGGAGGCGAGCGTTCCTTCGGCCACTCCCTGGCCCGTGGAATTTTCGGCGTCGCGGGCGGTGTCGGAGGAGCCGTGACCGGCTTCGCCGGAGGCACCATCCGCCACGCGGGCGACCGCTCGGTCCAGGTCCCCGGCAGGATCACCGGCGCGGCCCGCCTGGTCGGAGCCGGTCTGGGCCTGCTGCGCGGCGTGATGGTCGGACTGGGCCAGGGCCCGGTCGGCCTGGCCCTGGGAATCGTGGTCGGCCCCGTGCTGGGCGCGATGGCCGGAGGCGGCGTGGTGGGCGCGGCCGAGGCCGGAGTGGACGCCCTGAAGGGGGGCTTCAAAGGCGGTGCCAGCGGTGCCCGCAAGGGCATCGACGGGGGTCAGGCCCTGGCGGACCGCTGGTTCGGGCCCAAGGATCCTGGACAAGCCAAGCCTCCCCAGACGCCTCCTTCGGGAACCTGAACTCCGCCAGTCAGGTGAAAGGAAGGCCCCGATGAGGGGCCTTCTTGATTTCCGGGCGCGGGGGTTGGGGATGGGTTTCCACCATGATCATGCGGCATTTCCTCAACATCATGGTGGAAACCCAGGTCGTCGAGGCGGCAGGCCCAGGGCGCTGCAGACAGCCACGACGGTGCTGAGGCGCGGGTCCGTGTCGCCGGCTTCCAGGCGGCAGATGGCGGAGCGGGGGATGCCGAGTTCCCGCGCGAGGTCGGCCTGCGACCAGCCACGCTCGGCGCGGGCCTTCACGACAGCGGCGATGAAGTCGTAGCGGGGGCGCAGTCGGTCGTAGCGTGGTGGGCGCGGCCGAGGCATCTAGAGACCGAGGAGAGGTCTGAGCCAGTCCTCGACCTGCCCCATCCGCGCCGGCGAGACCACGCCCCAGCGCTTGACCAGGCGGTCCGACGAGATGCTGCGGATGGCCTCGCACTGGATGACGCTCCGGGTTGTCAGTCCGCCCTCGGGAGGGTGCATCGGGACATGGGACGGTATGCCCCGATCCCGAGAGGTGATCGGCAGGACGATACACAGCCCTGCGGGGCCCTGGTTGAAGAGGTCCACGGACACCACCAACACGGGACGGCGGCCTCCCTGCTCGTGACCGCGGACAGGCTCGAGGTCGGCGAGCCAGATCTCTCCGCGATGGGGCTTCACGGCTCCTGTCCGGAGGGTGGACAGCCCTCGGCGACCCGCCAGGACTCGCCTGCCTCCAGCCCGTCGCTGAGCGTCCCGTCCCAGAGGCGCCTCTCGGCTTCAACCTCGGTCCACTCGGCGGCGTCCTGGCGCAACCTCCCGTAGGCAGCGTTCAGGTCTTCCAGCATCCGCTGACGCCGGTAGGCCTCAAGAGCCCGATCCAGCACCGCCGACATGGGCTGGTGATCCCGGAGCGCAAGAGCCCGGAGCGTGGAGTGCGCGCGTTCACCAATGCGAACCATGAAACCAGCCATCGGGACCTCCCCTGACATCCCTAGCCTACATCACTGTATACAATAGAGTCAACGATGAAGCGATCCTCTGAATCCGCCACCTACCGTGGCATTCGGGCGCCGATCCGGATCGTCGGCGAATATGTGTTCGACGGCGGGCGCTACGAAGGTCCCCTCCCAGGCCAGCGACGCTCGCCCTCACCGTCCGGTCGCTGTCCGGTCGCTGTCCGGTCAGGCAGGCCGGCCCCGGCCGTTCGCTCTCGCCGTCCGCCCGCTGTCCGGTCGGCCAGGCCGGCCCGGGCCGTTCGCCCTCGCCGTCCGCCCGCTGTCCGGTCAGGCAGGCCGGCGTGAGAGGCCACTGGCCAGCGAGGGGCTCACCAGGTGCTCAGCGCGCCCAGCAGGCTGGCGATGTCGGTCTCTTTGTCCTCCTCCTGGAACAGGAGGTGTCGCTTCTGCATCTCGGCCTTCCCGGTCCGCCAGAGCATCCGCATGGTGTGGGAGGGGGTGTTCGAAACGATGAACGAGTCCAGGCGGATGCCGGGGTCGTTCAGGCGCTGCTCGATCTCTTTGATGGTCTGGCAGAACTGGATCTTCGGGTCGTCGAAGCCCAGG
>JALHDH010000202.1 GCA_022839105.1 bacterium
CACTGCTGCGTCGCTGCAGGGTTCTCCTGTCGGGTTCATTGGAAAGCTTTCAAAGGATATGTTCGGCATGAGGGTATTGGACCATTTGGTGGAAAACCAAGTGATGTTCGATCCCGTCCTGTGTGCTGCACAGCAGCCTTCCCTGCTGGCCTTTGCTTCCTTGGATGAGCACAAAAAGGCAACCTATGCGTTCTATTGGGAAGGCTCGGCTCCGGTCACCCTGAACAAGGACGAACTGCTTTCTGTGATGGGGGAGCATACCGACCTCAGGGTGGTTCACATCGGCTCCCTCGTCCTGGCTTTGGAACCCGGCTGCCATGCGATCCTGGCAGCCCTCAAGGAGTACGAACCTCGTCCCATCATCTTTCTCGATCCCAACGTACGGCCGGCCGTAATCGACGATAGGCAATCGTATCTGAAGCGCATGGAACAGGCGTTCGGCCTGGCTTCGTTGATCAAGCTCAGCGACGAAGACCTTCTCTACCTGTATCCCGGTGCGGATATCAAGAAACAAGCCAAAAAGCTTGCCATCGATTACTCTGCTCATACCATATTGACGCTGGGAAGGGATGGCAGCATTTGGTTCTCCCCCGAGGGACTGGCAGTCAGCATGCCGATCATCGATCTGCCTGTTATCGACACGGTGGGAGCCGGTGATACCTTCAGCGGAGCCCTGCTCTCCTACCTGCACGAGCGGGATATTTTCGGCTCCGACGGCCAGCCGCCCTGCCTTGGTGTGCTTGACGAGCACCTGATCAAGGATGCGCTCAGATGGGCGAGTGCAGCGAGCGCAATAAACTGCTCACGAAGGGGTTGCGACCCTCCGACGAAAGAGGAAGTTCTAACGCTCCTGTCCAGCCTATAGTTGCCTAGCTCCCCCTTTGGAAGTACACTAGGGACATGCTTCGAACTACACGCACCACAGTAATCCGGATAGTGTTGGCCATCCTCATCGGTACGGCCAGTATTGTGTTTGCCTACATCCTGATTCGTTGGACCAACTCCATCAATGAGGACAAGCGTAAAAAAGATCTTGCCCAAGTGCTCAAGGGTGTGGTTGAAGCACAGGGCGTGGAAGGGCTGCTTTCCTTATCCGGTGTTCCGGTGTCAAACATTTTCCATGGTGAGGATGGCTTGATCCTTTTCGAGGGTGATGAGCGTTCCTGGGTCTATAGTGCCGATGAGAAGCAAACCATCAGTGTTTATGAGCAAGCAAACAAGAGCGTGGTGCATATCACCACGATTGCCGAATCACAAGTGAATGCATTCATGGATGTCCTGCCTGCCCAGGGTACCGGAAGCGGAATAATCCTCTCATCCGATGGATACATCCTTACCAACGCCCATGTGGTTGAGAAGGCAGCCAGTTTGAAGGTGGGTCTGTACAACAACCGGACTTATCCTGCCACATTGGTGGGAATCGACAGCGAGGATGACCTGGCTGTGATAAAAATCAATGTCGAGAAAGACGTGGTGCTCAAGCCGATCACCTTGGGAACCAGCGAGGAACTCAAGATCGGACAGAAAGTGATTGCCATCGGCAATCCTTTCGGATATGACCGGACGCTGACGGTCGGGGTGGTAAGTGGTTTGAACAGGCCTGTTCGAACCGGTGACGGGAAAATCATCATGAATGCCATCCAGACCGATGCATCGATCAACCCGGGAAACAGCGGCGGGCCATTGCTCAACGGACGAGGGGAGGTGATAGGGATCAACAGCACCATCTACTCAAGCACCGGCAGTTCGCAAGGATTGAACTTTGCAATCCCCATCGATACCGCTATTGCCGTCATCCCCGATCTCATCAAGCTGGGCAAGGTCAGCCGAGGCTGGCTCGACTTGGCGGCAGTGCAGCTCTCTCCGCAACTCGTGGCCTATGCGAAGCTCACGGTTGACAAGGGCGTGCTCATCAGCCAAGTGATAAGCGGCGGTTTTGCCGACAAGGCGGGCTTGAAAGGGGGAACTCAGATGGTCCAATACGGCTCAAGTGTGATATACCTCGGTGGTGACATCATCACTGCAGTCAATGGTGAAGTGGTTGAAGACCTCAACGACTTGTACCTCGCCCTGCTGCCGCTGAAGAGCGGTCAAAAGGTGGATGTGACGGTGAACCGCAAGGGTGAGATCACCATAACCGGAAAGACTGATGCAGGGTCGGATGCGACCGAGCTCGTTGTCGCTGTCCAGAGCCGGCAGAAGGTGCCAAAGTCCATTGCCGTTGCAACAATCCCCGATGAGTTCATCGACCCGATAGCAACCGACCTCTTCCTGGACGTGACGGTGCCGGCACCTGAAACCGGGAGGATTGTCGTAAATGACACGGTCGATGTGGCCTTCACGGTCAACAACAC
>JALHDH010000203.1 GCA_022839105.1 bacterium
GCGATCCTGGGTCTGCGGATCCGGGTCACCGATGACATCGACGCCGGCGCCGAGTTCTCGGCCTTCACCTCCCAGGGCGACGCCGTGGTCGACGCCTTCTGGGGTGTGAGCGCTCCGTTCCTGTCCAACCCGTTCACCGGCGACATCAACGGTGGCGGCATCGCTGGCGTGCAGGGCCTGAACAACCAGCCCTACACCCGCATGACCCTGGACAACTTCTGGGTCCTGCACAACCCCTCCGGCACGAAGCTGACGCTGGGCGCCTACAACACCGACAACATGGATGACATCCTCTTTGTCGGTCAGTACAACCCCAACGCCTTCGGTCCCACCTACCTGGACCGCTTCGGCTTCAACGTCAACGGCTCGTTCGACATCAAGGACACCGGCGTGATGCGCTGGGAAGTCCTCGGTTCGCGGATGGGCGATGAAATGCCCGCCGGAATCTTCGGCGTGGCGATCATCCCCGGGAACCTCGGCTACGTGACCGATGTCCTGGGTGCTGACCTCGCCTTCGAGTTCAAGGGTGGCCAGGTGAAGGCCAACTTCATGCGCGCCGCCAACGAGGCCGCCGGCGGAAACGCCCTGGCCGTCGGTGGCATCATCGCCGCCAACGTCAACTCCGGCAACTCCTTCGGCATGACCCCGCTTCAGTGGGTCAACCCGTCGGGTTACTACGCCGCCCAGACCAGCGCCTTCGCGCAGGCCAACGGCGGAATCGGCACCACCGTGGACACCCGCCCGATCCCGGGCTGGAGCACCACCGTGGACAACGCTGCCCTGCCTTACCTGGGCGGCAGCTTCGGCCCGCAGAGCATGTTCGGCTACGGCCTCTCGGCGGACTACAAGTGGGACATCGGTGATGGCGACACCCAGATCTACGTGGCTGGTGAGTGGGCCCACACCGAGTACAAGTCCAACCGCAACTCCGACTACAGCCGCGACGGCGACGCCGCCCGGTTCGAGGTTGGTGCCAACCTGCTCGAGGGCGACCTCGACGTGTCGCTGGCCTACCTGACCGTCGACCCCACCTACGACCCGTTCATCAACGTCTACCCCTCCACCATCGGGAACTTCTCGGGTGCTGGCGTGTGGCGTCTGCCTGACCTCAACTACTTCTCCAACATGTGGGCCATGCACGACACGGATGTGTATCCGCACAACCGTGAAGGCATCACCTTCAACGGTCAGTGGCGCTTCATGGAGCGTCGCGGCCTGGTTTGGGCGAAGGCTGAGTTCCTCAACCAGAAGGAAACCTCGCTGTATGACGTCCGGGTCCTCCCGGGTGCCGCCGGCGCTGGTGCTCCGAACCTCCCCATCGTGGGCTTCGCCCCCGGTTGGATCGACCCCGTGTTCTTCGGCTACGCGCATCCCAGCATCTACGGCGCTGGCACCTCCAGCTCGTTCAACGATGCCCTGCAGCCCCTCGAGGACAACCGTGGCAAGCAGACTGCCTGGGGCCTCGGCGTCAGCTACAAGTGGGATGACCCGCGCATCAAGATCGACCTCGGCTACGAGCGCAACGAGTTCAAGCGCGAGACCGGTCTGACCGCGGCCTTCGGTGGCAGCCAGAACTACACCAAGATCGACATCGACAGCGGTCACTTCGGCCTGGGTTGGGAAGCCAACGACCAGTGGACCCTGCGGGGCGGCGTTGACATCGCCAGCATCAAGGGTCACTGGGATCCCGGAGGGATCTACAACACCTTCGCGGTGGCCAACAACACCACGAACTTCAACAACATTGACGTCACCCAGACGATTCCGTTCATCGGCTTCGACTATGACATCAGTGCGAACACCCAGTGGAACATGGACTTCCGCTACTACGACAACAACGACAACGTGGATGCCTCCACGTTCGCCGGTGGCACCACCGATGTCGGCACTCCGGTTCAGGGCTTCACCGCCCACCCGCTGGATTGGTCTGGCTGGCAGGTGACGACCCAGTTCAAGGTCAAGTTCTAGTCTTCGACTGACCTGACCTGAACTCCCGACAGGGCCCGCTTCGGCGGGCCCTGTCTCTTTGTGTCCGCCCGCTTCGGCGGGCCCTGTCTCTTTGTTTTCGCCCGCTTCGGCGGGCCCTGTCTCTTTGTGTCCACCCGCTTGGCGGGCCCCGTCCCCTGCTCCCGCTGGGCAGGCCGAGCTCCCTGCCTGCTTCCCGGATGCGCTTCTGCGACCCGCGCTCGCGGGCGCCTGGTTTCCGCCTGCCTGGTCTCGGGTCGGGTTGCGGGGAAGGCTTCGGGAAAAAATGTTGTGCATGCATGTTGACGGGGGGCGGAGGCGGTGCTAGGATAGCGGAGCCCCCGGGGAACCGGGGTGCAGGGAGAGCAACCGCCCCGCCGG